>CAZMWZ010000066.1:2374-13575 GCA_964570045.1 uncultured Spirochaetaceae bacterium
CGCTGCTGCATTAGCAGCAGCCGGCGGTTGCTAGACCGCCACCTTCTGCAAGTCGACGATCACCTCTTCCCTACCCAGGGCCGAGCGGCCGACCACGCCGCGGCGCTGGAACTCCTGGACCACCGCGGTGATCTCCTTGACCTCCAGCCCCAGGTGGGTGCCGGCCCACTCCAGGAACTCGGCTACCTTGACCCGGTGGCCCTTGAAGGTGGCCGTCCCCTTCTCCACGGCGAACTGGCGCAGCCCCGCCAGGATCTGGTTTTCGCGGTTCGTGATGGTCAGGTTCTGGATCAGCAGGTTGCTCTTTCGCAGGCGCTCGGAGAGCACCAGGATCATCTTCCGGGCGAAGTCCGGGTTGCGCTCGATCATGGACAGGAACAGGGGCTCGTTCATCACCAGCATGCGGCAGGCCGTGGTGGCGATGGCGGTGGCTGAGCGGGGCTTGTTCTCGATGAGGGCCATCTCGCCGAACACGTCGCCGGGCTTGAAGGTGCTCAAGGTCTTGGCGGTGCTGGCCGTGGTGCGCTTGCGGATCTCCACGGCCCCCTGGATGATGATGAACATCTGCTCGCCGGGGTCCCCTTCCTTGAAGATCACCTGCCCCGGCTCGTAGGCTTTCACGAATTTCTTGAAAAGGTCCTTCTCGATCTTCATTGATCCCCCCCTCCTGAGCTCAACGCCGCCAGGACCGGCTCCTCCTCCACCGCCCGGACTTCCGGCCGGCCGACGCCGCGCAGGAGCACGAAGCGCAAGGCCCCTTCACGCCGCTTCTTGTCCGAGCGCATGGCGGCCAGCAGGGTGCGCGGCTCAAGCCCCGGAGGGTTTTCCAGGCTGAAGCCGTACCCCGCCAACATGGCCGCCACCTCTCTGGCCAGCGGCCGCTCGGTGATCCCGAGACGCACTCCGAGCGCCAGCGCCCGCCCTAAGCCCCAGGCCACGGCCTCGCCGTGCCGGAAACGGCGGAAGCCGGTCGCGGACTCCAGGGCGTGGGCGAAGGTGTGCCCCAGGTTCAACACCGCCCGGCCGCCGGTCTCGCGCAAGTCATTTTCCACGATCCGCCCCTTTACGGCAAGGCAGCGGAAGACAGTCTCCTCCAGCGCCGCCGGGTCTCCCAGCAGCAGGTCCGTGCGCCGGGAGCGCAGCAGCTCCAGCAGGCCGGGGTCCCCCAGCAGCGCGGTCTTGATCGCCTCGGCCAGCCCGCAGCGCAGCTCGCGCTCGGGGAGCGTGGCCAGTACGGGGATCCGGATGCGCAGCTCCTCGGCCGGATAGAAGGTACCGACCAGGTTCTTGGCGCTTCCCAGGTTGACGGCTGTCTTGCCGCCCAGGGCCGCGTCGACCATGGCCAGCAGCGTGGTCGGCACCAGCGTAAGGTGGCAGCCGCGCATGTACAGGGAGGCGGCGAAGGCGGCGAGGTCGCAGACTACACCTCCCCCGACCCCGACAATTCGGCCGTCTCGCCCCAGCCCCGCCTCCAAGGCCGCGGCCAGAATCCTCTCGGCCCACCGCCAGGCCTTGGCCCCTTCGCCCGCAGGCAGGATCACGGCGCGGGCGGCCCCGCCCCCGTGGAGCCTGTGCACGTTGCGGTCGAACACGGCCAGGCTGCCCGGCTCCTGCCAGACCGACTCCAGGCCCTGGCTCGTGAAGACCACGCGGGTCTGAAATTCGCCGAACTTGAAGATGAACGCCTCGCTCATTCGGCCCTGCCCCCGAGAGCCCGGTAGGTGGCGAGGAAGTCAGGGAAGGAAACGGCGGCGGCTTCGAAACCGCGCACCTCCACTCCTCGGGGGATGCCGACGGCCAGCACCGCGGCGGCCATGGCGATGCGGTGGTCCCCCCCCGAGTCCACAATGCCGGTAGACAGGGCCTGCGGGCCTTCCACTGCGAAACCGTCTTCCACCAGCTCCACCCTGCCGCCCACGGCTGCGAGCAGGCGGCGCACGGCCTGGAGGCGGTCGGACTCCTTGTGCTTCAGCTCCCCGGCGCCGCGGACCCGGGTGCAGCCGCGGGCGAAGGCCCCCAAGACCGCGATCAGGGGGACCTCGTCGATCAGGGCGGGCACCTCCCCGGCTTCCACCGTCGTGCCCGTGAGCCGACCCGGCTCCAGGCGCAGGCGCCCGACGGGCTCCCCGCCGCTCTGAGCCTCGGCGAGCGCCTCCACCCGCGCGCCCATGCGGCGCAGCACCTCCACGAAACCCAGGCGGGTGGGGTTCAACCCGCAGCCGGTCACCTCCAGTTCCCGGCCGCTCACCAGGGCGGCGGCCAGAAAGAATGCCGCAGAGGAGGGGTCGCCGGGCACCTCCAGCTCGAAAGCCGGGAGCGAGGGCCGAGGCGTGACCACGATCCGGTCGGCCTCCCGTCTCAGGGGCATGCCCAGAAATTCAAGCAGCCGCTCGGTGTGGTCCCGGGAGGCCAGGGCCCCGCCCAGGCTGGACTCCCCGTCGGCGCGCAGCGCGGCCAGCAGCAGCGCGCTCTTCACCTGGGCGCTGGGCACCGGCAAGTCGTAGCGCAGGGCGCGTAGCGTCCCTGTGCCGGCGAGCAGGCTCAGCGGGGCGAGCCTGCCGCCCTGGCGGCCTTCGATGCGCGCTCCCATGGCCCGCAGGGGCTCCACGACCCGCAACATGGGCCGGGCGCGCAGCGAGGCGTCGCCACTTAGCACCGCGTGCATTGGCTGACCGGCCAGCACGCCGGCCAGCAGGCGGATGGTGGTTCCGGAGTTCTGGGCGTCCAGCACGGCGGCGGGTTCGACCAGGCCGTTCAAGCCCCGGCCGGCCACCAGCCAGGAGCCATCCCGCGGGTCCTCCTCCACGGCGATCCCCAGCTCCCCGAGGCAAGCGCGGGTGGACAGGCAGTCCCCGGTGGCCAGAGGGTTGGCGAGGCGACTCACCCCGCCGGCCAGCCCCGCCAGCAGCAGGGCGCGATGGGTTATCGACTTGTCGGGCGGGGGCGCCATCACCCCCCCGATACCGCGGGGGGCGGAGAAGCGCAAGGTCATTCGTCTTCCCAGAGAGCGCGCAGCTCGAGGATGTGCTTTTGGCAGCGCAGCTTGCCCACGGCTTTCTCCTGGATCTGGCGGACCCGCTCGCGGGTGATGCCCAGCAGGCGCCCGGTCTCCTCCAGCGAGTGGGGGCCCTCCCCGTTCAGGCCGAAGCGCAGCCTTATGATGCGGGCCTCCCGCCGGCTCAGGTGCCGCAGCACCTCGGCCAGGGTGTCCTGCAGCGCCAGGGTGAAGGCGCACTCGAAGGGCGCCGGTGTGGCGTTGTCTCGGATCAGGTCGGCGAGGCGGGTCACGTTCTCCTCATCGACGGCCAGATCCAGGGAGGTGATGTCCTGCGTGAGCTTCTCCACCAGCGTGATCTTGTCCACCTTCAGGTGCATGTACCGCGCCAGCTCCTCCCTGGAAGGGTCCCGCCCGAGCTCCTGGGTCAGGTACTTGGCCACCAGGTAGCACTTCTTGATCGTGTTCAGCATGTGGATCGGGATCCGGATCATCCGCCCCTTGTCCGCCAGCGCCTTGATTACGGCCTGGCGTATCCACCAGGTGCCGTAGGTCGTGAACCGGCAGCCCTTGCGGTAGTCGAAGCGCTCCACGGCTTCGATCAACCCGATGTTCCCCTCGTCGATCAGGTCCAACAGGCTGAGGCTCCGATACTGGTAGCGCTTGGCGATGGCCACCACCAGGCGCAGATTGGCGTTGATCATGCGGTGCTTCAGCCGCACCTGCTGGTGATCCAGGCGGGACTTCTCCCGCGCGTACTCCTGCCGCCCGAACTGCCCCCGGTCCAGCTGACGGCGCAGCCGCTCCAGCCGGCCGCGGTTGCGGGAGATCCGTTCGCCGATCTCCAGTTCCTCCGCCGGCGAGAGCAGCCCGTAGCGGGCGATCTGGCTCAGGTAAAGCGCCAGCGGGTCGGCTTCCGGTGGGAGGCCTTCCTGCAAAAGGGTGCGCTGTTCTTCGTGCTCCTGCGGGTTTAGGTTCCCGTTCTCCACTCTCAGCTCCGGGGAGCTTGTGAGGGATCCACTGGAACGCCGTCACGATACACCAGGAAGTACAGCTGCGGGATGCCCTGATGGGCGTTCCTGCCGAGCAGGCCTATCTGCGTGCCCTGACGCACGCGGTCCCCCACCGCCACCAGCGTCTCTTCATTGCCGCCGTAGACCCAAGTATAGCCGTTTTCCGACTCGATGAGAACCACGCGGCTGAAGCCCCGGTAGGGACCGACCCACACCACCCGGCCGGCGGAAACCGACAGGACCCGGTCGCCCGCCGCCCCGTAGATGACCGCGCCGGTGATCCTGCCGGCGAGCGCCTCACGCTTTCCCGGGTGCGGCCAGAGCACGGGGCCGGGCGCGGGGACTGCGGGTTGGGGGCTTTCAGGCTGCGTGCTGCGGGCCCCGGGGGGCAGGAAGAGCCTGCGGCCGACGCTCAAGGCGGCCGCCTCGGCCACCCCGTTCAACTTCTGCAAGTCCGCCAGCCCCACTGCGTGGTCGCGGGCGATGCTGTACAGGGTGTCTCCCTTGCGGACCCGGTAGAACGAAGGGATGCGGATCGGGGTGCCCTCGCGCAGCGCGGCGGGGTCTTTGATCCGGTTGTAGGACTGGAGGACGGCGACGGGCACCTCGAAGCGCCGGGAAACCCGGTACAGGGTGTCTCCCTTGGCCAGCACGTAGGTTTCCTCCCCCGCCAGCGGCAGGGCCCCGAGCAGGAGGACCAGGCAGAACAGGGCGCCGGTTCGTGTCATTGGGGAGCCTACCCCAATCTTCGGCTTTCCCAGAGAAAAACTTCAAAAAGCACAAGGGGAGTCGGGCTGGACAGATTTGAACTGTCGGCCTCTCGGTCCCGAACCGAGCGCGCTAACCACTGCGCTACAGCCCGATTTGCAGGGGGAAAGCCCCCCTCGAAGGGGGGGGTTCGGGAGCGACGGGGTTTGAACCCGCGATCTCCGGCTTGACAGGCCGGCGCGATAACCAGACTTCGCCACGCCCCCAGATCGAAGATCAATATAATTGCCGGGGCGCCCCCCTGTCAAGCCGGCCTGCGCGCCGCAGTAGCGGGCTTCGCCGCCTGAATTGACAGGCCCGGGCAACAGTGCTAAGGTGGCACCCATATGCCGTCACGAGAATTCCGGCGCGCGATGCGCCGCAAGGATGAGAACAAAGAAAACGTCGTCGAAAAGAAGCGCGAGCGCCACCCGGTCATCTACGCCCTGAGCGTGGCGATCCTGGTCGTGATCGTCGTGACCTTCATCGGCACCCCCGCGGCGCGCGGTGGGTTGCGCGGCGCCGGAGGAAAGATCGAGTTCGGCACCTACAGGGGTAAACCCGTCGAGTACTACGCCGCCAACTTCTTCGCCGAGCGCGTCGGCCAGGTCAACGAGCAGCTGCGCTCCCGCAACCAGGGCCAGGAGGACTTGGAAGCCGTGGCCTACCAGGTCTGGAGGACCGCCTTCGACCAGACGGTGATGCACCTGGCCTTCCTCGCGGAGGCCGGCAGCGCCGGGGCCTGGGTCTCCGAAGACCGGGTGGACAAGGCCCTGATCCAGTCCGGCCCGTGGAGCTACGGCGGGGTTTTCAACGAGGAGCGCTACCGCGCGACCTCCAACGCCGACAAGTACTCCTACCGCAAGCTGTTCCGCGAGCAGCTCCTGGACGAGCAGGTCCAGCGCGACCTGCTGGTGAATCCGCGCTACAGCCAGAAGGAGGTGGAGTTCTTCAAGGGCCTGATCTCCGCCCAGCGCAAGTTCTCCTTCGTCAGCTTCCCCTTCACGGGCTTCCCCGACGAGGAGCTCAAGGCCTTCGGCGATAAGAACCTGGACCGCTTCCGTCGTATCAAGCTGAGCCAGATCCTGGTCAAATCCAGCGAGAGCGAGGCGCGGGAGATCCGCCGGAAGCTGGAGGACCGCTCCTCCAGCTTTGAAGAGCTGGCCCGCGCCCATTCCAAGGACTCCTACGCGGAGAAGGGGGGGGATGCCGGCTGGCGCTATTTCTTTGATCTAGAGCAGGAGTTCGAGGCCAAGGAGCCGCTGGAAGCCGTAATGTCGCTCCCGGAGGGTGCCCTGTCGAGCGTGCTGAAGAGCCGCTATGGCTGGATGATCTACCGCTGCGACTCCCCGACCCTGCGCCCGGATTTGAGCGACGCGGAGACCCTGCAGGTGGTGCGCGGCTACGTGATGCGCTACGAGAAGGGCCAGGTGGAGGACTACTTCGTGAAAAAGGCGGACGCCTTCCGCCTGCGCACCCGGGACATCGGCTTCCTGGGTGCGGCCCTCAGCCAGAACCTGAAGGCCGAGCAGACCGAATATTTCCCGCTCAACTTCCAGGGCATCTACTTCCTGGCCCCCGTGCGCTCACTCGCCCAGGCGACCGACATCTCCTCCGCGGCCTCCAATGAGGATTTCTTCCTGAAGGCCTTCCGCCTCGCCCCGGGGGACGTCTCCGAAGCCGTGCTCCTGGACGACCAGGTGATCGTGCTCAAGCTGGACGAGATCCGCCAACCGCCGGAGGAGCAGCTGGCCCTCACCGAGGAATATTACGCCTATTTCGCCAGGCAAGCGCTGGAGGCGGACCTGCAGGCAGGACTCCTGAAGCCGGAATACCTGAAGGACAACTTCCAAGAAACCTTCTATACGCACGTGTACACCGCCCAGCCGACCAAGGGCGAATGACCGAGGACGAGCCCCTCCTGGAGGATACCGGGAGGGGCCTCACCGTTCTGTACCGCGGAAAAAACCTCTACTCCTCCTCTGAGCCGCGCGAGGGGGCGCGCCGCCGCGCCGCCGCCGCCCGGCTCGACGAACGCTCCCTGGTCCTCGTGCCGGGGCTGGGCTTGGGCTACGGCCTGCAGACCCTGCTGGACCGGCTCCCGGCGCGCGGCCGGGTGCTCTGCCTGGAGGCGGACCCGAAGCTGGCCGCGCTGGCCGCGGGCTTTCCCCTGCCGCCGGATCCGCGCCTCACGGTGCTGCGCACTTCCAGCCGGGAGCAGGCGGTCGCCGCCGCCCGGGGGCTGGGGCTGCACCGTTTCCGCCGCGTGCAGGTGGTGGCCCTCTGCGGCTCCTACCATCTGGACAGGACGGGCTACGACGCCATCCGGGAAGCCCTCGAGGAGGAGATCCGCCGGTTCTGGCAGAACCGGATCACCCTGGCGCACATGTCCCGGCTGTGGCTCCGCAACCTGTTCACCAACCTGGTGACGCTGGCCTCCGGCGGTGAGGCCCCTGCCCTGGAGCTTGCCCGCCCGATCCTGGTGGCCGGGGCGGGGCCTTCCCTGGAGGCGGCACTCCCGCAGATCGCGCGGTCCCGTCCCCGGCTGACGCTGCTGTGCGTGGATACGGCCCTGCCGGTCCTGGCCGACGCGGGCCTGGCCCCCGACTGGGTATACGCCCTGGACGGGCAGCTCTACAACCTGGAGGATTTCCTGCCGTTCCGTGACCCGTCCCTGACCCTCCTGTGCGACCTGTGCTCCTGCCCCGCGGTGCTCAGGCTGTTCCCCCGGCGCCTGGCGTTCGCCACCCGCTTCCACCCGCTGGCCCTCTTCGACCGCCTCAAGGCCGCGGGGCTGCTCCCCCCGGAGCTGCCGCCCCTGGGCTCGGTAGGCGTGACGGCGGTGCAGGCGGCCCTGTCGCTGACCGCGGGGCCGGTGGTGCTCGCCGGCCTGGACTTCAGCTACCCCGGCGGCAGGACGCACGCCCGCGGCGCCCCCTCGCACCGCCGCGCCCTGGGAGGCTGCTCGCGCCTTCTGCCCATGGGCATGAGCGGCTTCGAGGCCCTTGCCGCCCGCCCCCGGCTGCGGGTGGCGGGCAAAGGAGGCAGGCAGTACGCGAGCGACCTGGTGCTGCGCTCCTATGCCCTGCAGCTTCGCGCCCTGACGGCGGGCAGCGGCAGGCTCTACGACCTGGGCCCGGAGGGGCTGGAAACGGGCGCCCGGTGCTTGAGCTCGGCCGGAGAACTGGAGTCGTTGCTGGCCGCAGGCCCCTGGCCCCCCGCCCAACTCCCGCGGCCGTTCCGTCCGGAGCCCGGCGAGGTGCGCGCCTTCCTGAAGCGGGAGGTGGAGCTGCTACGAGAAGCGGAGGGCGAGCTGCAGGGGGCGCTGGCTCGGGGCGCAGGGACCGCCGCGGGCCTGAAGGCCGTGGACTACGTGCTCCTCGCCACCCCCGAGGCGGACCCGGAGCGCCTGGCCGACAGGGGCAACCTGGCGCTGGGCCTGGCCAACGCCCGCTGGCTGCGCGGGCTCCTGGAGCGCCTGGGCGCTTAGCCCGCTACTGCGGCGCACTAGCCCGCTACTGCGGCGCGCTTAGATAGCGGACTCGGGGCCCGGCCCGCAGCGCCGGAGTATCTCCTCGATCGCTTCCACGGCCGCCAGCCCGTCCTGCCCGTCGGAAACGGGACGCCGTCCAGGCTGCCGCAGCACCCCGACCGCGTCCGCCAGCATTCCCCGGAAGTAGCCGCTGCGGCGCGGCGCGGGGACGCGCAGGCGGCGCAGGGAGTGGAAGCCCTCGTAGAACGGGCTGGGGACGCTCAGCCACTCCTCGTACAGCCCGTTGCCGACGCGCAGACGGCCGCGGGTGAAAAAAAGGTCCAGTTCGAAGACCAGGGGCTCGAAGCCTCCGCTCGCCTCCAGGCTGCCCGGCACCCCCCCGGCCCGGAACAGGACCTGGAGCGCTCCGCCCGCCGCCGCGGGATCGCCGGCGGCGTGACTCACCTCGATCTCGCCTCCCGTGAGAAAGCGCAAGGCGTCGAGCAGGTGGGTGCCGTCGCGCCACAGGATTTCCGCCGGCGGCTGGCTGCCTCCCATGTGCAGCCTGCCCGAGATGGAAGCCAGTTCGCCGAATCCCCCGCTGTGGACCAGCTCCCGCGCCAGGAGGTAGTCGCGGGAATAGCGCCTTTCGTGGTTGACCAGCAGGGCGGTGCCTGCGGCCCGGCACAGGCTCACGGCCTCCCGCGCCTCGGCGCTGCTCGGGGCCAGTGGCTTCTCGCAGATCACCACGGGCACCCCTGCCGCCGCCGCCAGGCGGACCAGCTCCAGGTGGCTCTCGGGCGGGGTGGCCAGGTGCAGGATGTCGGGGGTGTGGCGCTGGATCATTTGCCGAGCCTCCGCGTAGAGGCTGCGGCATCCCCAGCGGCGGGCGAAGGCCTCGCGGCGGTCCGCCCGCAGGTCACAACCGGCCACGAGCAGGCAGTCCCGGCTGGCGGCGACCGCCCCGGCGTGGCTGGCCGGCTTCTCCCGCAGCCGGTCCTCCTCCAGGGTCGAGCCGATGCGCCCCAGCCCGACGATGGCGCAGCGCGCGCGCTTCCGCCCGGCGGCCAAGCTTTCAGTCCTCGGAGGTTTTCAGCACGGACAGAAACGCGCTCTGGGGCAACTCCACTTCGCCGACCATCTTCATGCGCTTTTTGCCCTCCTTCTGCTTTTCCAGCAGCTTGCGCTTGCGGGTGATGTCCCCGCCGTAGCACTTCGCCGTGACGTCCTTGCGGAATGGGGAGACGGTTTCCCGGGCGATGATCTGGCTGCCGATGGCCCCCTGGATGGCGATCTTGAACTGCTGCCGGGGGATCTCCTCGCGCAGCTTCTCGCACACGTTGCGGGCCCGGCGGTAGGCGTTCTCTCGGAACACCAGCTGCGCCAGGGCATCCACGGGCTTGCCGTTGAGCAGGATGTCCAGCTTGACGATGTCCGTGGCCCGGTAGTCCCCGACCTCGTAGTCGAAGGAGGCGTAGCCTCGGCTCAGGGACTTGAGGCGGTCGTAGAAGTCGAACACGATCTCGGCCAGGGGCAACTCGTACCTCAGCTCCACGCGCTTGGTGTCCAAATAGGTCAGGCTCTTCTGCTCGCCCCTCTTTTCCAGGCACAGGGGGATGATGCCGCCCAGGTAGACGGCCGGGGTGATGATGGTGGCCCGGATGTACGGCTCCTCGGTGGTTTCGATCTGTCCGGGGTCCGGGAAGTTGGCGGGGTTGTCGATGAACGAAGCCTGGCCGTCCCTCAAGGTGAGCCGGTAGCGCACCGAGGGCGCCGTGAACACGATCGAGAGCTGGAACTCCCGCTCCAGGCGCTCCTGCACGATCTCCAGGTGCAGCAGCCCGAGGAAACCGCAGCGGAAGCCGAAGCCCAGGGCCGCCGAGGAGTCCTTCTCGTAGACCAGGGAGGCGTCATTGAGCTTGAGCTTTTCCAGCCCGCCGGCTAGCTCCTCGTAGTCGTTGGCGTCCACCGGGTAGATCGAGGAGAAGACCACCGGTTTCACCTCCCGAAACCCCGGCAGCGGTGCGGCGCAGGGCCGCTCGTGGTTCGTGATGGTGTCCCCCACCCTCGTGTCCGCGATGTTCTTGATGCCCGCGTGGATATAGCCCACCTCCCCGGCGCTCAACTCCGGGGTGCGGCGCAGCACGATCTGAAAGATTCCGGTTTCGTCGACCTCGTAGGCCGCCCCGTTGGACCAGAAGCGGATCATCTGGCCGGCGCGGATGCTCCCCGCGAACACCCGGACGTGGATGATCACCCCCCGGTAGGCGTCGTAGTGCGAGTCGAAGATCAAGGCCTGCAGGGGCTCCTCGGGGCTTCCGCGCGGCGGCGGCACGCGACGGACCAGGGCCTCCAGCAGCTCGTCGACCCCGGTGCCCAGCTTGGCCGAAACCAGCAGGGCCTCGTCGGCATCCAGGCCCAGGTCGTGGTCGATCTGGTGCCGCACCGCCTCCACGTCCGCGCCGGGCAGGTCGATCTTGTTGATCACCGGCACGACGGTGAGGTTGTGCTCCATGGCCAGGTATAGGTTGGCCAGGGTCTGGGCCTCCACCCCCTGGGTGGCGTCGATCAGCAGCACCGCCCCCTCGCAGGAGGAGATGGCCCGGGACACCTCGTAGGTGAAGTCCACGTGCCCGGGGGTGTCCACCAGGTTCAGGGTGTAGTCCCGCCCGTCGGCGGCGCGGTATGGCAGGGCCACCGCCTGGCTCTTGATGGTGATCCCCCGTTCCCGCTCGATGTCCATGTTGTCCAGTATCTGGTCGTGGAAATCCCGCTCCGAGACGATGCGGGCGCGCTGGATGAAACGGTCCGCGAGGGTGGACTTGCCGTGGTCGATGTGCGCGATGATGCAGAAGTTGCGAATGTGGGCGCTGTCCATAAATGGTGCGGTATTAGATGAAGTTGTCTTTCTCTAGATATGCGGCCAGCTGCACCGCGCTCTCCAGGAAGCCGGACTTGCGCTTCTTCACGAAGA
>CAZMWZ010000067.1:0-13414 GCA_964570045.1 uncultured Spirochaetaceae bacterium
GAGGTACCGCATGCTCTCGGGGTTCCTGAGCGTGACGGCAAGGTGCTTCGGCATATTCCTCCGTTTGCTCTGAAAATCTACTCCTTCGTCAAAGAATGCGTCAATCCCGAATGAAGAACCCGTCCTTGTTCCCGGTCAGGTTACTGCGGATCTCTGGAATAGGAATCCACTGCAGCAGTATGGAGAAGCTGTCCGCCCAGGTATATGTCGGTTTCCCCGCAAGGGTTTCCAGCAGCGGCTTTCCTTCGTAGCGAAGAGTCAGGTCCCAATCGTGCATGTGGTGAACCATATCCACAACAATGTTCTTGAGCTTGAAGGCAGAGTCGTAACGATCCTGGATGTCAAAAAAATTGAACGACTTAAGAAGATCGGTTAAGGGGTTTATCCAAACCGTTGTCATTCCCGGGAAATACCGATAGGTTCTATTGTTGTAGGAATTTGTGGTCACGGACAATTCGAGAAATTTGTATAAAATATATTTCATGTTAAATGAAAATATTAAGTTATTATCATAAAAACCAGCGGTGTTTGGGTATAAATTCATGCTCCAGGAACTGTTTATCGCGGCCTCCAGTCGTGAACGGTTTTTCCAGAAGTACAGACTTTTCTGCGCCAGCCTGTAGGCTGCACTGATCGAGGCAGGCTCGATCTCACCGCCGGAAAGCTGCTGAGCCGTAAAGGCGGACGAGAACCCTCCCCATATGAACGAAGTGACGCTACGGGTCAACTGCCCAGCCATCAGATCCGCCTGCAGCTCCTCGCTCAGCCGGATGTTCGCGGTAGGCTGGAAGATCTCCTGAAGCGTCAGGTTCCATTGCCGTTCGTTTTCGCGGAACACCGAGGTAATCGTGGTTCGCAATAGCCAGACGGTCACGTCCGCCCTGGCTGTGAGACTGGGGGCCAGGGGCGGAAGCTGCGCGCTCACGCTCAGACTATTGAGCTGCTGACCGGGCTGCCAGCCGAAAAAAGCCTCCGCCTGGTGCTGAGTGACGGTTTCAGGTCCCCATTTCATGGGAGCCACCCAATATACCGGATCGCCGAACGTAGAAGCGGTCTCATCGAGCGTGTAGCGCAGCAGCTGCAGGTTCACCGAATACGAGAGCTTTGAAGCGCGCAGCCGCGGGTCGTCATAGAAGGGAGAGAAGCTAAAAGCGAGCAGGTTCTTGACCTGCATCTGGGAGTACCGGTAGTCGCCGAACACCAGGTTCTCCCAGTTGGTGTCGTCTTCGTAGGACTGGCGAAACTTGGTGCGGTAGCTTCCGGACAGCCCGACGCTGCCGTTCAAGGCGAACAGGCTTTCGTATACCTTCAATGCCCAGTCCAGGCTGCTCGTCCCGGAGGACTCCAGGCTCGTGTAATCCAGGTCGTAGATAACCTGGGAGGGGTCGCTCCAGGCTTCCGTGTTGAAGCTCTGCTCGACCGCCACCGCCGGGCGGGCCTGGTAGGACAACGTGAAGGAGACCGGAGTCCGCGCAGGCAGCGCCGGCAGGTCGTCCCTGGGCGGAGGCCGTCGTAGCCCGGAAGGGGGCTGTGTGCCTTCGATTTCGGGGCCCGACTCCGCCGCCTGCGCGGCGTTGGCGCCGCCGGGGAGCCGAAGTTCGCGAGACGCCGGCCGCTCGTCCGCACGCCGAGGCTTCGGGGTCGAGGCGGCCGCCACCGGCAGCGACAACAGCTCTCCGGATACCAGCACGGCGGCGTTCGGCAGCTTCAGACTCACGGGGTAGTAGAAATACGCTGTCGGGTCGGCCAAGTCCTTTGGCACGGGCGTGGGCAGCTTGCTCTGCCAATACAGGTTGGCGTTCAGGTAGGGCACTGAAACCTTGGAAACGTATCGACCGAGATTCAGCTTCGGGAACTCCGCCTGGGTGGCGAGCTCCCAACTCAAGCCGCGCTTCTCCCCTTCGGTGGTCTGGGGTTGCGCCGCAGCCGTGCCCAGCAGCTTAGTCAACGCGGTTTCCTCGGAACGGTTGTAGAAATCCCTGGCGAAAAAGGGGTCCGAGTAGTACTCGAACTTGCCGGAAAGCCGCCCCCCCGCGCCGGTCAGGTTCCACTTCCCGTCCAGGCCGTAGCGGAACGGAACCTCAAGGCCGAAAAACCAGGCCTTGTTCCAGACCGCGTGGTAGGTGCCGGCCTCTTCCACCCAGGGCGTGTAAAAACCGTCGCCAGAGAGGTAGATGTTGCGGGTGGCGCCCAGCCCCGAGCGGAAGGACACCGCGGGGGAAAAATCGCCGCTTATGCCGGCGAAGACGCCCAGCCTGGAATAGAAATCGAGGAACACCTTCAGGAAGCGGTTGTCGGTGACCGGGACCTGCTCGCCCTCCGGCTGGCGCAGGAACAGGCCTTGGATCTCCCGACGGTACTGCTGGCCCTGCTGCTCGGTGGCCGCCAGCACGGAGAGCGCGCTGGGGGTGCGCGCCTTCTGTCCGAGCAGGTAGGTCGTGGTCTGCAGGAAGTTCCCCTCCCGCTCCCGGTAGCCGATGGCCGGGTGGAAGAAGAACTCGTCGCCGGGGCGGAAGAAAAACGGCAGGTAGAGCACCGGCACCCGCCCGATGTACAGCACCGCATTGGCGATGGCCCATTCCCCGGGCGCCAGGACCCAGATCTTGCGCGCCTGGATGTGGTAATGCGGATCGGTGGGCAGGTCGCAGCTGGTGATGATCCCCCGGTCCAACACCACGGAGTTGCCGCGCAGCTTGGCGATCGAATCCGCCTCGAAGCGGAAGCGCACCTTCTTGCCGGCCACATCGCGGTCCCCCTCCATCCCGCCGCCGAAGAAGACCCCTTCCCATGACTCCACGTCAAAGGTGAGCCGCTCCCCGCGGAACACCTCCTCCTGCTGCCCGCGCTTGAAGGTGTACTCCAGGCCGCCCTCGGCGGTGAGCAGGTTGGCGGACTGGTTGAGCAGCACCTTCTGCGCCCGGATGCGGTGCACGACGTCCTTTTCCCGTAGCTCGACGAGCACGTCCCCCTGCAGCAGGACGCTGTTCTCGTCCAGCGGCTCGATGGTGAAATACTCCGTGGAACGCGCCGACTTGATCTCCAGGATCCGCTTCGGGGTCTGCGCCGCCCCGCTTGCCGCCGGCTCCAGCCGGAAATGGGCGTAGAGGCGCTCGCGCAGGTCCCGGCTGGAACCCCTGTCGGCGAGGCCCAGCTCCCGGCACCAGGCGACCAGTTCGTAGTAGCCGGCCGTGTCGATGTCCACTCCCAGCGTGGCCCGCACCAGGTCCTCGGGCTCCGCGGGCGGTTCCTGCACTGGCGTCTGCTCTGCGGCGGCGGGACCAGCCAAGAGTAGCAGCATCGTCAGGAGCACCATGAGGATTCGCACCTACGTTCCCCCGGCCGCCAGCACTTCGCGCAGGTAAGCCGCGGTATGGGAGCGCGTCACCTTGGCCACCGCTTCCGGCGTTCCCTCCGCTACCAGCTCCCCGCCGGCATCCCCGCCCTCGGGCCCCAGGTCGATGAGGTAATCGGCCTGCTTGACCACGTCCAGGTTGTGCTCGATCAGCACCACCGTGTTTCCCTGGTCTACCAAGCGATGAAGCACCTCCAGCAGCTTCTTCACGTCGGCGAAGTGCAGTCCCGTGGTCGGCTCATCCAGGATATAGAAGGTTTTCCCCGTGCTGCGCCGTGCCAGCTCCAGCGAGAGCTTGACCCGCTGGGCCTCCCCCCCGGAGAGGGTGAGCGCCGACTGCCCGAGCTGCACGTACCCCAACCCCACTTCCTGCAGAATCTTCAGCTTATGGGCCAGAGCCGGCAGGCGGCGGAAGAACTCGTACGCCTCGTCCACGGTCAGGTCGAGGACCTCGTGGATGTTCTTGCCCTTGTAACGCACCTCCAGGGTTTCCCGGTTGAAGCGCCGCCCCTGGCACACGTCGCAGGTGACGTAGACGTCGGGCAGGAAATGCATCTCGATCTTGATCGTCCCCGCCCCCTGGCAGTGCTCGCAGCGGCCGCTCTTCACGTTGAAGGAGAAGCGCCCGGGCCGGTAGCCCTTGGCCTTGGCCTCCGGCAGCGAAGCGAACAGCAGCCGGATGGGGGTGAACAAGCCCACGTAGGTGGCGGGGTTGGAGCGCGGGGTCCGGCCGATCGGGGACTGGTCGATGTTGATGACCTTGTCGATCTCCTCCACGCCCTCCACCGCGCTGTACCTGCCTTCCGGGAGGCGGCTGCGGTTGACCCGGTTGGAGAGCACCGGAAATAGCAGGTCGGTCAGCAGGCTGGATTTTCCGGAACCCGACACGCCGGTGATCACCGTGAGCACTCCCAGGGGAAAGGCTACGTCGATGTTCTTCAGATTGTGCTCCGCGGCTCCGTGGAGGCTCAAGCGTTTCCCGCTGCCCTCCCGCCGCGCCGGGCGACCTGCGATCCTCTGCCTGCCGGACAGGTACTGCCCGGTGAGCGAACGCTCGTGCCGCAGGATCTCGGGGTAGCTTCCGGCGAAGATCACCTCCCCGCCGTGACGGCCGGCCCCCGGCCCGAGATCCACGATATAATCGGCGGCCCGCAGGGTCTGCTCGTCGTGCTCCACCACGATGAGGGTGTTGCCCAGGTCGCGCAGCTCCTGGAGCGTGGCCAAGAGGCGCTGGTTGTCGCGCTGGTGCAGCCCGATGGTCGGCTCGTCCAGGATATACAGCACCCCGACCAGGGAAGAGCCGATCTGGGTGGCCAGGCGGATGCGCTGCGCCTCCCCCCCGGACAAGGTGGAGGCCCGGCGTTCCAGCGTCAGGTACTCTAGGCCGACGTTGGCCAGAAAGTCAAGCCGGGCCCTGATCTCCTTCAGGATCTGGGAGGCGATGGCCGCCTGGGTCGGAGGCAACTGGAGCCCGGCAAAGAACTCCAGGCCGGAGCGCACGGAACGGCTGGTCAAGGCATGGATGTCCATCCCGGCGACGGTGACCGCCAGGCTCTCCGGCCTGAGCCGGCGGCCGCCGCAGACCGGGCACTCCCGCTGGCGCATGAACCCCTCCAGCCACTTCTTCACCCCCTCGGAGGTTGTTTCCAGGTACCTGCGGCGCAGGTCGTTCAGGATGCCCCGGAACGAGGAGGTGTACTCGAAACGCCCCGTCTGCTCGCGGTTCACGTACTTGACGTGGATCGCCTCCTTGGAGCCCGCCAGTAGGACCTTGTAGGTCTCAACCGGAAGATCGGCGAGCGGGGTGTCCAGGGAGAAGCGAAACCGGCGGGCGACCGCCTCCAGGATGCTGCGGTGCCAGTTGGCCTTGGGGTTGTGCGTGAGGATGGCCCCCTGGTTGATCGAGCGAGACCGGTCCGGGATGACCAGCTCGGGGTCGAACTCCAGCGTCACGCCCAGCCCGGAGCATTCGGGGCAGGCCCCGAAGGGGCTGTTGAACGAGAACAGGCGGGGCTGGAGCTCCGGCACGCTGATGCCGCAGGCCGGGCAGGCTCCGGACTGGGAAAACAGCTCCTCCCGTTCGCTCTTGCCGTCCCGGGACAGCACGAGCAGCTGCCCGCCGCCCACCTCCAGGGCGGTTTCGGTGGAGTCGGCCAGACGCTTGGCGATCCCCGCGCCCAGGATCAGCCGGTCCACGACGATCTCCAGGCTGTGCTTGCGGGACTTTTCCAGCTTTATCGGCTCGTCCAGCGAGAGGATCTCGCCGTCCACCCGCAGACGCACGAAGCCGGCCCTGCGGGCGTCCTCGATGATCTTCTGGTGCTCCCCCTTCTTGCCGCGCACCACGGGGGCCAGCAGCCACACCCGGGAGCCTGCGGGCATGGCTAGCACCGCGTCGATGATCTGGTCCACTGATTGTTCCCGGATCTCGCGCCCGCAGCGCGGGCAGTGCGGGATCCCGATGCGGGCATACAGCAGACGCAGGTAGTCGTAGATCTCGGTGACCGTCCCCACGGTGGAGCGGGGGTTGGAGTGCGTGCTTTTCTGCTCGATGGCAATGGCCGGGGACAGGCCGTCGATGTGATCCACGTCCGGCTTGTCCAGGCGCCCCAAAAATTGGCGGGCGTAAGAGGAGAGGGACTCCACGTAGCGCCGCTGCCCCTCGGCGAAAATCGTGTCGAAGGCGAGGGAGGACTTGCCGGAGCCGCTGATCCCGGAAATTACGATGAGCCGGTCGCGCGGCAGCTCCAGGTCGATGTTCTTGAGATTGTGTTCCCGGGCCCCCCGGATGACGATTCTGTCCACTATGGCGGCCGCTTCGGCTATTCGGAGGCCTGGGCTTTTTCCGCCGGCGGGACGAACTCGCGGCCGCGCCTCCCGCGGGACTTCACGGAGGCGATGTAGGACACCAGCGGCAGGAAAAGCATCATCGCCACCGCGACCAGTTGCATCTGCCAGAAGGAGAAAAGCTTGATCACCATCAGCGGGTTCATAGGGCGTCTCACCGCTCGAGGTCCATCATAGCGGCGGCGGTGCCCCCTGGCAAGAGCGCGCTTTCAGGCAATCCTCACTACGGTCTTGCCGAATCCGCCTTCCTCCGGCGAGGCGAAATAGTAGTCCTTCACCAGCCGGCTCTCTCGTAAATAACGGTGGATCCCCCTCTGGAGAATCCCCTCCCCCAGGCCGTGGATCACGCTGAACTCGGGGAGGCCGCGCACGACGGCATGGTCCAGCTGCCGCTCCAGCCGGCGCAGCGCCTCCTCCAGGCGCAGGCCCCGCAGATCGAGCTGGTGGCTGAACTCGCGGTCGGCCAGCTCCTCGCTCACCGCCGGGGCCACGAGCCCCTGTTCCGCCTGCCGGGGAGCCGCCGCGAGCTCTGCCGGTGAAAAAGCCGCCCGCAGGCTGCCGGCGGCCACGATCCAGGTGCTCCCCTTCCCCCGCCGCAGGATGCGCCCGACCTTGCCGGTGGAGCGGACCAGCACCTCCATCCCCTCCCGCAGCTCCTCCGCCGGGCCCGGGGCCTGCGCTTCGACCTGCAGCTCCGCTTCCTGCTCTTTGGCGAGGGACTCCAAACCGTGGAGGTAGTCCAGAGTCTGGCGCCGGCCCGCGGCCTCCCCCTCCTGGCGCAGGCGGTGCAGCAGCTGCTCGTACTCCCGGCGGCTGTCCTGCAGGAAGCGCTTCAGTTCGGCCAGGCCCTGCTCGGCGAGCTCCCTCTCCCTCTGCCGCAGCCGCAGGTTGAGCAGCTCCGTCTGCCGTGTCCGTTCCGCGAGCTGCCTCTCCCGCTCCTCCTGCTCTCTCTCGGCGGCGGCCAGCTCCCGCTGCTTGCGGGAGAGGCGGTTGACCAGCTCGGCGGTCTCGCCGCGCTCCTGCTTCAGGTATTCGGAAGCCCGTTGGATCAGCGCCTCCGGGATGCCGTTGCGACGGGCGATCTCCAGCGCGTGGCTCTCCCCCGGGACCCCCATGAGGATCCGGTAGGTGGGCTGCAGGCTCGCCAGGTCGAACTCCATGGAGGCGTTGGCCACCCCCGCACGCGTGTAGCCGTAGTTCTTGAGGACGCCGTGGTGGGTGGTGGCCAGGCACAGGCAGCCCTTCTGGATGAAATGGTCCAGCAGGGACATAGCGATGGCCACGCCCTCCTCCGGATCGGTGCCCGCGCCCAGCTCGTCGAACAGCACCAGCGAGCGCCGGCCGGAACCGCGCAGGATCCGCGCGGCGTTGACCACGTGGGCCGAAAAGGTGGACAGAGACTGCTCGATGGACTGCTCGTCGCCGATGTCGGCCAGCACGGCGTCGAAGACGGCCAGGGCGCTGCCTTCGGCCGCGGGGATCTCCATACCGAACTGGTTCATCAGGGCCAGCAGACCGACCGTCTTGAGGGTGACCGTTTTTCCGCCGGTGTTCGGGCCGGTCACCACCAGCACCCGGGTGCCTCCTTCCAGCGCCAGGCTGATCGGCACGGCCGCCTTGCCCAGCAGGGGGTGGCGGGCCTCCACCAGGTTGAGGCCTTCGCGGAGTTCCAGCGCGCGCGTGCAGCGATGGGCCAGCGCGTAGCAGGCGCGGGTGTACCAGGCGTCCAGCTCCGCCACGGCGGCGGATAGCGCCGCGACCTGGGCGCCGCGCGCGGTGACCGCGGCGCCCAGCTCCCGCAGCAGGCGGGTGAGCTCGCGGCGGTAGTTGCCCTCCTCGGTCGCGACCTCGTTGTTCTTCTCCACGATGTCCAGCGGCTCGAGGAACAGCGTGGAACCCGTAGCCGAGACGTCGTGGACGATGCCCTGGATCCTGCCCTTGAAATTGGACCTCAGGGGCAGCACCAGCCTCCCGTTCTTCTGCCCCGCCAGGTCGGACTGCCAGAAACCGCGATAGTCCTGGTGGTTCAGGTAGCCCTGGGCCAGGCGCTCGGCTTCCTTCTGCAACGCCCGGATCCTCTCCCGAATAGCCCGCAGGCTCGGGATATGATTTTCACGCACTGCCCCGTCCCGGTCGATGCGGGAGAAGATCGCGCGGGAGAGTTCCCGCAGATCGGCGATGTCCGCGGCGATGGCCGTCAGGCCTGCCTCGCCACCGGCCGCGATGTGGCGCTTCAGGCGCAACCCGGAAACCAGGAAGCGCCCCAGGGCCGCCAGCTCCGCGGGCTCGAATAGCACCCCCTCCTTGTGGATCCGGGGCAGCAGCGGCCCGATGTCGGGAAAATCAAGCGCCGGGAATGGCTTCCCGGATTCCAACACCCGGCGGAAAGCGGCGGCCAGCTCCTTGCGCCGCTCCACCTCCTCGGCCTGGTCGCTGATGGGCTGGGCCTGAAGAAGCTCGCGCCCCTGCGCGCTGAAGCACAGCCCCGCGAGCTCACGTAGTACTGCAGGGAAGTCGAGCAGCTCAGCCGCGTGCGCGTCCATGCAGCCCGCCGTAGAACAGCTCCAGGTCTTCCAGCATCCGCAGGTAGCTCTCGAATCGGTCCGGGTGGATGAGCCCGCGCTCGACGGCCTCCCGCACCGCGCAGCCGGGCTCCTCGCGGTGGCGGCAGGCCGCGTAGCCGCAGCGACCGGGCACCGCGGCGAACTCCCGGAAATAGCCGGCCAGCTCGCCGGGGCGGATCCCCGCCACCTCGTACTCCCGCACCCCCGGGGTGTCGATGACGCCGCCGCCGCCGGCCAGCGGGAACAGGCGGGCGAAGCTGGTCGTGTGCACGCCGCGGTCGTATTTTTCGGAAAGGCCGGCCACGCTCTGATCCAGCCCCGGCACGAGCAGGTTCAGCAGGCTGGACTTGCCCACGCCGGATTGGCCGGCGAACACGGCCGTCCGCCCGCCGATAAGGTCCCAGATCTCCCCGCAGCCCTGCCCGCTCACCGCGGAGCACTCAATGACCCGGTAACCGGCCTCCCGATACGACCGCAGCCTGTCTTGCGTCTGGCCGTCCAGGCCCAGGTCGCATTTGTTCAGCGCCAGGACCGGCTCCAGGCCGCCCGCCTCCCCGCTGGCCAGCAGGCGGTCCGCGAAGCGCGGGCGGAAGGGCGGGGACTGCGCCGAGGACACGACCAGCAGCAGCTCGGCATTGGCCGCCAGCACCTGCACGGACCTGCGCTTCTTGTTCCAGCGCTCCAGCGAGCTCGCCCGCTGGAGCCTGGCCAGGATCCAACCGGTGCCGGGGCACAAGGGGTCGGGCTGCAGTTCAACCCGATCCCCGGCGGCGATCGGGTTGTAGGCCTCCGGCTCGGAGCGCAGCACCTTGCCCTTGATCCGGCATTGGTAAAGGGCGGGCCCGGCGTCCACCGTGTAGATGTTGTTGATGCCGAACAGCACGCGGCCGCAAAGCGCCATCAGTCGGAGCCGAAGAGCCTGCGGAAGTCGTCCTTGGCCTTGGCGGGTTTTTCCAGACCTGGCGCCCCCGGCCCGGGTTTCGAGTCCCGGAACTGGAAGAACTCGCAGAAGTTGGCCCGCTCCTTGTCCGCCACCGGGTCGCTGATGGTTTCCAGGCAATCCCAGTGCGCCCCCGCGCTGTAGAATCGGCAATTGCGGCATATTTTCAGGTCTCGGCCGCAGGCGGCGCAGGTGGAGGAACGATACACCCGCTCGCCCTCGGGAAGCTCCCGCCCGCAGAAGTGGCATGCCTTCATCAAGCTGTACTTTACAGGCATTGACCGCCCCTCGTCTATTCCGCTACGCTCTTGGCCATGTTGCTGCACGCGGCCTGCGGGGTCCCGGGCTGCCAGCGCCCGGCCGCTTTCCTTCTGGAAACCTGCTTGGCTCACGCCGCCGACCCCCGGGGCTACGCGGGACGGGTGGCGGCCGCCTTGGCCCAGTCCCCGAAGCTGGCCGACCTCAACCTGGAGGGCTTGGAGGCGGAAGACCTGGACTTCCGCGGCAAGCGCCTTCACTGCCTCCTTCTTTCCCGGGCCCGACTGCGCGGGGCGCGCTTCGACGGCGCTCACATCCGCCTGCTGTACCTGGACTTCGCGGCCCTCACGGACTGCAGCTTCGAAGGCTGCAAGGCGCACTGCCTGGTGCTGGGGGGCGCGGCGCTTGAGCGCTGCAGCTTCCGGGGAGCGGACCTGCTGCGCTGCAACTTCGCGGGAGTACGCTGCCGGGAATGCGTCTTCGACGGCTCGGACCTGTACGCCAGCCGCTTCACCTCGGCGCAAATGCAACAATGCAGTTTTCGGGACTGCAACCTGAAGCAGGTCCGCTTCGAGGGCTGCAGCCTGAGCGGGGTGGACTTCCACGCCTCCAACACGGAGGAGGCCTACTTCCAGTGAAGTTCTACAGCTACTACTCCGTGACCAACTTCTCCAACTGCTACCTGCTGGGGGGGGAGGCCGGGCGGGAGGCCCTGCTGGTCGACCCGGGAATTTTCGACGAGGGCCTGCTCGGGCTGATCGAGGGCAACGACTGGTACGTGCGCCACGTGCTGCTCACCCACTCCCACCTGGCCCACGTGAACGGCATCCGCACCCTGCGCAAGGTGTACGAGGTCGAGCTGCACGCCCTGGACCCGGCCGCCCTGGAGTTTCCGGCGGAGCGCCTGGAGGAATCCGCCCCCCTGGAGTTAAGCGGCTTCCCGGTCCAGGTGCTGGCCACGCCCGGGCACTCCAATGACTCCGCCTGCTTCCGCATCGGGAGGATGCTTTTCAGCGGCGACACCCTGTCGGCGGGCGCGATCGGCGAAACCGCCAGCGCCTTCGAGCGGGCCCTGCTCCTGGAGTCGATCCGCACCAAGATCCTCACCCTGCCGCAGGGAGTGCTCCTTTTCCCGGGGCACGGCCCTCCCAGTACCCTGGAGCTGGAGAAGCGCTTCAATCCCTATCTGGCCGAGTGAGGCTCCAGGGTGCGCCAATACACGGCGAACCGGTCCGGCAGCGGGGAACGGAAGGTAACCGCCTCGGGGCAGCCGGGCAGCCTCAGGCGCAGGCGATAGGCGTGCAGCATCAGGGCTTCCCGCACCCGGCTGCCGTAGAGGGAATCCCCCACGATCGGGCAGCCCAGAGCGCTCAGGTGGACCCGCAGCTGGTGGGTCCTGCCGGTGCGCGGCCTCAGGCTGAGCAGGCAATGGCCGGCCTTGCGTCGCAGGACCCTGTACAGGGTAACCGCCTTCTTCCCCTGGATCCCACTCTCCAGACTGCGGAAGCGCTTGCGGTGCCGTCGGTCCCGGACCAGGCGGGATTCGATCCGCCCGACCTGTGCCGGCGGCTCCCCCTGGACGATCGCGATGTACTGCTTTCCCACGCTGCGCAGGCGGAACTGGCGGGCGAGAAACTCCCGGCTTTCGAGGGTCTTGGCGGTGATGATCACCCCGGAGGTGCCTTTGTCCAGGCGGTGCACGACCCCGGGCCTGACCGCCTCCTGGGGGAACTCGCCGCTCAGCTTGGCGCAGTGGTAGAGCAAGGCGTTCACCAGGGTTCCCGAAGGGTTTCCGGCGGCGGGGTGCACCACCATCCCAGCCGGCTTGTCCACGACCACTACCTGCGAGTCCTCGTAGATCACGGTGAGGGCAATGGGCTCGGGCAGCAGCTCGACCGTCGGGGCATCCCGGTACTCGACGCGCAGCAGGTCCCCTGGGGCGACCCGCCGGCTCAACTTGGCGGGCCGCCCGTTCAGCAGCAGGCGCACCACCCTCTTTCTGGCCTGGCTGCGGCTGAACAGGCCCAGGGTGTCGGCGATGTAGCTGTCCACCCGCGTGCCCGCAAGGGTCCGCTCAGCGATCCGGGCTTCGACGCTTCGCGGCTCGTCGCTCAATGGCTTTTCCGATCATGTAGTCCGCTACCGCCAGCACCAGCGAGACTGAAACAGCGGCCACCAGCACCCCGGTGGTCTCGTAGGACTCGTACGGCACGGCGTCCGGGCGGCGGAACGGCCATGGAGCGTACTGGATCTGCCGATCGTTGGAGAAAAAGCGGTAGATGTCGTAGGCCTCGTAGGAGAAAAACAGGCTGAAGGGGAAAGACCCGAGAAGGATGATCTCGCCGCGCCGCAGGGCTTTGAGCCCGGGAGTGAACTCTCCCTCCTCGTACTCCTCGGGAGCGGCCGGGGCGGGCGCCGCGGGGATGGGGGTCGTCGTTGCGGGGGCCGCCGGGGTTTCGGTGCTCGACTGCGCGAACCCCGACATCGCGCAGGCCAGGGTGATCCACAGCACCCCCAGGAGCCCGCGGCTCAAGGGTTGCCCCTGGCCCCGAAAAGGGCCGTACCCAGGCGTACGAGGGTAGAGCCCTCCTCCACGGCCGTCTCGAAATCCCCTGACATCCCCATGGACAGCGTGTCCAGCGCCTGTCCGGGGTACCCAGCACGCAGGCGCTCGAATAGCCGGGCGAGCCGGCGGAAGGCGCCCCGCACCTCGTCCCGGTCGCCGGCAAGCGGGCCGACCGTCATGAGGCCGTGCAGGCGCAGATGCGGCAAGCCGAGGATCGGCTCCACCGCGGCCAGCAGGGCCTCCTCGCTCTCGAAGCCGAACTTGGTCGGCTCCCCCGAGGTGTTCATCTCCAGCAGAACTTCCAGCGTGCGGCCGGCGGTGACGCAGGCCGCTTCCAGCGCCTGCGCGGTTTGGATCTTGTCGATGGACTGGACCGCCTCGAAAAGCTCGGCGGCCTTGCGGGCCTTGTTGCGCTGCAGGTGCCCGATCAGGTGCAGGGCGAGCGGCGGCAGGCCCTCCCCTGCGAAGTACTTGGCCTCGGCCTCCTGCACCCGGTTCTCCCCGAACAGCCTCAAGCCCGCCGCGCAGGCCGCCTGCACCTGTTCCAGAGGGAAGTTCTTGGTTACCGCCATGACGGCCACTTCTTGGGCACCGCGGCCGGAGCGCTCGGCGGCGCGGGCCACGGCGCCGCGGATCTTCTCCAGGTTGCGCGCCACTTCCGCGGTGTCGGGCATCCCGCTGCCCTACCAGCGCAGCTCCGCCACGGGCGGGTAGGCCTTGCGCACGGCCAAGCTCAGGGGGATGCCCGCCAGCAGGCCTGCCACGTTCTGCAGCAGGTTGCCGGGCAGCTCGACCAGCGCCGCGCCGAAGCCGTACATCACCGCCCCTGCGGTGAAATACCCCGCGCACATGACCAGCGTCCCGACGCCGCCGGCCGCAAGCCAGGC
>CAZMWZ010000068.1:0-4316 GCA_964570045.1 uncultured Spirochaetaceae bacterium
GCGGCGGCGCGCCTGGTGGCGGTGCCGCGCGTGTTCCTCGGCCTGGTGCTCAAGGGCATCGCCGAGGAGGCTGGGAAGGCCGGGGTGCGGACCATCACCCCCGAGTTCCTGGACGCCGTGCGGGACAAGCGGGGGAGGGAAAAGGGGACATGAGAAGCGCATTCATCATCCTGGCATGCTTTCTGCCGGCCGCTGCGGGAGTGCCCCTGTTCGTGTCCGGGCGCCGCCCAGCGGTCCCTGGCCAGCGACGGCGATGATCGGGCCGAAGGCTCGAAACCCGGCCAGAAATAGCTCAAGCCGGTTGGGGAGGCGGGACCCGTTCACCGAAAGAGTCGTGAAGCTCATTCGCCGCATCCCGCGGGGCAAGGTGGCCACCTACGGACAAATCGCGGTCCTGGCCGGAAACGCCTGCGCCTCCCGCCAGGTGGCGCGCCTGCTGCACTCGTTGTCCGGGAAGGAGAGGCTTCCCTGGCACCGGGTGATCAACTCCCGCGGCACCATCTCCCTGCAGGGTGAGCCCGGCGAGCGGCAGCAGACGCTGCTGGAGCGCGAGGGGGTGGAGTTCGGTTTGTTCGGGAAGGTCGAGCTGGCGCGCTTCCTGTGGCCGGGGTAGGCGAAGCGCCTCCGGTCGAACCCTCTACAGCGCCGGGGCCGGGAAGCGGAACAGGTCGAAGGCGTTGGCGATCAGCAGGAACACCACCGGGAGCACCAGGAAAAGGAACAGCTGCAGCCAGATGCTCGCCCGCCGCGCGTAGCTCAGCAGGTTGCCCACGAAAAGCACGAAGCAGGCGGCCAGGAAGTTCAGGGCCCTGCTGTCCAGAAAGAACACCTTGCCGGCGTATTCCCCGAACCACTTCATGAAGGCAAATGGCACCACGGCGGCCAGCAGGAAGAAACCGACCACGAAGCTGACCAGCAGGGGTGACACCAGCTCGCCGCCGCCGAACACGATCCGCAGCACGATCAGCGCGTAGGCGATCAGCGTGATGGTGGTCGGGCGGCCGAAGACGCCCAGGCGGGTCCGCATGAACTCCACCGCGGGCGCGTAGTCGAACACGTAGAAACCCAGCGGCACCAGGAAAAGCAGCCCCAGCCAGCCCAGCACGTCGAACAACCCCTCGTAGCGCTCCACGCCTCACCCCCGTTGGGCGGATTGTAGTACGACTTGCCCTCCGGCCGCAAGTGAAGGGGAAAGGCCGGCGCGGGAGGCCGGTTGCCGGCGACAAAGACTCTTATATATATCGTTTTCACCATGAGAAAGAGCGTGTTCGCAGGAATAGTGGTTTGTCTGTGGCTGGCCGCCGCCCGGATCATGTACCCCTCGCTTGCCCTGCGCTACCAGCGCCGGCTTTAGGAAGCTTCAAGGACCGCGATACTCTTCCATCGAGACCACGGTCCCTCGCCGGCGCGAATCCTCGGCGGCGAAGGCCAGCAGGTGCGACTCCAGCGCGTCGGCGGGACCGCTCAGGCCTGCTTCCCCGGCTGCCGCCTGACCCGCCAGCGCGCTGGTGAAAGCGTCCATCAGGCCCTCGTCCCCGCCGCCGTGCCCGGGGGAAACTCCGCGCCGGTAGAGGCGCTCGCTTTTCAGGCCGCGGTGCTCGGTCAGGGTGAGCTCCTCCTCGTGGAGGCGGAACAACCCGCGCAGCACGCCGCGCGTGCCGAACACCCGCACCTCGCGCCCCTCGAACTCCGCAAGGCCGTGCACGGTCAGGGAGGCCGTGGCCCCGGAGGGAAAGGAAAATAGCACCGCCTGATGGTCAGGCACGTCGTTGCCGCAGCGGTACACGCAGCGCCCGAAGGGCCCTTCGCGCAGGGCGCGCCTCTTTCCTGCCGGGGAGAGGTCCACGCCGAGCGCCGTGGAGGGGAAGGTGTTCCAGTCGGACAACAGCTTCAGGGCGGGGAAGGCAGCCAGGGGTCGAAAGAGGAAGGGGGCAGCCAGCGAGCCGCGGACCAGAGCGCGCAGCCAGGGGGAGCGGGCGTGGCGCAGGGTGCGCAGGATCGGCTCGCCCCGCAGGTACAGGCGCGGGGCGTACCAGGGGCAGTCCGCTTCCGCCGGGCAGCCGTCGGTGCAGCGGTCCGGGGCGCCGGGCGGGGCGTTCTCCGGGCGATAGTGCAGCAGGCTGCCCGTGGACTGCACAAAACGCGCCTTCTCCGCCAGGATCCAGATGATCAGGTCCAGGTCGTGGCAGCACTTGGCCAGGAGCAGCGGCGAGGAGAGCCCTTCCACCCCGTAGGCGCCGCGTACGAACGAGTGGCCGAAGTGCCAGGTGGAGACGTTTTCGGAGAGCTCGAAGTGCACGACGCTGCCGATCCGGCCTTGTTCCACGGCCGCCTTCAGCCGGCGCCAGAACCCGGTGTAGCGCAGCACGTGCGCCACCTGGGCGACCTGCCCGGGGGCCAGGGGGAAGGCCGCCAGCTCACGGCACTCCTCCAGGACCGGCGAGACGGGCTTTTCCAGGAGCAAGTGGTAGCCCAGCTCCAGCGCGCGGTGGGCCGGCGCCGCGTGCGCGGCATCCGGAGTGCATATGAAGGCGGCCTGTGCTCGGCGCCCGCCGGCTAAAAGCTCCTCCCAGCGGGCGAAGGACAATGCGTCCGGAATCCCGTGGGCCCGCTGGAAGCGCCGCCGCCGGGCCTCGTCGGGCTCGGCCACGGCCACGAAGCGCAGGCGCTGCGGGTGCCGGCGGGCGTAGTCGCCGTACACGAAATGACCGCGCACCCCTGCTCCGCAGAGCACGGCAGTCACCGGATCACGGACCATGGCTCACAGCTCCAGGCGGATGCCCACCGGGCAGTGGTCCGAGCCCAGCACCGAGGGCAGGATGAAGGCCTCCTTCAGGGCCGGGCGCAGCCCGCGGGAGATGCAGAAGTAGTCGATGCGCCACCCGACGTCGCGCTCCCGCGCGCGCGTGGGCATGCTCCACCAGGTGTAGTGTCCTCCCTCGGGGCAGAGCTCCCGGAAGGTGTCCAGGAAGCCCGCCTGGAGGATGCGGCCGAAGCCCTCGCGCTCCTGGTCCGTGAAGCCGGCGTTCTCGTGGTTGGACTCGGGGTGCGCCAGGTCGATCTCCTCGTGAGCCACGTTCAGGTCGCCGCAGAACACCACGGGCTTGAGGCGCTCCAGCCGTTTCAGGTACAGCCGCAGGTCGCGGTCCCAGCGCATCCGGTACTCCAGCCGCAGCAGGCCCCGCTGGGCGTTCGGGGTGTAGATGTTCACCAGGAAGAAGCGCTCGAACTCCAGGCTGAGCAGGCGGCCTTCGCGGTCGTGTTCGCGGCGTCCCATGCCGTTGCGGACTCCGAGGGGTTCACACGCGCAGAACACCGCAGTTCCGGAGTAGCCCGGCCTGTCCGCGGGATTGAAGTACTGGAAGGGGTATTCGGCGAACAGGGGCTTGCCCGCCTCAGCCAGCACCTGCTCGGCCGTGGCGCGGGTCTCCTGCAGGCAGAGGATGTCCGCGTCCCGGTGACGCAGGAAAGCGAAGCCGTCCTTGCGCAGCACGGCCCTGAGGCCATTGACGTTCCAGGAAAGCAGCCAAAGCGGGCTGGCCACGGCTGGTCCAGCATAGCCCATCCAAGCCCGATCCGCTACACTGCGGGCCGGAAGGAGGATCGAGGTGGAGAGGACCTGGAAGAGGCTGGTGCGGGAGATCCGCGCGTACTTCTCCGGCGTGGACCTGCTGCCGGTCAGCCCGCGGGTCTCGCCGGGCGAGCTCCGCGGCCGCCTGGCCGAAGCCTTCGACTTCGGCTGCCCGCGGCCCCTAGAGCGGCTGATCCCGCAGGTAGCCGCCCTGCTGCGAGAGGCGAGCCTGCACACGGCGCACCGCCGGTACTTCGGGCTGTTCAACCCCGGGGTGCGCCCAGCGGGGGTGGCCGGCGACGCGCTGGCGGCCCTGTTCAACCCGCAGCTGGCCGCCTGGCAGCACGCCCCGGCGGCCAACGAGATCGAGCGGCACACCCTCCTCTGGCTGGCCCGGCGCTTCGGCCTGGACCCGGAGGCCTGCGCGGCCCACTTCACCACCGGCGGGGCGGAGGCCAACCTGACCGGGGTGCTCGCCGCGCTCACCCGCGCTTTCCCGGGGTACGGGGAGCGCGGCCTGCGCGGCCTGGCGGCGCAGCCGGTGTTCTACGCTTCGCAGGAGGCGCACCACTCCTTCCAGAAGATCGCCCACATCACCGGCCTGGGCCGCGAGGCGGCGCGTTGCCTGCGCGTGGACGACGGCTTGAGGCTGGACGTCGCCGAGCTGGAGCGGCGGATCGCGGCGGACCGTGCCGCCGGTCTAGCCCCCTTCCTGGTGGCCGCGACCGCGGGGACCACCGCCGCG
>CAZMWZ010000068.1:4416-8039 GCA_964570045.1 uncultured Spirochaetaceae bacterium
GGCGGCGGGCTGGCTCCTGGTGAACCGGACTCCGCTGCCGGTGGTGTGCGCGACGCACCCGCGCATCCTGGAGGGCGGGACCACGGTCAAGGGCGTGGTGGAGCGGGTGCTGGCCGGGGGCCGTGCCTGGGTGTCGGAAGTGCTGCTGGCCGGACGCACCCCCGCGGTGCGGGCCTGCATCACCAACTACCGGACCACTTCGGCCGACGTCGCCTTCCTGGTGGGGGAGCTGGACCGCTGCCTGGTCGAGGCCTGAGGCCCGCCGCCGGCGAGCGGACCGGCCTGGGCGGGACCAGCGTGAGTTGACACGCCGGCGAGCCTGACGCTACGCTGGCCCGTCATGGGTTCCCCGGTCGTTTATTTCGCGGAGCTCCCGCCGGCGAGCAGCCTGGAGCAGAGGGTCCGCGCCACGGAGCGGATCCTGGAGGCCTGCGGCCTGGAAGCCGTGGTGAGCCGGCGTGACCGCACGGCGGTCAAGATCCACGTGGGGGAGAAGCACAACACCACCCACCTGGCGCCGGGGATCGTGCGGGCGGTGGTGGCGCGGGTGAAGCAGGCAGGGGCCAGCCCGTTTCTGACCGAGACTTCCACTCTGTACAAAGGCGAGCGCTCCAACGCCATCGACCACTTGACTCACGCCTTCGCGCACGGCTTCACCTACGAGGCGGTCGGCGCGCCCTTCATCATGGCCGACGGCCTTGCGGGCACCTCCGAGGTGGAGGTCCCAATAAATGGCCTGCTGTTCGATAGAGTGGCCATCGCGCGCGAGGTGCTGCTCGCCGACTCCCTGGTGGCCGTCACCCACGCCACGGGGCACGTGGGCAACGGCCTGGGCGCGGTGATCAAGAACCTGGGCATGGGCCTGGCCAGCCGCATGGGTAAGCTGCGACAGCACTCCTCGGTCAAGCCGTCGGTGGATCCCCAGGCCTGCACCTTCTGCGCCCAGTGCCTGAAGTGGTGTCCGGTGGAAGCCATCGCGGAGCGCGGCGGCAAGGCCTTCATCCTGACCGAGGTCTGCATCGGCTGCGGCGAGTGCCTGGCCGTGTGCCGCTTCGACGCGGTGCGCCACGACTGGAGCGCCGACCTGGGGCAGCTGCAGCGCCGGGAGGCCGAGCACGCGCTGGGGGCGATCCAGGACAAGCGCGACAAGCTGCTGGTGTTAAGCTACCTGGTGGACATGACCAAGGACTGCGACTGCCTGGCCCGGGAACAGCAACCCCTGCAGCCGGACGTGGGCATCCTGGCTTCCCGCGACCCGGTGGCCGCCGACCAGGCAGCGCTGGACCTGACGCAAGAGCGTTTCGGCGCCAGCCTGGCTGAGGCCGGCTGGCCGGCCATCGATGCCACCGTGCAGCTGGAGCACGGCGAGAAGATCGGTCTGGGTTCCCGGACCTACACGCTGGAGAGCCTGGGAGTGAAAGCATGAATCGGTCGAAGGGCCTTCGAGTACTCGTAGGGCTGGCCGCGCTGGCCGTGGTGTTGACGGCCGGGTTTTCCGTTCTGCGGCCATGGGTCCCGACCTGGGGTTCCACGGCGGCGGAGCGCGCGCGTTCCCTGCCGGGGGACGCCATCGCCGAACCGCCGCTGGTGGACTGGACGCACGGCATCACTGTCCGCGCCGCCCCGGAGGCGGTCTGGCCCTGGATCGCGCAGCTGGGCGACGTGCGCGGCGGCTTTTACAGCTACACCTTTATCGAGAACTTCATCGCCCGGGAGCAGATGTACCGCAATGCCGACCGGATCATCCCGGAGCTGCAGAATCCGGCCCCGGGGACGGGCATGATCATGGACTTCCTGCAAATGCGCGAGATCGTACCCGCCCGGCACCTCCTGGCCGCCCTCGAGCTGCCGGAGATGCGCATGAGCTGGGTCTGGGCCCTGTACCCCCGGGAGCCGGGCCACACCCGGCTAGTGGTACGCATGCGCGGCCACCCGGATCTGAAGGCCCCGGCCCTGCTGATGGGCGTAGCCACCTTCTTCGTCAATTACGGCGGCTTTGTGATGGAACGCAAGATGATGCAGGGCATCAAGGACCGAGCCGAAGGCCGCAGCGAGCCGCCTTGGGTGCAAGGAGCGGAAATCGCCCTCTGGCTGCTGGTTTTCGGCCTGGGGGTGGCCGCCGCCGTAGCCTGCGTAGGGCGCCGGGCGTGGTGGCGGGGCTTGGCCACGGGTCTGGCCGCGGCGGCGCTGCTGTTCTTCCTGAGCTTCGGGCAACCCCCCTTGTGGATCCGCGGGTTGCTGCTGCTCCTGCTCGCCGCCGGGGTGGCCTGGGCGTACCGCTCCGAGCCGCTTGGCCGCAGGAGGTAGCGGGTGAAAACCCCCTGGATCGAGGCGCGGCAGCTGGCGCGGGCGCTGCGCCGCAACGAGGCCTTCTGGTCGGGCGAGCTCGGGGATGGACCGCTGCTGTGGATCACGGTGCCTGGCGCCGTGGCGGGCACGCCCCCGCCGGAGCCGGCTGCCGAAGAGGCCCTCTGGACCGACGTGGGCTACGTGCTGGCCAGCACGGAGTACCAGCTGGCCCACACCTATTACGCCGGCGACGCCCTGCCCGTGCACAACCCCTGGCTGGGGCCGGACCAGGTGGCCGGCTGGCTGGGCGCCGAGCTCACCCTGGCGCCGCGCCTGAACACCTCCTGGGTCGCCCCGCTGGTCCGGGAGTGGGACGAGCACCCCCGCCTGGCCATCGACCCGCAGAACCGCTGGTGGAAGCTGTACCAGGAGATCCTGCGCGCTTCGGTGGAGCGCGGGCGGGGCAAGTGGGTCACCGCCTACCCGGACCTGCACACCGGCATCGACGGCCTGGCGGCGCTGCGCGGCCCCGAGCGGCTGCTGCTGGACCTGGTCGAGCAGCCGGAGGCCATCCGCCGGGCCATGCGCGAAATGACCGCGCTCCTGAAGTGGATCGTGGACCGGGTCTCGGAGGTGATCCTGCCCGCGGGGCAAGGCACCACCAACTGGACCATGGGCTGGAGCCGCGAGCGCTTCCTGTGCGTCGGGCAGAACGACGCCACCTGCATGATCAGCCCCGAGATGTTCGCGGAGTTCTGCCTGCCGGACACCGTGGAAAGCTGCCGCCACGTGGAGCACACGATCTACCACCTGGACGGGCCCGGGGCGCTGCGCCACCTGGACCGCCTGCTGGCCATCCCGCAACTGGACTGCGTGCAGTGGATCCAGGGCGCGGGCAATCCGCCGCCCTCGCGCTGGCTGGACATGCTCCGCAAGGTGCAGGCGGCCGGAAAATCCGTGCAGGTGTACTACGGCCCGAGCCACGGCGACGACGCGGACATGCGATCCGAGCTGGCGCTGCTGTGCCGCGAGCTGGACCCGCGAAAGCTGTTCTTCTGGGCTGTGGTGCCGACCCGGGAGCAGGCCGACGAGCTGGTCGACTTGGCCGGCCGGGGCGCGCTCGGGCGCTGACCCGGCGGGCCGAAGGGTACTGCCCGCTGCCGCGGCTCCGGGTCCCCGGGGCGACCTTACAATTTCTTTGCAGCTCTTTTACTTTCGGCTGACAACCCTCCCCTGAAGCCGGTGTACGCTCGAGTCAGAGCCAACGACCAGGGTTTTGCGGCGGCAGCGTGCCGGAGGTCTGGGTCAACAACCGCTCGGATACGATCGTTTTC
>CAZMWZ010000068.1:8139-13407 GCA_964570045.1 uncultured Spirochaetaceae bacterium
CAGCTCTTCCACCGGCGCCTACCAGGACGCCTACCGGGATGGCAGGGTGTCGCGGCGGGTCGAGGAGCTGGAGCGGGAGCTGGCGGACCTCGCCCGGCGGCACCCGCAAGCCGTCGGGGCGATCGTCGGGCTGGGGGGTTCGATCGTGAGCCTCGACCTGTTCGCCGGTGCGGACTACCGCGCCCGGGAAACACCGGACCTGGGCAGCGCCTACGCTTTCCAGAACGAGCAGTGGGACGCGAATGCGCTGGTGCTCGACGGGGCGCTGCTGCACCTGGCCGCCTTCCCGCGGGAGCCGGAGGAGGCCGGTGGCGGCGAGGAGCCGCTCGACGGGACCCACCGGCAGCGGCAGTACGGGGAGTAGCCCGGCTGGGGGCGCCTTGCGCGGACCCTCCGGGCATGGGAAGATGAGCGGCGGAGGAGGTTCGTTGAACCAGCGCCTGGGGTGGCTTTTTGCTCTGGCCGTCATTCTGCCTAGCGCCCTTCTGGCGGTTCTGGCCGTTCGGGCGATCCGCCGGGAAGAAGCCTATATCGAAAAGCGCCTGGCCGCCGGTCTGTCCGCGGAGGTTCTCCAGCTGGCCGCTTCCGCGACCGGGGAGCTGCGGCGCGTGGAAGAAGAACTTTCCCGCTTCGCCCCGGCGGGACGGCCTGAGGCCCGGGTGTTCGCGGCCTGGAAACGGGACACGCCCCTGATGGGCGTGCCCTTCCTGCTTTCGGAGGGCTACGACCTGCTGTGGCCGCGGCCGGCGCAAGGGGCCGCGGAGCGCGAGTTCCTGCAGCGCCACGGCGAGTTTCTGGCCGGTCGGCAGCAGATCCCCGTGTACACGAACATCGCCCTGGCCTTCCGGGACGAGATCCTGCCGCCGAAAGGGAAGGGTGAGGCCGCCGGTGCACCACGAACGGTCACCGCTGCGCAGGGGCCGCAAGAGGACGCCACTGCACAGGTCCTGCTCGCGCCCGCGGTGTCGCCGTCCGCTTTCGACGCAGAAGCGCAGAAGAGCGCCCGGGCGGACCAGGCCTTGCCCGAGGGGCCTCCCCCGGGAGCCTTCGCGGAGGCCGCGGCAGCGCAGGACGCTGGAGACCCTGCGGCCGGCGAGGCTTCCGCGTCCCGTGCGCGGCTGGCCGAAACCGCCCAGCAGGCGGTCAGCGCTTTTGAGAGCGACCGGGAGGTCCGGCGCAAGGTGTACGAGCAGGCCGAGAGCAAGGGACAGCCCCCGGCTCCCCGGAACGTGAGCCCGAGCGTCGCGCAGCAGGGAAACGGGGAACCGGGGAGCCCGCCCCCGTCGGTGTTCGTTTCCGAACAGCTTCATTTCCGCGAGATCATCACCGGCCGCGACGCCGGGCTGATCCCGCGCCTGCTGGAGGAGCGCCTGTGGCTGCTGTTCTGGAAACGCCTCGGCGACGGGCGCATCGTGGGCTGCCAGCTGGACAGCGTGGAGCTGCGGACCCGCTTGATCGGCCAGCTGCCCCCCGCCGCCACCCCGGAGCGCATCCTGACCCTCCTGGACGAGCGCGGCAACCCGCTGTTCGCGCCCGCGGAGGATTCACCGCGCGACTACCGCCGGCCGTTCGTGGCCCGGGAGGTGAGCGAGCTGCTCCCGCGCTGGGAGGCGGCCGCTTACCTGACGGACCCGGCCTCCGTGGCCTCGCGGGCGCGCCTGGCCGGCCTGATCCTCTGGACCCTGGTCGCCATCCTGGTGGTCTCGATCACCGGCGGCGGCACCCTGGTCCTGAGGGCGCTGGCCGCCGAGATCAAACTGGCGCGCCAGAAGACCAGTTTCGTGGCCAACGTGTCGCACGAGCTGAAAACCCCGCTCACCTCCATCCGCATGTACGCCGAGATGCTGCAGGAGGGCCGGCAGCGCGACCCCGCGCGGCGGCGGCAGTACCTGGGCATCATGGTGGAGGAGTCCCAAAGGCTCACGCGCCTGGTGAACCGGGTGCTGGACTTCGCCCAGCTGGAGCAGGGGCGGCGGCGCTACAACCTCGGCCCCTTGGACCCCGAGCTGCTGTGCCGCGGGGTGCTGGAGAGCGAGCGGCCGCGCCTCGAGCAGGCGGGCTTTTCGCTCGAATTCGACCCCAGGGGCTGGCGGCCGGGGGAAGGGGAGGCGCGGGGGGACCAGGAGGCGCTGGCGCAGGTGCTGCTCACCCTCCTGAGCAATGCGGAGAAGTACTCCGGCGAGCGCAGGCAGATCGCCATGGAGCTGGCCCGCGAGTCCGGCAGGGTGCGGATCCGGGTGTTGGACCGGGGGCGGGGGATCCAGCCCGGCGAGGCCAGGCAGCTGTTCAAGGAGTTCTACCGGGCCGACGATTCACTGACCAGCCGGGTCCAGGGCACCGGCCTGGGCCTGGCCATCGCCCGCCGGATCGTGCGCGACCACGGCGGCGAGCTTTCCTATTTACCCCGCGAGGGCGGGGGCAGTATTTTCCAGATCGAACTGCCATGAAGGACCGGATCCTGATCGTCGAGGACGAATCCCCCCTGGCCGACGGCTTGAGAGACCTGCTCGCCGGCGAGGGCTACCTGCCCCTGGTGGCCGCCGACGGGCGGCAGGCGCTGGAGCTGTTCCGGCGGCGCAAGCCGGACCTGGTGCTGCTGGACGTGATGCTCCCCGAGAAGAGCGGCTACGAGGTGTGCCGGGAGATCCGCAAGGAGGACCCGCGCGTTCCCATCCTCATGCTCACCGCCAAGGGCGAGGAGTTGGACCGGATCGCGGGCCTGGAGCTGGGCGCCGACGACTACATCGTGAAGCCCTTCGGGGTCGGCGAGCTGCTGGCCCGCATCCGGGCGGCCTTCCGGCGCATTCACTCGCGCGTCGAGGCGGAGGAGGAGAAGGAGGCGCTGGCCTTCGGAGAGGTAAGCGTGGACCCACGGCGCATGGAGTGTACGCGCGGCGGGCACAGCTACCCGCTCACGACCCGCGAACTCGCGCTCTTGAGATTATTCATCGCCCGCGACGGGGAGGTCCTGGATCGGGCCGTGCTGCTGGATCGGGTCTGGGGCGTCCGCTACGAGGGAACGACCCGCACGCTGGACCAGCACGTGGCCCAGCTGCGGAAAAAGATCGAGGAGGATCCGTCCCACCCCGTCCACCTGCATACGGTGCACGGGGTGGGCTACCGGTTTTCTTCTATTCCTCGATCGGCTCGTCCGGGGCTCTGAGCAGCTGGGTATAGAATTTCTCGCCGCGTACCTCGACGAGCCCCTTGAACAGGTCATCGGTGGACGTTACGCGCCCCAGGGCCCAGGTCGCCTTGCGGTATTCATCGGCGCCGATGGTGTCGTATTCGGCCCAGCCGGTCGGATAGAGCAACACAGCGCCTACCTCCAGCTCGGCTTTCTTTACCTTGTGGGATTTCAGCACATAGACGACCCACTCCTTGGAGCCGTCCTTCACGTAGATGACTTCAGTCTGGTTTTTGGTCGCGGCAGAGGCCGGTTTGGTCACCTTCGCCAGGTAGTAGTAGGCGTCCATCATGCTGTCGGCGTTTCCGCACAGGAGCTCGTCGGTCTTGAAATCCGCCACCTCCGCTTCCACCGCCTTGGTCGCGGCGCCGCCGGCCGCCTGGCTGACCAGGTCGGACACAGTGGAACAGCTCAGCAGCATCGCCAAGCCGGCCAGAACCATCCCAAGCATCGCAATCCGTTTCACATTGTCCTCCTTAATGATGAATTAGGTTATTCGTTTTTCGGTTCGAGGGACGCCGGGTCGTCCGGCACCCGGATGAACTTCCAGTTGTATTTCTGTCCGTCGATCTCGACCAGGTCCTTGAACAACTCGTCCACGGCGGTAATCAGACCGGCGAACCACTTCGCCTTCCGGTAGTCGTCGATGCCCATGTCGCTGTACTCCGCCCACCCCGACGGAAAGAGGACAACCGCGTCAACGGCCAGCTCCTCCTTCTTTGCTTTGTGAGAGGGGATCACGAAGTCGACCCAATCCTTGGAGCCGTCCTGGATGTACAGGGCCTGGTACTGGTTCTTGGTCTCCGCGGAGGCGGTTTTAAGGACCTTGGCGACCCCGTACTCGGCCTCCATAGGCGAGCCTTCCCCCTTGCCGCAGAGCAGCTCATCCTTTTTGAAGTCCACCGCGCTTTTGGAAGCCTGCGCGAATAGGGTCCCGCAAGCTGCTGCGATGATCAAGCCTGTGAGGAGGATGCGTTTCATGGGTACTCTCCTATTCTGAACATTACTCCCGTTATTATAGCATGAAATTGCTAATATACTGTAGCAAAGAAATCAGTCAACCTCAATTTTTCCGACGTCAGCGAGCAGCGCCGATGGTATATTTCTAGCCATGATCAAGAAGGTCCCCGAGGGGGAGAGCCTGCGCCGGAGGATCGAGGAGAGCGTCAAGGATCGGCTGTACCATTTCCTGCTGGACTACGGCTCGGTGCGCGGGGCGCTGCTGCACGGCACGCGCCTGGTGGGCGAGATGCGCGCCAACCACGAGCTGCGGCCCTTGGAGACCCTGGTGCTGGGGCACGCCTACATCGGCGCGGCGCTGATGAGCGTGAACCTGAAGGGGACCGATCGCCTCAAGCTGCAGGTGCAGTGCTCCGGGCCGGTGCGGGGGCTGGCGGTGGAGGCCAACGCCTTCGGGGAGGTGCGCGGTTATCTCGCGGAGGTGCCGATCCCGGCGGAGGCGCCCGTGGACCCCGCGGACCTCTCGCCCCTGTTCGGGGAGGGGGTCCTGACCGTGACCCGCTACCTGGCCGACGCCAAGCAGCCCTTCAGCGGGCAGGTCGCCCTGGAGCGGCGCAGCCTGGCGGAGAACCTGACCCACTACTTTCTGGCCTCGGAGCAGGCCGGCAGCGTGATCCACCTGAGCGTGCGCTTCGATGCCCGCGGGGAGGTGCTCGGGGCCGGGGGACTTTTCCTGCAGGTCCTGCCCGGGGCGGAGGACTCCGCGGTGGATCGGCTGGAAGAGCTGGTGAACGGGCTGCCCTCCGTCGGGGCGGCGTTCGCCGAGGGGCTTCCGGCCGAGGAGCTGCTGGCCGAGTGGTTCGCGCCGATGAACCCTTTGCTGCTGGGCAACCGGCGCGTGGCCTTCATGTGCCACTGCAGCGCCCAGCGCTTCGGGCGCTTTATGGGGGCGCTGCCGCGCGACGAACTGGCGGATATGCTGGAGAAGGGCCCCTTTCCGGTGGTGATCACCTGCTTCAACTGCAACTCGCAGTACGACTTCTCGCGCGGCGAGATCGAACGCTTGTACCAGGAGCACCCGTGAGCGGTTCCTTCGCCGAGTTCCTGCGGAACTACGAGCG
>CAZMWZ010000069.1:0-13336 GCA_964570045.1 uncultured Spirochaetaceae bacterium
TCATCCTGTTCATCGACGAGCTGCACACCCTGGTGGGCGCCGGCGCCGCCGAGGGAGCGGTCGACGCCTCGAATCTATTGAAGCCGTCCCTGGCCCGCGGGGAGCTGCGCGCGGTGGGCGCGACCACCCTGGACGAGTACCGCAAGCACATCGAGAAGGACGCGGCCCTGGAGCGCCGCTTCCAGCCGATCTACACCACCGAGCCGTCGCTGGAGGACACGATCGCGATCCTGCGCGGCCTGAAGGAGCGCTACGAGGTGCACCACGGCGTGCGCATCAAGGACGAGGCCATCGTGGCCGCCGCGGTGCTTTCCAACCGCTACATCACCTCGCGCTTCCTGCCGGACAAGGCCATCGATTTGATCGACGAGGCGGCCAGCCGCCTGAAGATCGAAATCGAAAGCCAGCCCACCGAGCTGGACCAGACCCAGCGCCGGATGCTGCAGCTCAACATCGAGCGGCAGGCCCTGGCCAAGGAAACCGACCCCGCCTCCAGGGAAAAGCTCAAGGAGATCGACAAGGAGCTCGCCGAGCTCAAGGGCAAGCGCGACGCCATGCGGCTGCAGTGGCAGAACGAGAAGAAAATCATCGAAGAGATCCGCGCCCTGAAGCAGAAGCTCGAGGAGCTGGGCATTGAAGAGACCCGCTACGAACGGGAGGGCAACCTGGCCAAGGCCGCGGAGGTCAAGCACGGCCGCCTCCCGGCGGCCCGCCGGGAGCTGGAGGCCCGTACCAAAGCCCTGGAGAGGACAGGCGAGACCCACCTGCTGCGCGAGGAAGTCTGCGAAGAGGACATCGCCAGGATCGTCTCCCACTGGACCGGGATCCCGGTTTCTAAGATGCTGTCCTCCGAGAAGAGCAAGCTGCTCAAGCTGGAGGAAATCCTGTCCCGCCGGGTCGTCGGCCAGCTGGAGGCCATCCGCGCCGTGTCCGACGCCATCCGCCGCAACAAGGCGGGCCTGTCGGACATCGCCCGACCGCTGGGAGTGTTCATCTTCATCGGCCCCACCGGCGTGGGCAAAACGGAGCTCGCCAAGACCCTGGCGGACTTCCTGTTCAACGACGAGAAGGCCCTGACCCGGGTGGACATGAGCGAGTACATGGAGAAGCACACGGTGAGCCGGCTGGTCGGCGCGCCCCCGGGCTACGTGGGCTACGAGGAGGGCGGACAACTCACCGAGGCCGTGCGCCGCCGCCCCTACTCGGTGATTCTGTTCGACGAGATCGAGAAGGCCCACCCGGACGTGTTCAATGTGCTGCTGCAGCTGATCGACGAGGGGCGGCTGACCGATGGGCAGGGGCGGATCGTGGACTTCAAGAACGCGATCGTGATCATGACCTCCAACCTGGGCAGCTCGCTGATCCAGCAGGCCCAGCGCGTCGAGGATGTGCGGGAGGAGGTGGCGGGGCTGCTCAAGGCCACCTTCAAGCCGGAGTTCCTGAACCGGGTGGACGAGGTCATCACCTTCCAGCGCCTGGGTAAGGCGGAGATCCTGAAAATCGTGGACATCCAGCTCGGCCTGCTGGCCCGACGCCTGGCCGAGCAGAACATCAAGCTGGCAGTGAGCGCCAAGGCCAAGGCGCACTTGGCCGAGGTGGGCTACGACCCGCTGTATGGGGCCCGGCCCCTCAAGCGCACGATCCAGAACCTCGTGCAGAACCCCCTGGCCCGCCAGGTCCTGGCCGGGGAAATCAAGGAGGGGGCCACGGTGAGCGTGGACCTGGGCAAGGAAGGGCTCACCTTCAAGTGAGGCCCGCCGGAGGGCCTAGGTCTTGTTGCGGTGGCTCAGGAAGTCGATCGAGACAGCGGCCAGCAGGATCAGGCCGGTGACCAGGTTCTGCCAGTAGGGCGAGACGTCCAGCAGGTTAAGCGAGGTCTGGATCAGCGCCAGCAGGGCCATGCCCAGCATGGCTCCCAGGATCGTGCCTTCCCCGCCGTTCAAGCTCGCCCCGCCGATGACCGCCGCCGAGATCGTCTCGAAAGCGATCGTGTCCCCGTAATACGGGGTGGCCGAGTTGAACCGGGCGATGGTCAGCACGCCGGCCACGGAGGCCACCACCGCGGACAGGACATACACCCCCATGCGCACCCGGTTGACGTTGACCCCCGAGAAGCGGGCCGCCTTCTCGTTGGAGCCTACGTAGTAGATTTTACGGATGCTGGTCGAGCGGCGGCTCAAAAAGTCGAAGACCACGGCCGAGACGATGAACAGCACGATCACGAACGGCACCCCGATGCCCGGGATGATGCCCCGCCCGAGGAACTTGAACTGCACGGGCATTCTCTGCAGCGGGATCGGCATGGCCGCGGAAATGACGAAGGTGGCGCCGCGGGCTACCTGCATCATGCCCAGAGTGGTGATGAAGGCCGACAGTCCCACCCGGGTGATGAAGAAGCCGTTGATGAAGCCGCACAGCGTTCCGAACAGGATCCCGATGACCGAGGCGAGCCAGATGTTCATCTTGGCGTTGAAGAACAGCGATCCGGTGATCACCCCGACCAGGGCCACGATTGAGCCCACCGAAAGGTCGATGCCGCCGCTGATCAGCACCAGGGTCATGCCGATGGCCACGAAACCGTTGATCGCGAACAGCATGAACAGGTTGCGGAAGTTGTCGCCGGTGAGGAAATAGGGGGAAAGCAGGCTCATGGCGAAACCCAGCGCGAGGATGATCAGGATCGTCGTGCCCTCCCGGAAACCCTGAAAGGTGCTCAGGCCCCGGCGGAAACCGCTGACCTTCGCGCTGGGCAGGTTCTGTTGGCTCATGGGGGTTTCTCCTGTGTCCTTAGTTCGTGCTCAGGCAGGCTAGCTGGATGATCGACTGCTCGTTGATCTCGCCCCCCGCCAGCGTGCCGCACAGCCGGCCTTCATACATGACCAGCACCCGGTCGCACAAGCCGACGACCTCGGGCAGCTCGGAGGAGATCATGATCACGCCCACCCCCTCGGAAGCCAGCCTGCGCAGCAGGTGGTAGATCTGGGTCTTGGCCCCGATATCGATGCCCCGGGTGGGCTCATCCATGATCACGACCTTGGGCGAGATGGTGAGCAGCTTGGATACCAGCACCTTCTGCTGGTTGCCGCCGCTCAAGGAGCGCAGCCGCTGCAGGACGCCGGTCACCTTGATTTGCATTTCTTCCACGAAGCGGCGGGCCAGGCTGTGCTCGGCCCTGCGCTGGATCAGTTTGTACTTCGCCACGGCATCCAGATCAATGACCGAGATGTTGTTGGCCACGCTCATCTCCAGGAACAGGCCCTCGCTGGCCCTGTTCTCGGTGAGGTAGACCAGCCCCTGGGCGATGGCCTCCTTGTAACTGCGCAGCTCCAGCTTTGCGCCCTTCAACCGGACTTCCCCGGCGCTCTTGCGGTACAGGCCGCAGATCGTACGGGCCACCTCCGTGCGGCCCGAGCCGACCAGGCCGGCGAACCCCAGGATCTCGCCCCGGTGAAGCTCTAAGGAGATCCCTGAGAACACCCCCTCCAAGGCCAGCCCCTTGACCTCCAACAGTACCTCAGCGGATGCCTCGCGGCTCTTGTCCGGGTAGATGTCCGTCAGCTCGCGGCCGACCATCATGTGCACGAGCGCCAGCTGATCGATTTCGTCGGCGGGCCTGGTGCCGATGAGCCGGCCGTCCCGCAGCACCGAGATGACGTCGGCGATCTGGTAGATTTCCGCCAGGCGGTGGCTGATGTAGATGATCACCAGGCCCTTGGCCTTGAGCTTCTGGATGATGCGGAACAACACCTCGGTCTCCGACTGGGTGAGGGCAGCTGTGGGCTCATCGAGGATGAGCACCTTGCAGTTGCCCGACAGGGCCTTGACGATCTCCACTACCTGCTGCTGGGACACGCTCAGCTCGGCGACTTTCTGCTTGGGGTTGATGTGGGCGTGGGTGTCGAAGTCGGCCAGCAGCTCGTGGGTCGCCTGATTGATCTCCTTGAAGGCCACCAGCGGCCGGCCCTCCTCATCGAGGGACTGCATGTGGATGTTCTCGGCCACGCTGATGTGCTGGCACAGGGCGATTTCCTGGTGCACGAAGCCGATGCCCATCAGGAGGGCGTCCTGGGGGGTGCGGATCTGGACGGCCCGGCCTTCCAGCAGCACCTCGCCTTCGTCCGTCTGGTGCACGCCCCCGATGATGTTCATCAGCGTGGACTTGCCGGCCCCGTTCTCGCCGATGATGGCGTGCACCTTGCCCGGGGCGAAGGACAGATTTATGCCGGCCAGCGCCTGGGTGGCGCCGAAGCGCTTGCTGACGTTGCGCACTTCCAGGATCGCAGTGTCCATGTCCATCTCCGGCCTACCTCGCCTAAAACGAAGGCATGGCGTAGTCGCCATGCCTTCGTCAGCATACAACAGAACTCAGGCGATTACCACGGCTTGAAGGCCTGCGCCTTGCGCTTCTCCAGCCACTTGTTGGTGTAGAAGTACTTGGCGTTGTCCTTGTTGATCAGGTCCAGGCCGTTGTCCACGTAGGGCAGATTCATGATGAACTGGCCCATGGCGGCGGTGCCGTTGAGCGGGTCCAGCATCTGGTTCTTGGTGAGGTACAGCAGCATCATGCACAGGTAGCCCTGCATGTAGGCGTTGGGCTGAATCGAGCCGAACATCTGGCCCTGCTCGATCATCTCGAGGATGGCCGCGTCCATGTCGCAGCACAGGACCTTGATCTTGCCGCCCAGCTCCACGGCCGCCTGCGCGGCGCCGCGGCCCGACGGGCCCTCGGGGGAGAATACGGCGCCCAGGTCCGGGTGCTTCTGGGCGGTGCTCATGACGCCGGCGTAGGCCTTGTTGTTGTCCTGCTGGGTGAGGATCTCGGCCACCACCTGGATGCCGGGGAACTCGGCCTTGATCGTCTCGATGAAGGTGTTCACGCGCAACTGGTGGTTGGACTGGGTGTTGCGGGTGACCATGACCTTGCCCTTGCCGCCCAGCGCCTTGGCCAGGGTGCGGGCCCCGAACTGGCCTTCCTTGACGTTGTCGGAGGTGACAAAGGCCACCTTGTCGGTGCTGGTGTTGCTGGCGAACACCACGATGGGGATCTTCCTGCCCATGGCGGCCTTGACCGGCTCCACGAAGCCCGCGTCGTCGATCGGGCTCAGCGCGATGCCGGCGGGGTTCTTGCCGGTGATCTGTTCGAACACCGTGACCTGCTTGTTCAGGTCATACTCGGCGGCGCCCTGGTAGATGGCCTTCACGCCCAGCTGCTTGGCGGCGTCCTTGAAGCCCTCGAAGGCCGCAACCCAGTACTCGACGCCGGAAACAAAGGTGCACATGTAATAAGTCTGGTCGGCAGGTCCGGCGAACTTCTTGTTCTGGACCTGCGCAAAGACGGCTCCCGCTCCCATCACGCAGAGCGCCAGGAGCACCACGAAAATCTTGAAACGCCTGGATACCATTCTTACCCTCCTAACAGGTATTGTGTGCCCGCAGTATGGCGCACCGGCTTTGCCTTGTCAAGTCTTTTGTTTATTGGTGAGTAGTTTATTCTATTGTTAAAATGCGAGGTACTAGGCAGCAGGCAGGCAGCGATATTTTGCTGCGACACTTTTTACTGTCAGAGTCCCATTTGAAGTACGGGTGTCCCCGGTTGCCTTCGCACCGGCCTTGAAGAGGAAACCCAGCAGGCGTATCGTGGTCCGAGGCGGCGAATATGACTACCACCGAACTGCGGGGCTTCGACCTCCGCCGGAAACCCAGCCCGCAGGAGTTGGTGCGGGGCCGGACAACGGCACGCGAAGAGTCGGAAGGTGAGCTGCTCTGCTGCGCCTGCGGCGCGGCGATCACCCGCAACCGGGAGCGGATCCCCGTGGGGGGAGCCCACGAGCACACCTTCACCAACCCCGCGGGCTACGTGTTCCGCATCGGCTGCTTCCGGCGAGCCCCCGGCTGCACCCAGGCCGGGGAGCTCACCGCCGAGCACACCTGGTTTCCCGGGCACTCCTGGCGCTACGCCCTTTGCGCCGGCTGCCGGATCCACCTCGGCTGGGTTTTCCGCGGAGGGCAGTCCGAGTTCTACGGCCTGATCCTGGACCGCTTGCTGGATTCCCCCTGACCCTGCGGGGCAGCCCGAGGGGCGGGGCGCGGGCTTGCACAAGCCTCCCGTTCCGCCTATCCTGGGGGCATTCATGCGCACCGTGGACGGAAAGCTGTACCTGAGCTACCGGGATATCCACCGCACCGTGGCCCGGCTGGCCCAGACCATCCGGGCCTCGGGCTACGACCCGGACCTGACGGTGGCCATCGGCACCGGCGGATTCATCCCCGCCAGGATCCTGAAAACCTTCCTGAAGAAGCCCATCCTGACGGTGGGCATCCTCTACTACGACCACAACAACCTGCCCATGGAAAGCCCCCGCACGATCCAATGGATCGATGAGGTGGAGCAGAAGCTGACCGGCCGCCGGGTCCTGCTGGTCGACGAGGTGGACGACTCCCGCTCTACGCTGGCCTACTGCCTGCGGGAGCTGCTCCGGCACCGGCCTGCCGAGATCGCCGTGGCGGTGCTGCACAACAAGCGCAAGCCCAAGCGCGAAAGCCTGCCCCCCGAAATCCTGAGGTACTTCTGCGGGGAGGAAGTCGACGACGGCTGGATCTGCTACCCCTGGGACGCGGAGGACATCGACCGGCACGAGTCGCTGGCCTGAGGGTTTCGCCATTTTTCGCTATTCTTTCCACGATTTCGTGCTATAATTCAGTCTAATATGGAAGAGGAAATCTCCCGGCTACAGGCTGAAAACGCCCGCTTCCGGCGCGAGTTGGAGGACCTGCGGATTCTCAACGAGAACACCGTCGAGCACAGCACCAATCTGGAGAACGAGCTCATCGAGCAGAACATGAAGCTGGACCTGCTCCAGAACAAGATGAAGAAGTACCTCTCCCCGCAGCTGTACCAGTCCCTGGTGGGCGGCACCACCGACGCGGTGCTGGTGCACAAGCGCAAAAAGCTGACTATCTTCTTCTCGGACATCGTGAGCTTCTCGGCGATCACCGACTCGGTGGAGTCGGAGCTGCTCTCCGAGGTGCTCAACCAGTACCTGAACCGCATGGCGGAGATCGCCATGAAGTGGGGGGGGACTATCGACAAGTTCATCGGCGACGCCGTGATGGTGTTCTTCGGCGACCCGGAGTTCATCGACGACGCCACCCACGCGCGCCAATGCGCCAAGATGGCCCTGGACATGCAGCAGCAGCTAAACAAGCTTCGAGCCCAGTGGCGCGAGCTGGGCATGTTCCACAAGCTGCGGGTGCGCATGGGCATCAACACCGGTTTCTGCACGGTAGGCAACTTCGGCTCCAACAACCGGATGGAGTACACCATCGTCGGCGGCCAGGTCAACATCGCCTCCCGCCTGGAGGCCATCGCCGAGCCGGACAGCATCTTCATCTCCAACTCCACCTTCGCCTTGATCCAGGACATCGCCGAGTGCGAGTTCGTCGACGACATCACGGTCAAGGGGGTGCACTACCCCATCGAGGTGTACAAGCTCCTCGCCCTCAAGGCCGAGAACGCAGCGGCCCCGATTTTCTCCCAGACCGAAAAAAACAGCTTCATGTTAAAAGAGATATCTTTCGATCATATAACCAGCAGCGCGAAGGAACGGGCGGAGATCAAGAAAGCCCTCAACTCGGCCGTGCGGATCCTGGAGCAGGTCGAGCAGACGGGCCGTCCGGCGCAATAACCTCGCCGCGCAAACAGACCAGGCGCTTTCCGCCCGTGCCAGAAAGGAGTGCAAGCCTTGAGTGCAGCGGTTACCGTCGGTGACTACCAGAAGACCGAAGAGCTCAAGGGCGGCTTGCTGCTCGCCCGCCTGACCGTGCCGGCCAACGATTTCAAGTTGGACTGGCGGCGCTTCAGCCTGGTGGCCAACTACCTGGCCGAGTACTCCGCCTATCACTTCGAGCAGAAGGACCGGGCGGAGAACCTCATCTCCACCGTGTTCTACGAGCTGATCGAGCGGCTGGCCGCCACCTCCCGCCGGGACGCCCGGCTGGACATCCGCTTCAGCGCGGTCGCCGGCTGGCTGCTCTTCGAGCTGCGCTCCAGCTTCGCCGCCGAGGAACTCACCCGGCTGCGGGAGCTGCTCGGGGAGCTGCAGGCAGAGGACGGGGAGGGCTACTACCAGCGCCTGTTGGCCGCGGACCTGGAAACCGAAGCCAACCGCCGGAAGCTGGGACTGGCCATGGTCGCCCACGACTACCATGCCCGCCTTTCGGGGCTGCTGGACGCCGCCGACGGCTCCGTGCTGTTGCGGGCCCTGGTGAGCGAGGAGGAGATCCGCGGATGAGCATCACCGGCGAGCGCTACGTCATCTCCTACGATCCCCTGGACCAGCAGGTGAATTTCGAGGGTTCCCTGCGGGCGGTGAACCAGGCCGACCTGGAGGCCATCCGCGACTACCTGGGGGAGCTGCACCAGAGGCTGGAAGGCACCATGCGCCTGAACTTCCGCAAGCTGCGCTACTTAAGCTCGGCGGGCCTGCGGGTGATCATCGACTTCCTGAAGCGCGCCAGCACGGCGCGCAAGCTGGACATCCAGCTGATCGGCTCGAAGGTGGTCGGCTGGGAGGAGAAAACCCTAGCCAACCTGCCGGCCTTGGGGGAGCGGATCGGCTTCCAGGTGTTCGACCGCAACTTCTACGAGAGCCAGGGGATCATCGAGGACGCCCAGTTCATCCCGCTGCTGCGCAACCAGACCCGACTGCTGTGGCCCCTGGAGCGCGAGGTGCTGGTCCGCCACGGGCTGCGTGTAGGTCTGAAGGTCGCCGACATCTGCTGCGGCTGCGGGGACGTCGCGCTGCTCATCGCCAGGGAGCTGAAGCCGGGCATCATCATGGGGGTGGACCACTCCGTCCCGGCCATCGAGTACGCGACCAGGCTGCAGAAGGAGTACAAGGTCCTGAACGCGGACTTCCGCCTGGGGGACGCCACCGCCCTCATGCTGGAGGACGAGCAGTTCGACTTCGTGCTGTGCCGCCTGAGCATCCAGATCTTCTCCCGGCCCGAGCTGATCCTCAAGGAGCTGTACCGCATCCTGAAGCCGGGCGGCAGGATGTACCTGATCGGGGAGGACTACGACCTGATCGTCGGTTACCCCAACGACGGGGACATCCGCAAGGTGTACGACGCGGCCGGGAGGTATGGCACGGCCATCGGCATGGACCTCTATAACGGCAAGAAGCTGTACTCCATCCTGAGCGGCCTGCGCCTCGGCAACATCCGGGTCGACTACCTGGACGTGGACACCGTCAACGCGGACCGCCAGCTGTTCGCCGAGATGATCAGGAGCTGGCGGCACTTTTCGGCCCAGACCATCGGGCGGAAGCTGGGCATCGCAGGGGAGGCCAAAGCGGAGCTGGAGGCCGGCTACGACGCACATTTGCGCACCATCCAGCACCCCTTCGGCTACACCAAGTGGTCCGTGGTGGCGGCCTCCGGGGAGAAGAGGTAGAGAGAATGTCCATCAGTTTCAAGGCCAAGCTGCTGCTGTTCACCCTCCTGGTGGTGCTGATCCCCACCGTGGTGCTGGTGCTCTACTTCATCGGCAGCTTCAACGCCATCACCCGCTTCTCCCTGGAGCAGAACAAGGGGGGAATCGAGCGGATGAACCGGGAGTTTCTCAGCAACCTGGCCGCGGACAAGGCCCGCCTGACCAGCCTGCAGCTGAAGCGGGCGGTGGACAGCATCACCATCCTGGGCAAGACCACCCAGAAGCTCCTGGACAACTACGGGGAGCTCGCCGCCTTGGAGGACGTCTACCGCGCTAAGCTGTACCGCGACAACCTGGTGCCGTACAAAGGCGCCCTGACCAACCGGCCCAGCGAAGAAGTGAACGTGCTGATTCCCCCTGCGCTCACCTCCCGGCCCCGCTCCCGGCAGCTATTGAAAGTATCGGCCCTATTGAGCCCGCTGATCGGGCCGGTTTTCGAGAGCAACGAGAACAACACCTTCGTGTACTTCGTGGGCGACAGGGAAAGCCCCGTCACCCGGGCCTTCCCCAACATCAACCTGGCGGAGTATCTGGGCGAGGCCCTGAGCTTCCTTTTCTGGAGGGACTTCTTCCAGGACAACGTGCAGTACTGGGAGCGCTACTACGGCGACCCCGGGCTGCGGGAGCGGGTGGACGCGGAGGTGGGCTCCCCGGTAACCTTCGACCCCCCCTACGAGGACGCCGCCGGTCAGGGCAAGATCATCACCCTCTTCTACCCGCTGTGGAACCGGGCCCAGGACCGCTTCGCCGGGGTCGTGGCCGCCGACGTTTCTCTGGCCAAGATCGTGGAGAACGTCCTGTCGGTGCACGTGGCCCAGACCGGCTACGCGGTGCTGCTCAACGGCAAGGGGGAGATCGTAACCATGTCGGAGCAGGCGGAGAAAAGCCTCCAGGTGCCGGTCGAGGAGATCCAGCGCAACGGCCTGAGCTACTACTACCGCTCCCTCAACACCTCCGCGGACGCCGGCATCCAGGCGAGCTACCAGCGGATCCTGCAGGAGGACTCCGGGTTCCTGAGCGTGCGCATGGACGACGGGGAGACGCACATCCTGGTGTTCTCCAGCCTGGAGCCGATCAACGACACGCAGTACGGCCTGGACCGCTGGAAGATCCTGATCAGCGTGCCGGAGCGCGAAATCCTGGCCACCCTGTTCGAGACCCACCAGGCGATCACCGCCCAGAACTCCCGCTCGACCCTGCTGTCCCTGGTGTTCGTGGCGGGCATCATCCTGATCGTCATCCTGTCGACCTTCGTCATCGCCGGCACCATCACCAAGAGCATCGGGCAGCTGTCCCTGGCCGCCCAGCGGATCGCGCGCAAGGACTACGACATCGATTTGGACATCCGCTCCAGGGACGAAATCGGCCAGCTGGGCCGGGTGTTCACCTCCATGAGCCGCGAGATCAAGGGCTACACCGAGCACCTGGAGGACATGGTCAAGGAGCGCACCGAGAAGCTCGAGCAGGCCCTGCAGGAGATCTCAGTGCTCAACGGGCGGCTGCAGAACGAGAACCTGCGCCTGAGCGCCGAGCTGGACGTGGCCAAGCGCCTGCAGCTCATGGTGCTGCCGGGCCGCCAGGAGCTGGCGACGATCTCCGACCTGGACATCGCCTGCCAGATGAACCCCGCCGACGAGGTCGGGGGGGACTACTACGACTGCTTCAAGTCCAACGGCTCGGTGAAGTTCGGCATCGGGGACGTGACCGGGCACGGCCTGTCGGCCGGCGTCATCATGCTCATGGCCCAGACGGCGATCAAGACCATCGCCCTGATGGGCGAACGGGACATGAAGAGCTTCCTGTCCGTGGTCAACAAGGTGCTGTACAGCAACATCGTACGCATCACCGAGGACCGCAGCATGACCCTTTCGCTCATCGACTACCGCGATCGCACCTTCACCGTCACCGGGCAGCACGAGTCGCTGATCGTCTGCCGCCGGGACGGGCGCATCGAGCTCACCGACACCGCGGACCTGGGGCTGTTCCTGGGTTTCGAGCCGGACATCAGCCGCTTCATCGACGAAACCAAGGTGGTGCTGGAGCCCGGCGACACCCTGGTGCTGTACACCGACGGGGTCACCGACGCGGTGGACGAGCGAAGAGAGCCCTTCGGGATCGGCAGGCTGTGCGAGGCCGTGGCCCAGAGCCACCGGGAGCCGGCCACGGGGATACTGGAGCAGCTGGAGGCCCGGCTGAAGGCGCACATCGGCACGAGCAAGGTCCACGACGACTTTTCGCTTCTGGTGATCAAGCAGAAGTAGGGAGGTTCGAGGCATGACGAGCACGACCCAGACCCTGGGCCGCTACCAGGAAGAGGCGCAGGGCAACCCGCTCAGCGAGACGGCCCTGCACCTGTCCTCGACGGACATGCTGCAGCACTGGCGGCGGGTGTCCTTGAGCTCCGATTTCCTGGCGAAGTACTACTCGTTCTATTTTCCCTACCGGGAAAAGGCCAAGGGCCGGATCAGCCGAGAGGCCGCCGAGAACAGCATCTCGTTCGTGTTGAACGAGCTCATCGAAAACACGGCCAAGTACTCCAACACGCCGCAGACGGCGGTCCGGGTGCGGGTGCTGCTGCTGGAGGCCACCATCCTGCTGGAGGTGTCCAACTCCGTCACCGCGGCGCTGGCCGACGAGTTCCTGGCCACCATGCGCGAGGTGCTGTCCGCCAACACGGAGGAGCTGTACCTCCAGAAGCTGGAAGCCAATCTGGAGAAGACCAGAAGCGATTCGGGGCTGGGCTTCCTGACCCTGATCAACGACTACCAGGTCGCTCTGGGTTTCAAGTTTGAGAAGACCGGGGCCGATGTCTGCCGGATCACCGTTCAGGCCAACATGAACTGCGAGGAGGCGTGATCTCATGGATATCAAAGGGGAAGATTTTTTGGTGTCCTTCAACGAGCCCAAGGCCGCGGTGGAGTTCTTCGGGACCATCCGCCTGCGGGATTCCTCGGACTACAAGGCCATCAGCGACCTGCTAGACACGGCTTGCCAGCGGATCCCCGGGGAGCTGGTGCTGGATTTCCGCAACCTCCAGTTCCTGAACAGCGCCGGGATCAACACGGTCAGCAAGTTCGTCATCTCCGCCCGCGGCCTGGAGAGGGTCACGCTGAAGGTGCGGGGCAACAAGCAGATCGCCTGGCAGCAGAAATCGCTGCGCAATTTACAAAAGCTCTGGCCCAAGGTGGCGATCGAGATCGATTAATGGCCGATCGCTGCCGCGCCGTCCTGTTCGACCTGGACGGGACCCTGCTGGACACGCTGGAGGACCTGGCGGGCAGCACGAACCGCTGCCTCGCTCACCTGGGCCTGCCGGTTCACCCGGTGGACGCCTACCGCCATTTCGTGGGGGACGGGCTGGCCAACCTGGCCCTCCGCACCCTGCCCGCGGATCACCGGGACCCCGCGACCCTCGAATCCCTGAAACAGCTCTTCAACCGTGAATACCACGAGCACTGGGCGGACAAGACTCGCCCCTACGAAGGGGTCGCCGGCCTGCTGGACGCCTTGAGCGCCCGCGGGGTCCCCATGGCCATCCTATCCAACAAGCCGCATGCCTTCACCGCGGCCATGGTCGAGCACTTCTTCCGGCCCTGGCGTTTCGCCGCCGTGTTCGGGGCCCGCGATTCCCACCCCCGCAAGCCGGACCCGGCCGCCGCCCTGGAGATCTGTACGGAAATGGGCCTGGCTCCCGAACGGCTGCTGTACGCGGGGGACACCCGGACCGACATGGAGACCGCGCGCAACTCGGGAATGTTTGCCGTGGGCGTGCTCTGGGGCTTTCGCTCCCGCGCAGAACTGGTTGAAAGCGGGGCGCAGGCCCTGGTGGCCAGCCCGGCGGAG
>CAZMWZ010000070.1:0-9854 GCA_964570045.1 uncultured Spirochaetaceae bacterium
GGGCGGGCGAGCCTGGCCCCGCGGGGCAGGGCTTGCGCCTCCAGCAGCGGCCCTCGGGGCTGCAAAGCCTCCAGGGCGCTGAGGTAGGCTAGCGGAGTGCCGGCGTCCCTGATGCGGCGCGGATCCTGGAAGAACAGCCGGCTGGCGCCCAGGCGGAACAGCTCGGCGGGCATCTCCGTGTAGACGGGCTGGGAGAAGGAGTCCGCCAGCGGCTGGAGATAGGGCGGAGAATGGGGACCGGAGCCGGGTGCAGGGATGACGGTCAGGACGCCGGGCAGGCGGGCTTTGCTCACCGCGGAGGGATTCTGCGGATTCCAGGGAAGGTCGTAGAGCGGGATGCCCGCCGGGTCCTGTACCACGCCCGGCAGGATGCTTGCCATGAGCGAGGAGTACTCCCCCTTGGGCAGCACCCGCACCGCGGGCTGCTGGAGCGGCAGAAGAAAATCCAGCGTTCCGCCCTCCAGGCACGCCGTCACCCGGTACAGGCCTGCGGTGCGGATCTCCAGCTCGGAAAGCGGGCTCCCCGGCTGCGTAGCCGCTACGCTCAGGAACCTCCGGTACTCGCCATCCTCCTCGTAGAATCGCTCGACCTCCAGAGCCCCGTCGAAACCGGAGCGCAGGATCCGGACGCGGAAGGACTTATCCTGCTCCTGAAAAACCGCCGCCAGGGGATACACGAAGGGCGCCGGTTCCGCGCCGACCTCGATCACCTCCAGATCCGTCCCGGTGTGAGCAAGCCGGTCGGTGAGGTAGATGACTCTGCGGAATCCCCTGCGAAAGAGCGAACCCAATACCCTCGGATCGGCGCTGAAGAAGGCGGGGGCTGAGCGCAGCCTGTTTTTAATTTCGTCGCCTCGCCAGCCCCGCCGGGAATGTCCCAGGCCGACGAGCGCCTGCCGTCCCGCTTCGGGGTCGAAGCCCAGGAGGAACAGCCGGTAACGGTCGGATCCGACCTTGCCCTCAGCCAGGAGCCGCAGCGCCTTGTCCAGGGGGGTGGTCGCCTGACCCCGGGTCATGGAAAACGATCCATCCAGGCACACTGCGGTCCGACGGGGAAATGGGTCCAGCAGACCGGCGAGGATCAGAGCCAGCAGGAGCGCGAGCAGCAGGTCGAAGGCCACGTCGTAGTACAGCTGAAAGGTGCGGAACAGGAACTCCCGCAGGGACCTGTCGGCGAGCGGCCGGAGGTAGGTGTGGGAATACAGGACGCGCTGTCGGGTGCGCACGCGCACGATGAGGATCAGCAGGATCGGCACCAGGAGGGCAAGAAACGCGGTCAGGAAGCTAAGCATACAGAGCTTCCAGGATGCGCCAGTAGAACGGCACGCGCTTCATCACGCTTTCCAGCTGGAAATAGCGGCAGCCGGCGCGGGCGCCGGTGAAACGTTCCAGGAAGCCGCGCTCCAGATCCTGGATGAACCTGCGCGCGAGCGGGTTAAAGGGCAGCAGCAGCCGCTCGCCGCTTTCCGGATCGCGGACTTCGACTTCGGCCTGCTTCACGGACAGCGAGGAGAAGGGGGTGTAGAAGTGTATCAGGAAAACCCGGCGAAACGGCTCTAGGTGCCGGACAGTGAGCTGGCGGTCGAACAGGTCGGAGAACAGAAACAGGGTGGTCGGCCGGTGGCGGTCGCGGACGGACCTCAGCACGGGTACCAGGTCCGTGCCGTCGGCGAAGTGCAGCTGCTGGAGAAAGGAGAGGGCTCGGGGGATCCCCCTGCGTTCCTTGATGTTCAGGCAGCTGGACTCCAACCTCCGGGTGAAGGCGATCAGGTTGATCGTGAAGCCGAGGTGCAGGAGGATGTAGGCCAGGGAGGCGATGAAGGTCCGGTAGTACTCGGTGCCGAACAGCGGCAGGGAGGCTGAGGTGTCGACGAGCAGGAACAGCCTCTCGTTTTCCTCCTCGTAGAACTCCTTGATGTAGTAGCGGTCCGTGCGCCCGTGCAGCTTCCAGTCGATCTGCCGCAGGTCGTCGAAGGGCTGATATTCCCGCAGGTTCTTCAAATTGAACGAGCTGCCCTTCCTGCGGAACACGGGATTGTCGCTCTTCACCTGCACGGGGACCTGCCGACGGACGCTCTTCTTGGCGAAAAGTCGGCAGACGGCCTCGCATTCCCGGTCCACGGCGATCATGGATTGAGCCTGAACCTCAAGTCCATCTCGTGGAGGATCCCCTGGATCAGAGCGCGGATATCCACGGACTGCGACTCCGCGTCGAAATTGAGGATGACGCGGTGATTGAGCAGGTCGAAGGCCAGCTCCTTCACGTCCTCAAAGGATACATTGACCCGATTGTCCAGGAGGGCCTTCCACTTGGCGGCCCGCAGCAGAAAGATCCCCGCCCTGGGGGAGGCGCCGTACAGGACGCATTGCCGAACCGCCGGGAGGGTGGTGTGCAGGGGATGGGTGGACACGACCAGGCGGGTGATGTAGCTCTTGATGTCCTCTACGACCAATACCTCCTTTTCCATTTCCCGCAGGGAGGCGAGGGCCTGCAGGGAATGCCGCGGCGGGACCGGCTTGCGGTCCGGCGTGAACTCATTGGCGGCCACGATGCGCTTCAGGGTCGAGAAGTCCGGGTAGTCGAAGTACAGCTTCATGAGGAAGCGGTCGATCTGGGCTTCCGGCAGCGGATAGGTGCCCTCCAGCTCGATGGGGTTTTGGGTAGCGATGACCATGAAGGGATCGGGCAGGGGGTACTCCTGGCCCAGGAAGGTGACCCGCTTTTCCTCCATGGCTTCCAGGAACGCCGACTGGGTCTTGGGCGTCGCGCGGTTGATCTCATCCCCGAGCACAATGCTGGCGAACAGCGGCCCCCGGAAGAACTCGAAATGCCGGCTTCCCCCTTCGGTCTGCTGCAGGATGTTCGAGCCGATGATGTCCAGAGGCATGAGGTCCGGGGTGAACTGGATCCGCGCGTAGCTCAGCGAGAAAAACTCCGCGAAGGTTTTGACCATCGTGGTCTTGCCCACCCCCGGGGGGCCTTCCAGCAGGATGTTGCCGCCGATCATCAGCGCGATGAACAGCCTTTGGACGATCCCCTCGCAGCCCACCATCCGGGAGTTCAGATGGCCAGCGTACTGGCTGTACAGCTGGAGAAGCTGGTTCATTGCGGCGTCCAGCATAGCTCGAGGCTCCTTTCGATGCGCAGGCGATGGATGTAGCGGAACAGGACCGCCAGCGCGATGAGGTTGAGCGCGCCCACGGCGTACACGGTGGGTGCCCGGGCGACCAGGGCCAGGACATTCAGCGCAAAGTGGTAGGACAGGCCCGCCAGCCCTGCCAGCGCCGCCACGAGCGGCCGGCCCGCCAGGTAGGCCAGGGTGTACAAAGCGGTGGTGTTGATATGGATCGGATACGAATACAGCAGGCGCTGGTAGATGGAGCCGGTGGGGGCCGCCAGGAAGTAGAGGACGTTCTCGGCCAGGGCGAAACCTACAACGCAGATCAGGGGCAGGAACTCGGCCGCGGGCAGCGCTCGCAGCCTGGGCCCGGCGAGCCGGTGCGCGAGCCACAGGGCCAGGAAAAGGCATCCCTTCAGGCCCTCCTCCAGGAGGCTCGCCGCGAGCAGGCTGGCGCCGCGTTCCACCCAGCGCACCACGAAGAAAAGCGCGACACCGGTGAGGAACGCCGCGGCGCGGCTCGCGCTGGCGGCGGCAGCAGGCTTAAAAGCGTTCATCCAGCAGCTCCAGGTAGCGGTGTTGGATGCGCTCCATGGCCGGATCGAAGCCCGGTGCCAGGGAAGGCAGGGCTGGGAAGTCCGCGAACAGGGCCTGCAGGAAGGGCTGCGCGCGCGGCTCCGCGGGTGAGGAGGCGGTGAGCCGTTTTCCCCCCTCGGTCTGGATGCGCTGCGCGACGGACTCGTAGTCCGACAGAGGGGATGCCAGGAATGCCCTTCCGGCCTCGCCCACGCCTGCGGGAACCTGCCCTTGCTGAACCGACGGGTCGGGGCTGCCCTCCAGGGCGCCCCGCAAGGCAGGACCGATCCCGGCCTCCGATTTCGGTATCGCCGCCCATGGGGTGCGTTCGCCTGCGGTGCCCGGCCCCGCCGCTTCTCCCACCGACGGGTTGACCAGCGGCCCGGTGTCGGCAAAGGGCCCGGCCGTGTCTTCCGCGGGGCCCATCCCGGAATTGGGTTCGCTTCTTTTTTCACCCAAAGCTGCAGCTGCGGTGCCTTCGGCTGCGGCCTCGTCGCTGTCAGGGGATTCCAGGGACTTCGCGTTGCCCTGGGCGATCGCCTCCTGACGAGCCTTGCGCGCGAGGATGCCGGAGGCCGAAAGATTCGGCGGACCGCGCAGGGTGGCCAGGGCGAGGAGCTGGAAGGAGACGAACAGGCCCGCCACGCCGATCGCCAGAAACCGATTCCAGGCGTGCAGCCGGAACCGAAGGATTCCTTCTCGCGCCCGCCGCGCCAGGAGGCTGCGCACCCGTGGCTCCAGGAAGGCCCGGTGCGCGGGGGATGCCGTGGACAGGTAGGCTTCGGCCTGGCAGTGCTCGTCGATGCGCCGCAGCACCGTGAGGGTCTGCTCGTGCTCCGACCCGAGGGTCAGGAACAAGGGCAGGAGGGAGAGGCCGGAATAGAAGACGAGGTGGAACAGGAAGAGGGACAAAGCGAAGGCCAGGACCGCGATCAGGAGAGCCAAGTACAGGCCTGCGGCGAACAGGGCGAACGCGATGAGGTGGTTCGCCAGCCGCACCCGCTGGGCCCTCTGCAGGAGACGCACGAGCACGGTCTGAACGGGCAGGTCAGTCATGGGCTTTCCGGCTCCTGAGCAACAGCAGGGCGGCGGCGGAGCAGCCGAGGAGAGCCGCGGACAGCAGCAGGCTGCGGTTCCAGAGCCCCCAGGCGAAGGCCAGGACCACGACGCCGGTGGCCCCGAGCCGCAGCAGTGTCCGCACGCGTCGGTCGTCTGCCTGCTGCGCCAGGCTGCAGAGCGCGCCGTGAAAGCCAAGGGCCAGGAGCACCCGGGCGCCGAGCCCGTAGGCCTCCAGGGCTTTCATCCCCGCCTGGGACACCAGCGTGACATGGAGTCCGGGCAGGAGGAGGAAGGCGAGCACCAGCAGCTCCGCCAGGCCTTGAGTTTTGGCCAGCCCGACCAGGCAGCCCAGCAAGAGCCAGCCCACGGCGACCGTGCGCGGGGTCAGGCCGGAGGAGCCAGACCACAGGAGAGGAATTGCCAGCGAGGCAAGCCCGGCGAACAGGATCCACACCCGATTATTCCGGCTCATGGAGACTCCAGGCGCTGAGAGGGCTGGGGGAGCGCAGAAACAGGCGGCCGCGCTCTTGACGGACCTCCGGCAGCTGATTGAAGGCCAGCAGCTCCTCCCGGTCGAACGGCTGGAGGGGGACCTCGCCTCCGGGAGCAAGAATCACCCGATATACCAGAGTACAGCTTCCGGGCGGGATTCCCCGCTGGCGGTACTGATACCGCTTTGGCGTTTCCGGGAAAACCCGCTCCAGGCTGATGCCCCGCTCCCGCGCTTCGGGGAGGGCCAGCTCAACCGTCAGGCTGCGCAGCTCGGGCGGGGCGAGGAGCGTGAGGGTCAGGAAGCCGGCCAGGAGCGAACCGGCCAGCGCGAGCAGCGCCTGCCTCCTTTTCATCAGGGCTACGCCTGCCAGGAGGGGAAGGCAGAAGCCCAGCAGGGCATAGCGGTACAGGGGACCCACGCTGTCGTTCAGGATTTCCCGGTGGAGGGTGTAAGCAATTCCCGCCGGCGTGGCCGGAGGAAACACCAGGGGAGCTTCGCGGTCGATCCGCGGGGCGTGGAAGCTCGCCCCGATCACCAGCTCCCGGTACCGCTCCTTGAACTCCAACAGCTTGTCTTGCTGCTTTGCCAGGACGGCGGTGAGCGAAGCTTCACCGAGGTCTGGAGCGAAAAGCCGGTACCCCTGCCACACCGGCGAGGAGCCCGGCGTTTCCTCGGCAGCCAGGCCTGGCATCAGCACGTGAATGCCCGCCGCGCGCAGCGCCGCCGTTTCGCTCTCCTGGGGCAGCACCCAGATATCCCCCGGACGCAGCTGCTGCGGTGAGGAGGCTTCGGCAATCCAGCGGCTTGAGTTCCGCAGGGGTTCGGGGGAGCCGTACACGCTGAGGCGCGGCCCCGAGGCTTCCACGGGAACCGCCAGCTCGAGGGTGTTTCCTGCGGCCCGCCTGATCCGGACGTGCAGGGCCGCGATTTCCTCATCCAGGTAGGCGAGGCAACGCAGGGCGCCGCCCGGCACGGGTGTGCCCGCTCCGGTGAAAAGCGCAACCTCCCGGCCGTCAAAAAGCGCGCCCGTGACCAGGATTTGGCTCTCCGCGTGCGAGGCGATCCCCTGAACCAGGATCGGATTGAAGCGGTAGGGTTGCAGGCCTTGCGGAAACGACAGGGACTGGGAAGAGGCGGCAGCCAGGCAGCAGGCGAGCCAGGTAGCCGCCAGCAAGGCTCTTCTCACGGCCGCTGCCTCCGGGGTACGGGGGTTCGGCGGGCTAGCCAGGTTCCGGCCACGGAACAGAGAAAGAACAGGATCAGGAACAGGTTGCCCGCAGGCCGGCAGACAAAGGCACGGCCGCGGTAAAGGGCGAGCGCGCGCGGGGCTGCGGTGCTCAGGCCTTCCATCAATCCATTGAAATACAGGGGCAGCCGCAGCACGGCTGCGCCCTGGCTGTACAGGACTGCGGTATACGGGCCGGGCCTGGAGACGGGCAGCTCGGCGTGGAAGGTCTGGAAGGGACCCGGCCTCATGGCTCGGTCCGCGATGACCCGGTTGGCATAATACAGTTCCAGCCTGGGCGCCACGAGCCCTTCAGCGCTCAGGGTCAGGGACAGCGCGCGGGAGGCCTCGGCTAGGCGAACCGTGACCTGGTGGCGGCGCAGCACCGCGGCGAGGGCCGTGCGGAATGCCCGGTTCACCTGCGGGTCGGAAAAAAAACGGCTCGTATAGGTGCCGTAAAGGTCAGACAGAAACAGGATCGTGAACTGCTGATCCCTGCGCTCGATCATGAGCAGGGGGTCCTCGTATTGGTTGCGGTACAGGATCGGCTTTCCCGGCTTGGGGGTGAACAGGCTCATGCCGGTCACCTCGCCGGCCCGCGCGCGCTGTGGACCGTAGATCGCAAACAGATCCAGGGCGAAGCTCGAGCGGGCGATCTGCTTGCGGTCTTCGAAGATGAGCGACGGGATCTCCTGGATATTCTGTACCCGATAGTAGCGGCCCCCGGTGGCGCGGGGGATTCGGGACAGGAGCTCGGCGTTGACCTCCTCGCCTACGGCCAGGGTCGACACGGTGATGTCGGCCAGACGCGCCCTGCGGATTGCGCTTGCGAAGTCCCCTTCCTTGGTTTTTCCGTCGGAAATGATGATGGCATGCCTTTCCTCCATAGCGAGCGCGCTGAGCCGCCGGAGTCCTTCCTCGAACGCCTGGAGGAGGTCCGTTCCGCCCTGAGCGATCAGGGGGGCGATCTGGACCTGCGAGCTCAAGGCACGCTTTTCCTCGAAGCCGTGCAGGAAGCGGAACTGGTCCCAGAAAGTGAGAATGCTCACCCGGTCGGTGTCCTTCAGATTCTTGAACAGCTCCAGGGCGGACACCTTGGCCAGGGAGAGCTTCTCGCCCATCATGCTGGCGGAGATGTCCAGGAGGACCAGGATGCCCAGGTCCGGCAGGTAACGCAGCGAGCGGGGGGACAATTGCGCCGGCAGGATTTGCTCCAGCTCCGGGTTGTCGCCTTTTTTCCCGAAGCTCGGGTCGTCGCCCACGAAGAACAGGGACGCGGAGTTGCGGCGGTGGACCTCGACGACCGCCTCGGTCAACTGCGGGCCGAAATCCCGCAGGGGGACCCCGTCGAACACAATAAGAGGATAGGCGGCTAGACTTTCCTGCGCGGCGGCGCGCGGGGAAACGCGCTTCAGCCGGTGCAGAGTGTCCAGGAAGGAGCGTGCGGCCTGCCGGGTGGTGACCATGAGGATCTTGGGCTCCTCCCGCGCCGGGGTAAGGAGGGTAAGCACGCGCTCCAGCGAGCCCTGCGGCCCGCTTAGAACCAGCTGAAGCTGAACCTGCCCGCTGTCGGGACCGGCCAGCGGGAGGCGCAGCTTCCTGCCCTCCTCCAGAGCGGAGGTCTTCAGGCTCTGCAGCAGCCGCCCCCCCTGCAAAAGCCGCACGCTCTCGTACTCCTGCACGCGAGGCGAGAACAGCAGCTCGAAGGTCAGGCCGCTCTCCTGGGTGTTGTAGGTTGCCGAATACGCCATGAAAAGCGGATCGTAAGGGGGCGGCAGGACCCGGACCTCCACGGGGGAGAATCCTTCCTCCTGAAGCCGGCGGAGATCCTCGGTTTCGGAGGCGGCCGGGAGGTGATCGAACAGCAGCAGGATGCGCGTAAGGGAGGGCAAAGCGGCGGCGGCCTGGCGCAGGGCCAGCAGGAGATCGAGATCCTCCGCTTCCGGAAACTGCTGCAGCCTGGTGCGTAAATCCTCCGGCGTCGGTATCTCCCGACGCTTCAAGGTGTGGAGGGTGCCTCCGGCCGGCAGGCGCAGCGAGGGGTATTGTTGCAGCATCCGGTATAGGAACTCCGGATTGTAGCGGGCCTGCGGGGCCACCACGACCTGACGCGGCAGCAGCCGCGCCGGCAGGGGCAATGGCAGCCGCAGCAGGTGCAGGAGGAGAAAAACGGCAGGGAGGAAAAGGAGGAGCGCCCTTTTCATGTCCTGTGCCCGAACCCCACTATACACGATTCTCCGGTTGCTGAGGACTCCGGCGAGGCGCCCCCCCTGCGAGCTGGAGTCTTCCGCGAAGCTCGCTTCGAAACCTGGGCTAGAAACAGGAAGTAGATGCTGCGGTCCAAGCCTGCGTACGTCTTCAGCACGCGGGCCATTATACACGAGCCCCGGCATCTTGCTAATCGTGAAAAAAACGGTAATATTTGATCGCAGACCAACCATGGAGGTCCCCGCATGGCGGAAGCCAAGAAGCAGCCAGTGATCCTTTGGCAGCTGCCGATGCAGCGCGTCCTGGTCGCCCTGATTCCGGCAGTGCTCGCTTCGATCTACTTTTTCGGCTGGCGCAGCCTGGCGGTTCTGGGGGTGGTCAACGCCGCCGCCTTCCTCACCGAATTCCTGTTCACGCGCGCCCGCAAGGAGCCGGTGACCTCGGCGGTGTTCGTGACGGGGGTCCTGCTGGCCTTGAGCCTGCCTCCCGCCATCCCCTACTGGATCGCGGCGGTGGGCGCGGTGTTCGCGATCATCTTCGGCAAGATGGTGTTCGGCGGCTTCGGGCGTAACGTGTTCAACCCGGCCCTGACGGGACGGGTGTTCATCTACGTGAGCTTCGCCCTGCCCATGACCGCCCGGTGGGTCCAGCCGCTGGTCGGCTCGGGGGGGCCCTGGCAGCTGCCGCTGGGTTGGGGCGGCTTCACGCGCTTCGCGGCCGACGCGGTGAGCTCCGCCACGCCCCTGCGCCTCGTGGGCGGCGGCCAGCCGGTGGACATCCTGCCCCTGCTCTGGGGCAACGTCTCCGGCTCCCTGGGCGAGTCCAGCGCCGTGCTGCTGGCTCTGGGCGGGGTGTACCTCCTCGCCACCAGGGCCGCCAACTGGCGCATCGTCGTTTCCCAGCTCATCAGTTTCCTGGTCGTGCAGAGCGCCCTGTGGCTGGCCGGGGTGCGGGGCGCCGCCGACCCGCTGCGGGCCATGCTGTCCGGCAGCTTTCTGCTCGGCATGCTGTTCATGTCCACCGATCCGATCTCCGCGGCCCAGACTCAAGGCGGGCGCTGGATATATGGCGCGCTGATCGGAGTGCTGTGGCCGCTGGTGCGCACCTTCAGCATCTGGCCTGAAGCCACGGGCTTCGTGATCCTGCTGGGCAACACCTTCGCGGGGATCATCGA
>CAZMWZ010000070.1:9954-13219 GCA_964570045.1 uncultured Spirochaetaceae bacterium
CCGCGCCCGTCGCGGGGGCGCCGGCGGCGAGGCCGGCCCGGCCGCGGGGCAAGGCATACAAGGCGTTCGTGGACGGGGTAGGGGCCAACAACCCCGTGTTCGTGCAGGTCCTGGGGATCTGCTCCACGCTGGCGGTGACCAACGTGCTCACCAACACGGTGGTCATGTGCCTGGGCCTCGTCTGGGCCACGGCCATGTCCAACGTTTCGGTCTCGATCCTGCGAAAATGGATCCCGGCAAGGGCCCGCATGATCGTGGAGACCCTGATCATCGCCGTGTGGGTCATCATCGTGGACATCGTCCTGAGGGCCTACCTGCCGGACATCTCCCGCACGCTCGGGCCTTATGTGGGCCTGATCATCACCAACTGCATCGTCATGGGACGCACCGAGGCCTTCGGCCTCAACAACCCTCCGGGGCTGGCCTTCATCGACGGGGTGTCCGCGGGGCTGGGCTACTCCTACGTGCTGTTGATCATCGCGGTCATCCGCGAGCTGCTGGGCTCCGGGTCGCTGGCCGGATTCAAGATCCTGGGCTCGTGGTGGATCAACTGGTCGATCTTCGTCATGCCTTCCGGGGCCTTCTTCCTGCTGGCTTCCTTCATCTGGGTGGTGAAGGGCGTGATCCTGAAGGAGCAGAAGAAATGAACTGGAGCAGCCTGGGCCCCGCGGCAGTATTCTTCGGGGCTATCTTCACGAACAACATCCTGCTCACCAACTACCTGGGGATGTGTTCCTTCCTGGCCATCTCCCGGGAGGTCAAGAGCTCGGTGGGACTGGGCGCGGCGGTCGTGTTCGTGATGGGCATGACCAACGCCCTGAACTGGCCCATCCACTACTACATCCTAGTGCCCCTCGGGTTGGAGTACCTAGGCTTCATCGTCTACATCATCGTCATCGCGGCTTCAGTGCAGCTGGTGGAGATGCTCGTGGAGCGGGTTTCCGAGTCGCTGTACCAGAACCTGGGCATCTTCCTGCCGCTGATCACGGTCAACTGCGCCGTGTTCGGGGCGGTTCTGTTCATGTTCATCCGCAAGTACACCTTCCTGGGTTCCCTGGCCTACGGCCTGGGCGGAGGCCTCGGCTGGGCGCTGGCCATCGTGGCCATGGCTGGCCTGCGGGCCAAGATGACCCGGGCGCGCGTGCCGCGGGGGCTGGAAGGGGCGGGCATCGCGCTGATCATCGCCGGGATCATGTCCCTGGCCTTCATAGGTTTCTCCGGCATGATTCCGGCCGCCTGAGGGCGGGGCGCAAAAAGGAGCGGGCATGTTTCCGATTGGAGCCTTTTTCATCGGGGTGGGCACCATCGCGGCCATCGCGGCGGTCCTGGCTCTTGTCATGGCCGTGGCCGACGCCACCATCGCCAACTACGGCGAGGTCAAGATCTCGATCAACGACGGCAGCAAGGTGCTCACGGTGGACGGCGGCCGGCCGCTGCTGTCCACCCTGAGCGCCGAGGGCATCTTCATCCCCTCGGCCTGCGGCGGCCGCGGTTCCTGCGGGCTGTGCAAGCTGACGGTGAAAAGCGGCGCGGGGGAGTACGCGCCCACCGAGTTGCCGTGGATCACCGAGGCGGACCGCAAGAACCTCGTGCGCCTGTCCTGCCAGGTGAAGGTCAAGCGGGACATCCAGATCGTGGTGCCCGAGGAGCTTTTCAGCATCCGCCAGTACGAGACCACGGTGGCTTCGATCCGCGACCTGACCTACGACATCAAGGAAGTGACCCTGAAGCTCAAGGACTCGCAGGCGCTGGACTTCAAGGCGGGGCGTTACGTCCAGTTTGTGGTGCCGGCCTATGAGTTGACCCCCGACCCCGTGTACCGGGCCTATTCCATTTCCTCCGCCCCCTCGCAGAAGGACAAGGTGGAGATGGAGATCCGTCTGGTGCCCAACGGGATCTGCACCACCTACGTATTCCAGCATCTATCCGTAGGGGACAGCGTTAACATCAACGGCCCCTACGGCGACTTCCACCTGCGCGACAGCGACCGGGACATCATCTTCGTGGCCGGCGGCTCGGGCATGGCCCCGATCAAGTCCATGCTCCTGGACATGGCGGAGCGGGGGGTGCGGCGCAAGGCCACCTACTTCTTCGGGGCCCGCGCCGTGCGCGACCTGTTCCTGGTGGAGGAGATGCGGGAGCTGGAGAAGAAGCTGCCCGGCTTCAAGTTCGTGCCCGCCCTGTCCAACCCGGACCCCGGGGACAACTGGGACGGGGAGAAGGGCCTGATCACCGAGGTGCTAGCCCGGCATTTCCAGCAGCTGGACCACCACGAGGCCTACCTGTGCGGCAGCCCGGGCATGATCGACGCCAGCATCAAGGTGTTCAAGGCCAAGGGCCTGCCGGATGAGCTGATCTTCTACGACAAGTTCGCCTGAGGCCGGAGGGAGGCGCCCATGAAGCAGACGCAAGCGTATGCCGCGATCCAGCGGAAGATGGCCCCCGGGGTCATCACCCGCGACGGCTTCCTGGGGGAGGACCGCCGCAACCTGGTGGACATCCTGACCCAGGACGACGGGGAGGCCCGCCGCCTGGGCTTCCGCCACCAGGACATCGCCCTGCGCATGGTGGAGCTGCGCGACTCTGGGTTGGCCGGCCTGGGGGAGTTCATCGACGTGGAGCCGCATTTCGAGGTGCGCGTGGACTCGGTGCGGGGGAAGCTGCCCTGTCCCTTCGGCGACCCGGGCATTTTCCAGAAGACCAACACCACCGTGCGCAACAATCACCTGGGCAGGGAGGTTACCTACACCGACCTGCACATCCACCTGGTCGGCTCGCACGGTTTCTACGAGGGCAAGGGCTCCCCCTACCGCCTGGAACCCGGCGAGCTGGCCACCATACTGGAAGTGGAGAAGGGCTTGGAGTAGGTCGCCCGAGTGCGGCGTGCAACCCCGCTATTTGCCGGGCTAGCGCGCCCGCCTCCCCGCTGCCAGCAGCACCTTGCTGGAGTCCGGCAGGCTGTTCCAGGAGTAGATCATCTGCGGCAGCGGGTTGTCGACGATGCCGGTGACGATCGAGTCCAGATCCTACGCGGTGGGCTCGCTCAAGGAGTCGTCGCGAATTCCCGCCAGGATCTGCATGTCCACCAGGACCGGCAGGAAGCGCTCCCCCAGGCGGCCGTTAAGGATCTGGAACAGGATCGAAGTCTTGCCCGAGCGGCGCTCGCCGCAGAACACCAGGACCTGGTTGGCGCGGGAGGACCCGAATTTCCGCGCCACGTACTGGAAGTCGTCCTCCCGGCGCGTCAGCCCGCTATTGCGGCGCG
>CAZMWZ010000071.1:0-13214 GCA_964570045.1 uncultured Spirochaetaceae bacterium
CAGCCGACCAGTACTAATTTACCGTGAGGCTTGACCATATTATCCCTTTACCCTTCCGCGGGATCTTAAAATGATGAAAAAAAACGGCGTGACACTGTAACCGATCCCGCCTAGCGTTGTTTATTATTACGAGGCGTCAAAGGCGGGAAGGATCTTTCCGCCGGGCAAGTTTCACCTCCTTTCCTTGCCCCTTTTGCCTCAAAGCAGCGTGTGGGGATGGGTTTTTCCCATCCCCCTTTTTTTGCGCGGATTCGGGGGCTCTTGCCCGACGGCCGCCGGGCCCGTCACCTTGACGCCGCCTGCGCCGGCCCGCTATTGTTCCTCTACCGGATGAAGCTGCTGATCCTTTGTCCCATTCCCGTGGAATACTCGGCCTGCCGAGAGGTCCTGTCGCTCCGCGACCTGCCCGGCCTCGCCGGCTGCCGCTCCAGCTACGGGGTGGCGGGTGCGGGCGAGGTGTACTGCCTGGAGACCGGGCCGGGCAAGGCCCGCGCGGCCACCGCCGCGGTGCTCGGAGTCCAGCGCTACGCGCCGGACCTGCTGCTGGACAGCGGCTCCTGCGCCGGGATCCAGCCCGGTGCCGCCATCGGCCAGATCGTTGTGGCCCGGGAGTGTTTCGAGGCCGACCTCGCCGGCACCCCCTTCCCCCGCCGGCTTCTTCCCGAGATGCGCCTGGCATCCGGCTTCACCTTCCTGCCCCCGGAGGTCGCCGAGGCCCTGCAGAAGGAGCTGGCGGAGCGGGGCGAAGCGGGCCGGCTGCGGCTCGGGAACCAGGCCTGCGGCGAGTTCCTCATCCATTCCGGCCAGCTGCGCGGCGAGTTGTACCGCGTGTTTCGAGCAGCCGCCGGGAACTGGGAGACCGCGGGGGTTTTCATCGCCGCCCTCAAGAACAGCCTCCCCGCCCTCAGCTTCCGGGTCGTCACCGACCTGGGCAACCAGGACGCCCTGCGGGACTTCCGCAAGCAGGTGAAGCCCCGGTCCCGCGAGCTGTACCGCTACCTGGGCGCGCTGCTGGAGTGCGGCTGGTTCGGGCGCTTTCTGGAGCACTGGGGCCGCCTGGAGCCGTCACTGCTCGCCTCCCTGCCCTCCCGGGTCCTGCCGTAATCGGGTTGCCGGACTCCCGCCGAGCGGCTACAATGTCCGCCGGTGAAGATCGCCTATCCCCCGAACCCGCAGGCCGAGCGGATGGTCAGGCAGCAGCTGCGCGCGCGGGGCCTCGCCGCGGAGCGCGTGCTGGAGGTCATGGCCGCTGTCCCCCGCCACCGCTTCGTGTCCGGCGCCGTCCGGGCCGATGCCTACGGGGACTTTCCGCTGCCGATCGGCAGGGGGCAGACCATCTCGCAGCCATACATGGTGGGGCTGATGAGCGAGGAGCTTTCCCTACGCGGGGGGGAGAAGGTCCTGGAGATCGGCACGGGCAGCGGCTACCAGACCGCGGTCCTGGCGGAGCTGGCCGAGAGAGTGTACACCGTGGAGCTGATCCCCTCCCTGCTGGAGCGCGCCCGCAGGTTGCTCGTCGAGCTCGGTTATCACAACATACGCTATCGGGCCGGCGACGGCTCGGCGGGCTGGCCGGAGGCTGCGCCCTTCGACGCCATCCTAGTGGCCGCCGCCGCGCCGGCAATCCCCCCCGCCCTCACCGCGCAGCTGGCCGACAACGGCGTGCTGGTGATCCCCGTGGGCCACTCCCAGCAGTACCAGACCCTGCTCACCGTGCGCCGCCGTGGGGCCCGCCTGGAAGAGCGCGACGGGATCGGCTGCCGCTTCGTGCCCCTGGTTCAGGGCCGCCCCGAGTCTTGAGGTTGCAGGACATCGGGCCGTCCGCGTCCTGAACCCCGCGCGTATTGCCAAAGTCCGCTCCCTCCTTTATGCTGAGCGGCGACCCATGTCCATTCCCGTGTTTCGCCCAACCCTCCGCCGGAGGGACTTCAACAGCGTGCTGGGCTGCCTGGTTTCGGACCGCATCGGCGGTGGCCCGCTCAGCCACGAATTGGCCGCCGAGCTCGCCCGTTTCCTGGGAGTAGCCGGCGGGGCCTGCCTGGTAAGCTTCGGCCTGGCGGTGCATTGCGCGCTGGAGGCGTTGGCGCTGGCCGAGGGGGACGCCGTGGTCCTGTCCGCGCTGGCCCCGCGGGATTACCTGGGGGTCCTGGCCGCCCGTGGCCTGCGGGCGCTGGTGGCCGATGTGGACCCGGCTACCGGCCTAATCCTGCGCTCGGAAGTGGAGCGCCACCTCCCTTCCGCTCCGAAGGCCCTGGTGCTGCACTACCCGCTGGGGTGCGTACCGGAGTCGGAGGAGCTCTTTTCCCTCGGACTGCCGGTTCTGGAGGACATCTCCCAGGCGTTGGGCGCCTGCCTGGGGCGAGGCCCGGAGGGCAACGAAGCCCCCGCGAGCGCCCCGCCCCGCTGCGGCAGCCTGGGTGCGGTGAGCGTGCTCTCTCTGGGCCCCGAGGGCGTCATCACCGCCGGTTGCGGCGCGGCGGTGTTCGCCCGCGAGCGCCGGGTCCTTAAGGGCCTGCGGGAGGCGGTGGAGCGGCAGCCGCGCGACGCCCTGCTTGCCGACATGAACGCCGCGCTGGGCCTGTCCCAGACGCGGGAAATCGAAGGCTTCCTGAGGTCGCGCCGGGCCATCGCCGAGGTCTTCGGCCAAGCCGTCGCGCGCTCCCGCCACGGCAGGCTCGGCCCTCTGTTGGAAGGCTTCGGTGTGCCTTTTGCCTTCCCGGTCCTGGTCAGGGACGGCGTGAAACAGGTGCGGCAGTTCGCCATGAAGAGGAACATCGAGACCTGCAGCGCCTTCGGCGAGGCCGTCGCGGCGATCGGGCAGGTACCCGGGCAGTCTGCGGCCGCGGAGCCCCCGACTGCGCTGTCTGCGGCCGCCGGGGACATCCGTCCGGTCGAAGGCCGGGCCACCCCGGTCGGGGAGGCTTCTGCCGCCCGGGACCTGCTGGCCCGCTGCGTCCTGTTTCCTTTGTACCCGACCCTGCTAAAGCGCGACCTGCAGCTCATCGCCAAGGTGCTGTCGGCGCTGCCCTGAAGCGCCGCCGCCGGCTGGCTGTGCGGTTCGCTTTACAGCGCCGGGGCGAACAAGCTATAGTGGACCGGAACCTCCTTCAGTCTATGAAAAGGCAAATTCGTAAGGCGCTCGTCATCGTTAATCTCATCAAGGAGGAGACTGAAGAGCTGGCAGCCCAGGTGCGGGCCTATCTAGAGAAGAGGGGTATCGAGGTAAGCGTCGCGCCCGTGCAGGAGGGGACTTTCCCCCAGGTGGACCCGGCTACGGACCTGGCCATCACCCTGGGGGGGGACGGCACCCTGCTATACGCCGCCCGGATCCTGGCGGCGGTGGGCGGAAGCGCGGCGCAGAGCGCGGCGAGCGGCGCGGCCGTTCCTCGGGGCGCCTCGGCTGGCGGGCCGCAGGGCATCCCCATCCTGGCGGTCAACCTGGGGGATTTCGGGTTCATTACCGAGATTTCCAGGCAGGAGTGGGCCAGGGCCCTGGACAAATACCTGGACGGCAAGCTGGGGGTCAGCCGGCGGATCATGTTCGACGCCGTGGTGCAGCGCGGCGGGCGCGCCATCGCCAGCTTCAGCGGGTTGAACGACGGGGTCATCCGTTCCAGCGAGTTCTCCCGCATCGTTGGTTTGCGGATCCAGCTCTCGGCGACCTACGTCGCCCGCTATCGGGCCGACGGCGTGATCCTGGCCACCCCGACCGGCTCCACCGCCTACTCCATGTCCGCGGGCGGCCCGATCCTGCATCCCGAGATGGAGGCCTTCATCCTGAACCCCATCTGCCCCTTCACCCTCTCCAACCGGCCGATGGTGGTCCCCGACAGCGAGGAGCTGACGGTGGAGGTGGAGGAGCGGCAGCGCACGGGGATCGTCCTGCTGGTAGACGGGCAGGAGATGTACCGCCTCGCGCCGGGCGACCGGGTGGTGTTCCGCAAGTCCGAACGCTCGACCCTCATCATCCTGTCCGACCAGCGCAACTTTTACGAGGTTTTAGCTTCCAAGCTGAACTGGGCGGGGGAGCCGAATGCTTGAGAGCCTGCTGGTCGCCAACTACGCTCTCATCGACCGGCTGGAGGTGCGCTTCACCCCGGGCCTGAATATCCTCACCGGCGAGACCGGCGCCGGGAAGTCCATCCTGGTCGGGGCCCTGGGGCTCCTGCTGGGCTTCAAGGCCGACCCCGACACGGTGCGGGCGGGGGCCGAGGAGGCCGGCGTATCGGGGGTGATTCGCCTGGAAGGCAACCGGGAAGCCCTGGCCTGGCTGGAGGCCCAGGGCATCGCTCCCGAGGAAAGCTCGCTCATCATCCGGCGCACCGTGAGGCGCAACGGCAAGGGCGCCCTGTTCGTGCAGGACTCCCCCCTGACCCTGGCCAGCCTGCGGGAGCTCACGGCGATCCTCTTCGACATGCACGGACAGCATGAGCACCAGTCCCTGCTCACCCCCGACAACCACCGCAAGCTGCTGGACCGCTACGGCGAATGCACCGCGCAGGTGGAGGAGTTCGGGGCGGCCTACTCGCGGCTTTTGAGCTTGCGGTCGGAGCATGCCGGCCTGGTGGCCGGCGAGCAGGAACGCTTGCGGCGCGTCGAGCTGCTGGAGCACGCCGTGCGCGAGATCGCGGAAGCCAAGCTGGATGCCGCGGAGGAGACCGCCCTGGAGCAGGAGAGCCGTCTCCTGGCCAACCACGAAAAGATGCTGCGCCTGCTGGAGGACCTGTACGCGGGCACCGCCGAGAGCCGGGGGGGCGCACTGGCCCAGCTGCGGCAGAGCCGCGGCCTGATGCAGGACCTCGTGGCGATCGACGCCTCCCTGGGCGAGAAGGCCAAGCAGTTGGAGGACGCCTTCTTCGAGCTGGAGGACCTGGCCCAGGGCATCGCCAAACGCAAGGCGGGGATGCTCTTCGACCCGGCCCGGGTCGAGCGGGTGGAGGAGCGGCTGGCCCTGATCCGCAGGCTCAAGAAGAAATACGGGGGCACGGTGGAGCAGGCGCTGGCCCATCGGGAGCAATGCCAGCGGGAGCTGGAGGGAATCGAGGGCAGCGGGGAGCTGGCCAGGACCCTGGAGGGGCAGATCGCGGCGTTGGAGAAGGAGCTCAAGGGCAGGGCGGGGGAGATCTCCCTCGCGCGGCGCAAGGCCGCCGCCGGCCTCCAGAGCCGGGTGGAGGGCGAGCTGAAGCAGCTGGGCATGCCCAAGGTGCGCTTCCAGGTGGACCTCCAGGACCGCACCAACGACGCCGGCAAGCTGGTCTACTCGGCCACGGGCAAGGACAAACTGGAGTTCCTGATCTCGCCCAACCAGGGCGAACCCTTCCGGCGCCTGGTTCAGATCGTCTCCGGGGGGGAGATGTCGCGCATCATGCTCGCCCTGAAAACCATCCTGGCCAGCTCCGACCAGATAGGCACCCTCATTTTCGACGAGGTGGACGCGGGAATCGGGGGGGAGGTGGCCCTGGCGGTGGGCGAGCGGCTGAAGAGACTCGCCGCCGAGAAGCAGGTGCTGTGTATCACCCATCTTGCCACCATCGCCGTGCGCGCCGATAATCACCTTAAGGTCGAGAAGTCAAGCGAAGGAGAGCGGACCGTGACGCGCGTGACGCAGGTCGCCGGCGCCGCGCGCCGGGAGGAAATCGCCCGCATGCTGGCCGGCGACCGCAAGGGGGATACGTCGTTGAAGCACGCCGAAGAGCTGTTGGCCCGGTACGGAGGCGGGTGAGAGGGTCGTCCCATGCCAACCGAGAAGATCAGCGTCGAGGCCCGCAAGCGCTACTCCGAGCGGGTGCGGGAGTACAAGCTGGCGGTGGACCAGATCGAAGTCCGCCTCCGCGAGCTGGAAAGCTCCCTGCAGGGCCTGCCCAAGTTCCCCCAGGAGGTCGTGGAGCCGGAAGCGCTGCGGCAGGCGGGGCTCGCGCGTTTCCGGTGGGCCGAGGAATGCCTCAACCAGGTCTCCTATTACTGTCTGATGCACTCCCTGTCCGTGTCCCTGCTGGACGTGAAGAACGAGGGCTACCTGAACGAAGCCCGCAAGTGCTGCTACAAGTCCATCATCAGCCTGGAACAGACCGTCTCCGCCTTCGTGGACGCGGCGTTCTCGGAGTACGAGGCGGGCGTGGAAAGCCTGGGGGAGCTCCCCGACGGCGCGAAGCACGGCTACCTGCGCAAGCTGGGCTTCGCCATCGACTCGGTGGCCGAGGGCTTCGGCACCAACACCAAGTGGAAGTGGTCCTTCGTGGAACTGGAGGGCCGCTACGCGGTGGTCACCAAGAACCTGCTCAACCTGAAGACCTTTATCGCCCAGCAGGACCCGCGTATCGAGGGCTACCCGCAGCGCCAGGCGCACATGAATCTGGCCAAGCGCCTGCTGCAGCAATCCGCGGACCGCTACCGCGAGAAGTACGAGCTGTCCACACAGCGCCTGGACGACATCAAGCAGGCGATCCTGTTCCTCTCGGCCCTCCGGCGCCTGCACGTCCTGCTGGGGGAGGTGGAGGAGGCCGAGGTCATCAAGCGGAAGATCGACATCTGGAAGGCGAAAATGGAGGACGACCAGCGCAAGCAGGAGCAGGCCGTCCGCTTGGCCAAGGTCCGCAGGAACCCGTAGCCGGCTGGACCTGCCGTCTATCTTTTCAGCTCGTGCAGGGAGTCCAGCGGGTACAGCTCCCCGAGGGTCCTCTCCAGGCTGCCACCGCCGCCGGCCATCAGGACCGGGGTTTCGGGAGGGGCGAACTCGCTCAAGACCTGCCGGCAGGCCCCGCAGGGAGCCACCGCCTGGACCGAATCCGGGGTAAAGACGGCCACCGCCACGAAGGAGCGCCGGCCGCCGGCCACCGCGCTGGCCACCGCCGCGCGTTCGGCGCAGATCGTCAACCCGTAGGAGCGGTTCTCCACGTTGGTGCCCGTGACAACGCTTCCGTCCGCGCACAGCAGCGCCGCCCCCACGCGGAAGTGGGAGTAGGGGGAGTATGAGGCCGCGGCGGCGGCGCGGGCCGCGGCGGCCAGGCGTTCGCGATCGATGCCCATGATGCCGGCCTCCTTTCGTTGACACGCCTCGTGCCCGCATTATAGGATGGAAAACGTATCAAGCGATAGGGTTTACTAGTTGCAGAGACGACGTTCACGCCGTTACCTGATCCTGGCCTTCGTGCTGGGCATACTGTACCTTTTCCTGTTCCCCCAGCCTTCCGGCCGTGAGGGTTATTTCAAGCCGGTCTGGTCGCGGGGGATTCCCGGTCCACAGGCCGCGGCGCGGGCTGCCGGGCAGGGGGGCGCGGCCTGGTTCAAGGCGGGCCGGCACTTCGGCTTCGTGCGCCCGGAGGGCGAGCTTCAGTACGCCGCGGAGACGCTCCACGGTGTGGCCCTCTCTGACGCCGGCTTCATCAATTACCCGCGCGTCGCCGACAACTTCGTCTTCCAGGATACCGGGGGGGGCTTCCAATACGGCGTGCGCGGCTTCGGCTACCCGCTCCTGGACTCTAGCGGCGAGCTGCTCTACTCCGTGAGCACCGACCTGACCGAGCTAAAGCGCCTGGACCGGGACGGCGAGGTGCTCTGGTCGGCGGGGTTCTTCGTCCCGATCACCACCCTGAGCCTGAGCCGGGAGGAGTGCGCGGCGGGCCTGCTGGACGGCACTCTCAAGCTCCTCGACGCCAGAGGGCGGATCGTGCAGGATTTCATTCCCGAGCCGGGCCGCATCCCGGTGATCCTGGGCGCGGCCCTGACTCCCGGGCGGCTGGCGGTGCTCTCCGGGATCGATCCGCAGCGCCTCAGCCTGCTGGAACGTAGGGGCGGAACCTATGCCCCGGTGGCGGAGATCCTCACCGGCTCGGACCTGCGGCGGGAAGCCCTCGTGCGTTTCACGGCGGACGGCCGCTTCCTGGCCTACGAGACCGAAACCGGGCTGGCCCTGCGGGAGCTCAGGCACGGGGCGGGCGCCCCCCTGCCACTGCCCGGGCGCCTCCTGGCCCTGAGTTCCTCCGAAGATGGGCTCCTGGCGGTAGGCGCCCGCGCGGGCCGGGGCTCCGTCCTGCGGATTTTACGCCCGCTGGACTCGCCGCTGTACTCAAGATCACTCGCCGCGGAGGACTTGTTTCTGCGCTTCCTGGACGGCAGCCTGCTGGTGGGCTTCCCCGGGCGCCTGCTGCGCGCGGATTACCTGGAGGGATGATGAGGCCGACGCTCCTGGCCCTGCCGCTCGCCCTGGTGCTGGCTCACCCGGCCGGCGGATTCGACTGGCCTCTGGACAAAGTCGTGCTGACCGCCACCTTCGGCGAAAGCCGGGGGGACCATTTCCACTCCGGAGTGGACCTGGGCGGGGGGGAGCAGGAGGTGCGGCCCATCGCCGCGGGGGAAGTGGTCTTTTCCTACGAGGAGGGGGAGGACCGCTCTTCGGTGCCCGTGGGCCTGGGCAGCTTCCTCGTCCTGGAGCATCAGGGCCGGGTGCGCTCCATCTACGGGCACCTGGAGGCGGGCAGCATGCCCCGAGCCGAGAAGAGCTTCGACGGCTCCAAACCCCTGGGCCGGGTCGGGGCCACGGGCTACTCCCTGGGCAAGCACCTGCACCTGGTCATCATCGACTCGGAGATGCGCTCCCTCATCAACCCCCTGGCAGTCCTGCCGCCCGTGCCGGACCGCCAGACCCCCGTGATCAAGGAGTTGTTCCTGCGGTCGGGCAGGGAGCCGGTCGCGGTGAAAGGCGGCATGAACTTCCGCCAGGGCACCACGGAGGTGCTGGCGAACCTCTACGACCTACGCGAGGACGTGTCCTACGCCTGGAGAATGGCCCCCTACCGCATCTCGCTGTACCAGGACGGGCGGGAGGTCGCCGGCCTGCGCCTGGACGGACTTCATGAAAAGCTCAAGCGGGACGGAACCCCCGAGCTCGCCCTGCTGGAGTCCGATCGCGGCTTCTCCGAGCTTTTCGAGTCCGAGTGGCTGTTCCGGCTCGGGGAGGTCAAGCTGGTGCCCGGCCAGACCACCTTGAGCCTGTTCGCCGCGGATTACGCCGGCAACGAGAGCTCGCGGGATTTTCCGCTCACCGTCACCGAGTGACCGTGGCGCCTTGAAGACCTTCTCCGTGGGATCCAGCGGGGAGCGTTTTGCGGGTGTCCCCTGCCCGTCCTGCGGTTCGCTGCGTTTCCGCGCGCGGCTCCGGGGCAAGGGCTGCCGCTTCGTGACCTGCCGCGACTGCCAGCTGGTGTTCCAGAATCCGCAGCCGTTGTTCGACGACCTGAAGGGCCGCTACGGCCAGACCTACTTCGAGTACGAGATCGCCAACGAGGCCAACTTCCACCGCCTCATGGAGCTGGGCCTGGCGGACATCGGTTTCGCCGGCCTCACCGGCGGGCTGCCGCCCGACCGCCGCTTCCTGGACGTGGGCTGCGCCACCGGGCGGCTGCTGGAGGCGATGCGGGCGCGAGGCTGGAGCGTGCAGGGGGTGGACCTGTGCCGCCAGTCAGCCGAATACGCCGCTGCCCGCAGGGGGGTTATGGTTTTCACCGGCACCCTGGAGCAGGCCCGCTTCCCCGCGGCCAGCTTCCACGCGGTGCACTTCTCGCACCTCATCGAGCATGTTCCCTCGCCCCGCGCCTTCCTGTCCGAGGTGCGGCGCATCCTCACCCCCGCAGGCTTCGCCGTGGTCACCACCCCGAATGTCGACGGGTTGCAGGCCCGCCTGTTCCGCGGGCAGTGGCGCTCGGCCATCGCGGATCACCTGACCCTGTTCTCCGGGCGAACCCTGCGGCGCCTGCTGGAGCAAAGCGGCTTCGAAGTCCGGGCCACCCAGACCTGGGGAGGCCTGGCCCAGGGCACCGCGCCGGCCTGGCTGAAGCGTCCCGTTGACAGGCTGGCCAAGCGTCTAGGCTTCGGCGACGTGGTGTTGATGCTGGCCCGGCCGCGGCAGCCCGGCCAGGGCGGTTGACACGATTTTTTTAAAAGCCTTAGGATGGTCTTGCTCGCCGCAGAAAAACGTTTGCGCCTGGAGGACCCGATGACCAGAGAGCGCCTCCAAACCATGCCTCCTGAGCAGCTGGCCGCCCTGGCCAGGTCCACCGGGATAGAGCCGGCGGAGAGCCTCCGGCAGGAGGAGCTGATCGAGCTGGTGTTAGAAGGCTGTCAGGAGCTGCGCCAGGAGCGCGCGGAGGGCAACAACCCGAGCGTGCGCGTGGAGGAGGCCAAGTTCGAGGTCAGCGACGAGGAGGCCCTGGTGACTTCCGTGACCGCGGGGCCGGAGGTTGCGGAGCGTTACAACGAGACCCGCGCGGTGCTGATGGTGCGCGATCCGCACTGGGCCTATGCCTACTGGGACGTGGAGGAGAGCCAGGCCTTAAGGGTCCGCAAGGACGCGGGCTTCGAACAGCTGGTCCTGCGGGTGCAGGACCTGGAGCCCGGTTCCTTCTTCGACATCCCGGTCCAGTGGAGCGACTCCAGCTGGTACCTCTACCTGCCCAACCAGGATGCCGACTACCTGCTGGAGCTCGGATACCTGGCCGCAGGGAGGTTCCGACTTTTAGCCCGCTCCAACCGGATCCGCACACCCCGCGAGGCCCTGGTCGGGGCCGACCCGGTCGAAGGGGAGTCTTTGTTCCTGGGGGGCTCCCCGGAGGATTTCGCGGGCCCCTCTTCCGCGATGAGCTCCGAGGCCATCCCCCAGCGGATCCTTTCGGCGATGCGGGAGTAGGCCGTGACCAGAGGGTACCTCGCCCTGGTGCTGCACTCCCACCTGCCCTTCGTGCGCCACCCGGAGCACGAGCGCTTCCTGGAGGAAAACTGGCTTTTCGAGGCCCTCAGCGAGACGTACATCCCGCTGCTGGAAGCATTCGAGAGGCTGGAGCAGGACGAGGTCCCCTTCCGGCTGACGATCTCCGTCTCGCCCATCCTGGCGGAGATGTTGAGCGATGAGTTCCTACAATCGCGCTACCTGGCTCACTTGGGGCGCCTCGTCGAGCTGGCCGAGCGCGAGGTCCGGCGCACCCGCGGTGAAGTCGCGCTGCAGGGGTTGGCCCAGATGTACCTCCAGCGTTTCCGCGCCTGCCGGGAGGCCTTCAGCGGCAAGTACCAGCGTAACCTGCTCTCCGCGCTGGCCGGCTTCCAGAAGCGGGGGCACCTAGAGCTCATCACCTCCTGCGCCAGCCACGGGTTCCTCCCCACCCTGTCCCTGGTCCCGCACGCCGTTCGCGCCCAGGTGGCGGTGGCGGTCCGCTCACACATCCGCCATTTCGGGGACTATCCCCGGGGCTTCTGGCTGCCGGAGTGCGGCTACTACGCCGGGGTGGAGGAGTTCCTGCGGGAGCAGGACCTGCGCTACACCTTCCTGGAGACCCATGGCATCCTCTACGCCGACCGGCGCCCGCGCTACGGGGTGTACGCCCCGGTTGCCTGCCCGAACAAGGTGGCGGCCTTCGGCCGGGACCCGGAGTCGGCGCGGGCGGTCTGGTCCTCCGAAGAGGGCTATCCCGGCGACCCGGTCTACCGGGAGTTCTACCGGGACATCGGCTTCGAGCTGCCCCTCGAGGACCTCGGCCCCTTCCTGTACGACGGCGGCCTGCGCGCGCACACGGGCATCAAGTACTGGGCCATCACCGCCGCGGAGGGCGACAAGGCCCCGTATGACCGCAAGGCCGCATTGAAGAAGGTCGAGGAACACGCCGAGCAGTTTGTGCGCGACCGGCTGCACCACGCCGAGCGCCTGCGGCCGCACATGGATCGGCCCCCCCTGATCGTCTGCCCCTACGACGCCGAGCTGTTCGGGCACTGGTGGTTCGAGGGCCCGGAATGGATCGAAGCGCTGCTGCGTCGCCTGGCCCGCAACGCGGAGAAGCTGAAGCTGCTGACGGCCTCCGACTACCTGGAAGCCCACCCGGAGCAGCAAGTCCTCCAGCCCTGCCTTTCCAGCTGGGGGAACAAGGGCTACGCCGAAGTGTGGCTGGAGAGCTCCAACGACTGGATCTACCGGCACCTGCACAAACTGGCCGAGCGGATGCAGGAGTTGGCCCGCAGGTTCCCCAACGAGAAGGGTGTGCGCCGCCGGGCCCTGAACCAGGCCTTCCGGGAGCTGCTCCTGGCCCAGTCCTCCGACTGGGCGTTCATCATGAAGACCGGCACCACCGTCCCCTACGCGGTGAAGCGCACTCGCGAGCACATCCACAACTTCACCCGCATCTACGAGGCGGTCATGGAGAACGAGATCCAGCAGGAATGGCTCCTGCGGCTGGAGGCCCGGAACAACATCTTCCCGGAGATCGACTACCGCCTGTTCGGAAAAGTGCCGTCCTGACCTGCCGCTTCAGAGCTCCCCGGAGGGGGGAGCTTCTTCCTCCACCAGGGTGAACGCCCGCAGCCGCGCGTTGTTTTCGTCGACCTCCTCGATGAGGCTCACGGTCTGGAACGGGATCATCAGGTGCTTGGAGCCGCCGAAGGCGCGGATGACTTCGTCCTCGGCGGGATTGATGATGATCTTTTCCTTCTTTTGGAACACTAGGTCCTTGATGGAAACGAAGTAGGGGTGGGTGAGGTCCAGGCTTCTGGCGGTGAGCTGGATCTCCTTTTCTTTCCACTTGAAATGCACCCGGTATAACGACAAAGCCTGCTCCTCCCCCTTAAGCCTTGCCTGAGGATACATTGTGGAAGGAATCAGGTCAATTTCCACAATCTGCCTAACAAATTTGTAGTATTTTCGCGCCCCGATCCCCCTCGCCAAGCATATTTTTTTGGAAAGGTCGTTGACAATACCTGTGGCCGCGGTAGTATAAGTAGTAAAAGTGGGGAAAAGTGGGAAAGAGTAGGGAATGATAACGGGCGAATACCGGTACTCTCTGGACGAGAAGAACAGGCTCATGATTCCCTCCCGGATTCGCGCCGAGATTCCCGGCAACTCGGTCATCCTGACCCGCGGGGTGGAGCAATGCCTGTGGCTCTTCACCCACGAAGAATGGAAGAAGGTGTGCCAGAGCCTGATCGGCTCTACTTCCCTGTTCCAGGAGAAGGCCAGGCTCATGCAGCGCCGCATCGTGGCGCCGGCCCAGGAGACGGAGATCGACCGTTCCGGACGGATCATCATCCCGCCCACGCTGCGCGAGTTCGCCGGATTGAAGAAGGAATGCATCATCCTGGGCATCCAGACGTACCTGGAGATCTGGGACGACGCAAGCTACGCCGCCTACCTGGCGGAGAACGAAAGCAGGTTCAAGGAGGCCGCGGAGGAGATCGGCAAC
>CAZMWZ010000072.1:0-13129 GCA_964570045.1 uncultured Spirochaetaceae bacterium
CCCGAGATAAGCCGGTCGATTCCGCTTTCCTTCCCACCGCGCGCCTGGCTACATTGGGCCAGAGAAGGTCATGACAGGTCTGAGTGCGTTCCAGCGCCGTCTCTCGGTCCGCCTGGCCGCCTGGTCGGCCGCGAGCCTGTTGGGGGGGGCTGCCTTGACCCTGTGGGGCGGGACCCTCGCCCGGGGCGTGGGGATCCAGGCCGCCGCCTGGGGCGCGGTGGACGCGGCCATCGCCCTGGCCGGGTTTCTGGGCGCCCGCCGCGTCCGGCCTAACGGGGAAGGCCGCCTCCGGCGCGCGCTGTGGATCAACACCTTCCTGGACCTGCTCTATATGGCCGCGGCCCTGGTCCTAATCCTGGTGCCGGGGCGAGGGAGCCCTGCTTGGCGAGGTCACGGCTGGGGCGTGCTCGCCCAGGGGATCTTCCTGTTCTTCTTTGACCTGATCCACGCCCAGAGCGTGCCACCCCCGCCTCCGGCCGTACAGGCGCAGCCCTTCGCGGGCGACGAGCACCGGTCCTTCCTGCTGGCCGGCGGCCGGCCCGCGGCGCTGCTGGTGCACGGCTTCCCGGGCACGCCGGCGGAGATGCTTCCCCTCGGGCTTTCCCTGCAGAAGGCCGGCTGGACGGCGCGGGGATTGCTGCTGCCAGGATTCGGCGCCGAACTGGCCTCGCTGGAACGCCGTAGCGCCCTGGACTGGCAGCGCTGCGTCGACGCCTCTCTGTGCGAGCTGCGGCGCAGGCATTCCCCCCTGCTGCTGGTGGGGTTCTCCCTGGGTGGGGCGCTGGCCGTCACGGCCGCCTCCGGCTCAGCGCCCGACGGTCTGGTGCTGCTCGCGCCGTTCTGGCGGCTGGCTTCAGGGTTCAAGCGCGCGGCCGTCTCCCTCCTGCGCCCCTTCCTGCCCCGCTATTTCTACCCCCTGCGCCGGGTCGACTTCCGGGACCCGGCCACCCGCGAGCTGCTGTGCGCGATCGCCCCCGGCCTCGACCCCGAGGACCCAGACTCCGTGGCCGGGCTGCGTCGCCTGGGCGTGCCGCTGCGGTTGCTGGGGCAGGTGTTCGTCAGCGGGAGCCGTTCCTACCGCTCGGCCGCGCGCGTGCGCTGCCCCACCCTGATCCTGCAGGGCAGCCACGACGAGCTGGTCCGGCCGGCCTTCACCCGCCGGCTGTCCCGCCGTTTCCGCGAGCCGCCCCGCTACCTGGAGCTGCCGACAGGCCACCAGCTGCTCGCCGAGCCCGGCCCCTCCTGGGCCGAGGTCGAGCAGGCGGTGCTGGAGTTCGCGGGGGCGCTGCGCCAGGCGGGCCTCCAGCCCGTATGAGCACCTCGGCCGACTTCATCCCGGGCATCATCCCACCCGAGACGGTGCCGCCCGAGTCGCCGTGTTTCGCCTACCGGGGCAACCGCCTGCTGGTGCGCCCGGCCCCTGCGAGTGCCGAAGTGCCCGCAGCCACGGTGCCGCGCGCCGGCGAGCTGCAGGACCTGGACCTCCGGCCCGTGCGCCGGCAGTTTCTGGGGCGGGCCGGCGGCCTGGCCTGCTTCGCCTGGGAACTAGCCCCGGAGACTCCGGACCCGGCGGGCCTGCAGTTCGCCGAGCTGCGCGGCTTGTGGGGACTCCTGAGCGAGGAGCAGTTCTGGCTCGCCGGGCGGGCCTTCCAGGTCATGGACTGGGACCGCACCCACCAGTACTGCGGCCGCTGCGGAAAGCCCATGCAGACCAAGACCGACGAGCGGGCCAAGCTATGCCCGGCCTGCGGCCTGGTGAGCTACCCACGCGTGGCCCCCGCCATCATCGTGGCGGTGGTGCGCGACGATACGATCCTGCTGGCCCGCGCGCGCCGCTTCCCCACGGCGCTGTACAGCGTGATCGCCGGCTTCGTGGACGTCGGCGAGTCGCTGGAGGAGTGCGTCCACCGGGAAGTCCGCGAAGAGGTCGGCGTGCGGGTGCGCGACCTCGCCTACTTCGCCAGCCAGCCCTGGCCTTTTCCCCATTCCCTCATGGTGGCCTTCACCGCCCGGCACGCGGGGGGGGAGATCGTCGTCGACGACCACGAAATCGTGGACGCGGGCTGGTATCGCGCCGGCCAGCTGCCGCGCATCCCGGAGCGCATCAGCGTGGCTCGCCGGCTGATCGACTGGTTCGTGGAAACCGGTGGCGCCCGGGGGCTTTCTCATTAATCGGAATCACCCAACCTTGAATTCGCACCGGCAAGTGTCGTACCGTGGGGCATTCGCAACCTAAACAGTGGAGCGTCGCATGGAAGGCAATCTGCTCGTAGTCGCCCTGGGGGGCAACGCCATCAAGCAGGCCGAGGAAAAGGGCACCACGGAGGAGCAGTTCCGCAACGTGGACCTCACGGCCAGGCAGATCGCCAAGATAGCACGCGAGGGCTACCGTCTGGTGATCACCCACGGCAACGGGCCCCAGGCCGGGGCCCTGCTCATCCAGCAGGAGGAGGGGGAGCCCGCCATCCCCGCTCAGAGCCTGGCCGCCTGCGGCGCCATGACCCAGGGGCAGATCGGCTGGATGATCCAGAATCGTCTGGCCTTCTGGCTGCGCCAGGAGGGGATCCACACCCCGGTGTGCACGGTGGTGACCCAGGTGGTCGTGAGCGACCAGGACCCGGACTTCCAGGACCCCAGCAAGCCGGTAGGGCCCTTCTACACGCGCGAAGAAGCCCAAAGACTGAATAAAGCGAAGAATTACGTCGTCAAGGAAGTCAAACCAGGCGCTCCCAAGGGCTGGCGTCGCGTCGTGCCCTCCCCCGAGCCGCAGGACATCGTGGAGAAGGACGCGATCAACGCGCTGTTGGCCAGCGGCGCGATTGTGATTGCCTCCGGGGGCGGCGGGATACCCGTACGCCGCAACGGCGACGGCAGCTACACCGGCGTGGAGGCGGTCATCGACAAGGACCGAGCCGGCTTCGTCCTAGCCCAGGCCGTGAGCGCCCAGGCCTTCCTCCTCCTGACGGACGTGGAGAAAGTCTTCCTGCGCTACGGCCGTCCCGACGCTGTGCCCCTGGACCGCCTCACCGTGGCCCAGGCCCGGGACTACCTGGCCGAGGGCCACTTCCTGGCAGGTTCCATGGGCCCGAAAATCGAGGCGGCGCTGCGCTTCGCCTGGTGGAGCCGGAGCGAGGCGGTCATCACCTCCCTGGACAAGGCGCTGGAAGGCATCCTCGGCAGGACGGGGACCCGGATCGTGCCTTGAGCTCCGGCATGCTCGCCAATTTTTCCTGGGTCATCCCCGGTCTTCTGGCCGGCGCTGCCCTGCCCGGCAACGGGGGCAGCGGCTTGGCCGAAGATCTACAGGAGCTGCGGCGCCTGGGCATCCGTCACCTGGTTTCGCTCACCGATGCGGCCGAACGCTTCGGTCCCGCCTGCGTCCGCGCCGGCCTGGTCTGGGAGTACTTCCCCATCCCGGAGTTCGACATTCCTGAAGATGCCGGGGCCTTTCACGAACTGGTGGAGCGACTGCTCGCGCGCCTGGCCGCAGGGCAGGCGGTTGGAGTGCATTGCTACGCGGGGGTAGGACGAACCGGGCTGCTGCTCGCCTGCCTGCTCGGGCGCTACCACCGGCTGGGCGCCGCCGAGGCCGTCCGCCGCCTGCGCCTGCTGCGACCGGCCCTCGAAACCGGTGAGCAGGAACGCTTCGTGCACCGCTACCTGGCCCGCCACCCGGGTCTTGCCCTATGAAGTTTTGTGAATGTACCAGCCGGGTGTCAAATCTCCGCATTGCTGCTCGCGGTTTCCTGTTGGATTGCAGGGGCGCAGTGGATACATTGTGCATATGAACGTCGGGGTCGATATCGGAATCACGACCACGAAAATCGCAGGCCTGAACGGGAAAACGGCAGAGGGCTTCTGCACGGTGCCGGCCAGCGACCCGGTGGCCTCGGCTTCCGCCGCGCTGGGCAGGTTCCTCAGCGACCTGGGCCTGCCGCTCTCCGCGATCCAGCGGCTGGCCGTCACCGGGATGGGGTCCGGCGCGCTCGCCGAAGAGCTGCTTGGGGTTCCCTGCGTACGGGTCGGCGAGTTCCTGGCCACCGGGCGCGGCGGCCTGTGCCTGTCCGGCCTGCGGCAGGCGATCGTGGTCAGCATGGGGACGGGCACCGCCATCGTCAGGGCCGCCGCCGACGGGGTGCGGCACCTGGGCGGGTCCGGGGTCGGGGGAGGCACCCTGCTCGGGCTGGCGCGCTGCATCCTGCACACCACCGACTTCCCCGCCATTCTCGAAGCCGCGGCCGGCGGATCGCTGGCCAACGTGGACCTGCAAGTCAGGGACATCCTGCGCGCGGACCTCGGGACGCTGCTCGGGCACGCCACCGCCTCCAACTTCGGCAAGTTGAGCGGCCGGGCCTCGCGCGGGGACTACGCTCTGGGCATCCTCAACCTGGTCTTCCAGACGATCGGCCTGCTGGCGGCGTTCGCCGCCCGCCAGGAGGGCTTGCCGGACATCGTGCTCACAGGGAAACTGACGGCGGTGCCGCAGGCCCGGGAGATCTTCGCCGGCTTCACCGGGCTGTACCCGGTGACCTTCCATTTTCCCGAACACGCCGAGTACGCTACCGCCGTCGGCGCGGCTTTATCGCTGTAAGGCGGCGACCCAACCCTGCCGCGCCCCTGCCCTCCGCAGTCTGGCCTACTTGGGCGGCAGGGTCTCCACGAAGCGACGGGCTTCGGCCAGCCACTGCCCGAGGTCAGCGTCGTTCACCCCAGCCCTTCCCACCATCACCCAGCCCTTCATGGGCCTGCCCGTGATATCCATGGGTTTGACGTGCGGACCGGACAGCGCACGCTCAGCCTGCTGCGGCCCGAGCCGGAGGATCAGGTAGTCCTTGTACACCCCGCAGAACATATTGCCGTTCAGCAGATGGCAGGTGCCTCCGAACATCTTTTTGCGCGTGGCGCCCCAGCCGGCGATCGCGACGCCGAGGCGGTCGTCCAGTTTCTGGTCGTAGGGCATTGCGGCCTCCTGGTCCCGATCATACAGGACCCGCACAGGCCTCAGCAACGCCGAAAAGCGGGGTTGGGCGTCTCGCCCACGGCCTGCACCAGTGCCAGGAAGTTCTCGGCCGGGATCAGGGGATTGATCTCGCTGGAGGTGGCGACCAGCATCCCGCCGCTCCGCAATACTCCGGACTCCAGGATCTGCCGCCGCACCTCCTGCCGGACCTGCTCGGGAGAACCCCGCTGCATGAGGGCTACCCCGTCCACCCCGCCGGCCGCCAGCTCGGGGATGGCCTCCAGGTAGTTGCCGTCGGAGTGGTAGAGCACGGTGTAGCCATGCTCCCGCCAGGCGGCGGCCAGGCGGCGCACGCAGGGGTAGTGGTAGCGACGCAGGGTGCGCAGCACCCGCTCCCGCTTGCTCAAGCGGTCGCCGGGGAAAACCTTCTCGAACCCCATCGCCTTGGGCCGCTGCGGCCTCAGGCCCCGCTCACCCGGGTGGCCAGCTCCCGAATGGCCTGCTCCTGCTCGCGCGGCAGGGGCTCGGGGCGATGCTCGGCCAGGATCCTGCCGGCGGCATCGGTGGCCAGCTCCACCAGCGTGCGGCGGCCCTCCCTCTCCCAGGCCGCGTAGCTGCGATAGCTGAAGCTCTGCGGCTGCCAGCGCCCCTCCTCCAGGTGCCGGACCGTGTGCTCGTGGCCGGCGTACTTGAGCGCCGCCAGTTGCGGGTCGTTCACCACCTGGTGCATCGCCTCCAGGGCCAGGGTTTCCTCGTCCACGGGCGGCTCGGCGCGGCAGGCCAGCAGGTAGGCGATGATGTCGTGGTCGATGATCGCCTGGGCGAAGCTGGACATCATCATCTGGTCCATCATCGAGGTGGGGCCCTGCAGCAGGTTCACGCCGGCCTCCATGGCCGCCTGGAACTGGAAGGCGTGCTCGCAGGCCGCCTGGGCGTCCGGCATGCGGGAGTCCGTGCCGGCGAAGCCGTATACGGGCAAGCCGTAGTGGCGGCCCAGCATCGCCGTAAGGCGCTGCTGCTGCACCGCCAGGGGATCCGCGCAGACCACGTCCAGGGTTTGCAGGTCCCCGCTGCCGGAGAAAGCGGTGTAGAACAGCTGCGCCCCCGGGCGGCAAGCCTGGGCCAGCACGAGGGCCGTGAGCTGCAGGGCGTTCAACTGGACCACCGCGCCGGCTACGGTGCGCGGGGCGGTGATGCCCATCATGTTGTAGTTGCCCAGGCTGCAGGGGATGCCGGAGGCGCAGCAGTGCAAAAGCGCGTCGGCGATGTCGCCCGAGATCGACAGGGGCGGCTCGGAGTTCAGGCCCACGAAGTACACGGGCCGGGCCGCCAAGGCCTGCCGGGAGCCGCGGAGGACTGTACCCATCTCCAACATGGTCTCCACGTCGCGCACCGTCGCTGCCTGGAAGCAGAGGGGCTTGGGGGTGCCGATGAGCATCTCGGCGGCCAGCAGGCGATAGAGGTCCAGGCCGTGGAACTCCCCGGGGTCCACCTGGTTGATCAGGATGTGGACGTGGGGCAGCGCGTCCAGGAGGCGATTGAAGCGGCGCAGGTGCTCTATGCTGGCCGCTGCGTAGCTGCCGTCCAGCTCCAGTACGCGCAGCGACGCCCCGCCGGACAGGAAGTAGGTGTGCCGGCCGTCGAACTCCAGCGGGCGCTCGGTCCCTCGCCCGTACACCCGGAAGCGCCGCGGCACCGTCGCGAGCGCCCGCTCGACGTCCGCCGCTTTCGGGTACACCCGTCCGCTTGCCCGGTCCACGCGCACGCCGGCCGCGGCCAGCAGGTCCCGGGCCCGCGTCGAGCCGACGTGCACCCCGGTGCGCTCCAGGACCCGCAGGGATGCCTCGTGCAGCTTCGCCAGTACCTCGTTACCCATGGGCTATATTCGGGCAGCAAACGCTTGCTTGTCTACCGGGGGACGGTTTACACTTCGCGGACTGACATGCAGCTGAAGACCAGGGCCATAACACCCTACCTTTACCTGCTCCCCACGGCGCTGCTGGTCCTGTTCATCTACGGCTACCCGCTGGTGAAGATCTTCGATTTCTCCCTGCGCCGGGTACGGGGCATCACCGGCGAATTCGTGGGCCTGCAGAATTACCTGTTCTTGTTCAAGGACCCGATCTTCCGCCAGGCGGTGGCCAACAACCTCCGCCTGTTCGTGCTGATCCCCTTCCTGGTGGCTCTGGCGCTCCTGTTCGCCTTCGTGCTGTTCGGCGAGAGGATCCGCGGCCGCAGGTTCTTCCAGGTGACCCTCTTTCTGCCCTACATCCTGGCCATCCCGGTGGTCGGCATCGTGTTCGGCTACATGTTCACCCTCAACGGGGTGGTCAACGAGATCCTGCGGGCGGTGGGCCTGAAGTTCCTGGCCATCGACTGGCTGGGCGACCCGAAGTACGCCCTCTGGACGCTGATGATCATCATCGTCTGGAAGGAAGTCGGCTTCGGTATCGCGCTGTTCCTGGCCCGCCTGATGAGCGTGGACTCCAGCTTATACGACAGCGCCCGGCTGGACGGGGCCGGCTGGTGGCAGCAGTTGTTCTACATCACCATTCCCCAGCTGCGGACGATCATCGAGTTCTTCGCGATCATCACGGTCATCAACATGCTGAGCTGGGTTTTCGCCTACTCCTACACCATCACCATGGGCGGTCCGGGCTGGTCCACCCTGGTGATGGAGCTGTACATCTACAACAAGCTGGCCCGCAGTCAGATCCCCAACCCGGGCATGGCCTCGGCGGCTTCCGTGGTGCTGTTCCTGATCACCACGATCCTGATCGCCCTGAGCGCGCGCCTGCGGCGGCGCCTGACGGAGGAATGATGGAGAGGCAAGGAGCGCGCCACCGCCCAAAAGCCACCCTGCAGGCGATCGCCAGCCACGCCGTGCTGGCCCTGGCCGCTTCCTTGGCCCTGTATCCGGTTCTCTGGCTGGTGTTCATCTCCTTCAAGTCCAAGGAGCAGTACCTGGCCGGCAAGCTGTTCCTGTCCTGGCCGCTGCACCTGCAGCCCTTCAGCGGCGCCCTGCGCGGCGGCCGCTTCTTCCTGTGGCTGATGAACAGCGGGATCCTCACGACCGCCGCGGTGCTCCTGTGCACCGCCGTCGCCTTCCTGGCGGCCTTCGCCCTGGCCAAGATGCGCTTCGCCGGCAGGCGGCTTTTCCTCGACGCGATCGTTTCCCTGATGGCCATCCCCATCGTCGTGCTGATTGTGCCGCTGTTCGTGCTGTACACGCGCCTGCGCCTGATGAGCAGCTACCAGGGCATGATCATCATGTACGCCGCCGTGTGCCTGCCCTTCTCCGTGTACCTGCTCACCAACTTCTTCAAGACCATCCCCGATGAGATCATGGAAGCCGCGGTCATCGACGGCGCCCCCGTGTTTCGGATCCTCACCCGGGTGGTGATCCCGCTGTCGGGCCCCCCGATCGTGACCCTGATCGTCGTCAACGCGGTCTGGGTATGGAACGAGCTGCTGCTGGCCCTGGTGTTCCTGCCCAAGGACGGCCTGCGGACCCTGATGGTGGGCATCACGGTGTTCAAGAGCAAGTTCAACCTGGACATCAGCGTGACCATGGCCGGGCTGCTGCTCACCACCCTGCCCATTGTGGTCCTCTACATCGTGTTCCAGAAGTTCTTCATCCGCGGCCTGACGGAAGGAGCCCTGAAAGCATGAACCTGGCCCCGAGTGTGGTCCTGTCCGCCGCCGAAGTGCAGCGGGTTCACGACGCCACCCTGGAGGTGCTGGAGGCGGTCGGCGTGGCGGTCGCCCATCCCGGGTTGCGCGCGCGCCTCGCGGCGGCCGGCGCCCGGGTGCAGGACGCGGTCGTGAAGCTGCCGGCGGCGCTGATCGAGCGCTATCGGAAGCTCCCGCCGGCCAAGATCGCCCTGCATTCCCGCAACGGCCGGCCTGCCCTGGTGATCGGCCTTGGGGAGACCCGCGCCGTGAGCGGCTTCGACGGCACGTTCCTCCTGGACCAGGCCACCGGGGAGCGGCGGCCCATCCGCAAGCAGGAGGTCGGCAACTTCGCTTTTCTTGCCGACCAACTCCCGGACATCGACCTGGTCGGGATCCAGGGCATCCCCCAGGACGTGCCTCAGGCCCTGGCCGAGGCTCACGCCGTCTCCACGCTGCTGGCCAACACGGGCAAGCACCTGCTGATCGCGCCGGACACGGGTGTAGCGGCGGAGCTGGTGTACAAGATCCTGCAAGAGGCCTCCGGCAGGAGCGACCTGGGCGCCGAGCCCCTGGTGTCCTGCCACATCTCGCCCTCCGCGCCCCTGGCCTGGACCCCCGCGGCCTGCGAGGTCATCCTGGCAACCGTGGGCCACGGCATCCCCTTCTACATCCTGCCCGCGCCGATGGCCGGCGCCACCTCGCCGGTGACCCTGGCCGGCTACCTGGTGCAGCACAACGCCCAGGTCCTCTCGGGGATGGCGATCGCCCAGGTGCTGCGCGAGGCCCACCCGGTCGTGTACTGCGCGGCCCCCACCCTGTTCAACATGCGCGAGGGCAACCCGCTCATCGCCACCCCGGAGACCATGCTGCTGCGCGTGGCCCTCGTGCAGATGGCCCGCTTCTACGGCATCCCCAGCCACAGCATCGGCTTCGACACCGACGCCCACATCGTGGACCAGCAGGCGAGCTGGGAGAAGGCCCTCACGGCGCTGGCCGGCATCCAGGCGGGCGTGGACGTGATGGTGAACCTGGGCATGATCTCCACCGGCCTGACCGTGAGCTACGAATCGCTGCTGCTGGACCACGAGGTGTTCGGCCTGCTCAAGCGCTTCCGCAGGGGCATCGAGGTGAGCGAGGAGACCCTGGCCGTGGAGCTCATCCGCAAGATCGGCACCTGGGGTTCGTTCCTCGAGGAGGAGCACACGGCGCGCCACTTCCGAGCCGAGAACTGGTACCCAGAGCTCTCCTGCCGCGCCCTGCTGGACCGCTGGTCGGCCGCGGGCAGCCGCGAAGCCCTGGAAACGGCCGCGGCCCGGGTACGGGAAATGCTTCAGGGCGAGCGCCAGAGCTACCTGGATGCGGCGACGGCCCGGCGCATCCAGGCGCTGCTCGGCGATTAGCCCGCGATTGCGGCGCGATTAGCCCGCGATTGCGGCCCGGTTAGCCGCTCAGCCCAGGATCGCCTCGTTGGTCCACTGGTAGTCCGAGCCCCAGAGGAGGCGCAGCAGGCCGATCTGCCCGGAGTGGTAGGTCCAATGCCACTGGAGCTGGGTGACCACCCCGCGCACGTTCACCGTCCTGCCGCCGGCCTCTAGCGCCGCCGCTATATCCGCCACCCCAGACAGGGCCGGAGCGGTGAAGCCTTCCTGCACACGGCGGCAGAAGGCGATCAGCTCCGCGGCCGTGCCGGACGGCACGGGCGGCTTGTCGAAATCGGTAAGAGCCCCGATGTCCAGGGTGCGCTGCAGCTCCTCGGGAATCGGCTCCCGGGTGATCCGAGAAACCCAGGTGGCCTCGGCCCAGGCCAGGTGCGCCGTCAGGCGGCCGATTGAGAGCTTCGTGTCCTCCGGCGTGTAGTCCAGCGCCTCCCGGGGCAGGTCCGCGATCTGGTCGTAGACCCGCTCGGCCAGCTCCCGCAGCCAGGCCGCCATGGCACTCAACTCCGGGTTGGCGAACCCGGACAGGGGAGGCTGTCCGTAGCGGCGGGGCCGTCCGGTCTTGAGGGGTTTTTTCTCCATGCCCCATGAAAGAGCGATTCCGCCTGCCCTGTCAAACCCCCGCGCCGCGAGGGGCTGACTCAAGGCTCCGCGAGCAGCGCTAGCATGGCCTCGGGGTCGCCGGTGGGCAGGCGGCAGCTGTAGTTGCGGCACACGTAGGCCAGGGCCCGCCCGTCGGCCGCGGCCCCGTAGGGGCGGGTGAAAGGCGCCAGGCGCAGGATCTCGGGTTCGGCCTGGTCGGTGGGACGCAGGATCACCACGGCCCGGGGCTGGAAGGTCCGGCGCAGCGCACGGGCCAGTTCCGCGGTGTCCTCGCCCTCCGCCCGCCCGGCCAGAACCACCTCGTAGGAGGGCCCGTGATAGAAGTCCAGGCCGGCCAGGAAGAAGGTGAAGCCCTGCGGGTGGCGGCGCACCAGCGCGGAGTGGCGGCGCAGGAGGCCTTCCGCCGCCTTGCGGTACTCGGGCCGGTCGCCGATCCTGGACAGCTTGAGCAGCACTAGAAGAGCCACCGAGTTGGCCGAGGGCAGGGCGCCGTCCCCGCTGGGCTGCATCCGTATCCCCTCCGGGGCATCCTCTTCCCCGCCCTGGAAAAAGCCGCCCTGCGGGTCCGCATGCCGCGCCAGCAGGCGGTCGCTCAGCGCGAAGGCCGACTCCAGAGCCGAGGGGTCAAAGCTCGCCTCGTACAGCTCCAGCAGGCCCCAGCTCAAGAGAGCGTAGTCCTCGGCGAACGCTTCAATGGCGGCCTCCCCCTCGCGCCAGCGGCGCAGCAGGCCGCCCTGCGGGTCGCGCAGGCTGCCCAGCACGAAACGCGCCGCGCGCGCGGCGGCCTGCACGTAGTCCGGGCGGTCGAAGGCCCCCCCTGCCCGGGCCAGGGCCGCGATCATCAGCCCGTTCCAGCCGGCCAGGATCTTGTCGTCCCGGGAGGGGCGCACGCGCGCGGCGCGCCGCTCGTACAGCCGGGTCCGGGAGGCTTCGCTCAAGGGCCGCTCGGGGTCGCGCAGGTACAGGGTCCCCTCTTCCAGGTCCACCAGGGCCAGCTCCTCGGGAGCCAGCAGCGAAGCCAGCTCCTCCCGGGTCCAGCGGTAGAACTTCCCCTCCTCGCCTTCGCTGTCCGCGTCCTCCGCGCAGTAGAAGGCGCCTTGCGGGGAGGCGAGATCGCGCAGCACGTAGGTGAAAATTTCCTCGGCCGTGCGGCGGTACAAGGATTTCCCCGTGACCTGCCAGGCCTCGGTGTACGCCAGGGCGAGCAGGGCCTGGTCGTAGAGCATCTTCTCGTAGTGCGGCACGCGCCAGCGGGCGTCGGTGGCGTAGCGGTGGAAGCCCAGCCCGACCTGGTCGAACATACCCCCGGCGCGCATGGCCTCCAGGGTCCGCTCCACCATCTCCAGCGCCTGCGGGTCGCGCCGGCGCAGCAGGAAGGAGAGGATGTGCGGGCTGGGGAACTTGGGCGCGGAGCCGAAGCCGCCGTGCCGGCGGTCGAACTGACCGGCCAGCGCCTGGGCGGCCTGGTCCAAAACGGCCGCCCCCGGCTCCTCGCCGGCCTCCCCGGGTTCGGCGGCCTGCCGCAGGGCCGCCAGGATCTGATCGGCCGAGCCGTCGATCTGGGGGCGCTGCGTGCGCCACAGCTCCCGCACGCGGGGGATGAGCTCCAGCAGGCCGGTCATGCCGTAGCGCGCCTCCCTGGGAATGTAGGTGGCGGCGAAGAAGGGCTTGCGGTCCGGGGTCAGGAAGACCGTCAAGGGCCAGCCCCCCTGGCCGGTGAGCAGCTGGCAGACGGTCATGTACAGCTCGTCCACGTCCGGGCGCTCCTCCCGGTCCACCTTGACGGGAACGAACACCTCGTTGAGCAGAGCGGCCACCTCCGGGTCCTCGAAGGACTCGTGCTCCATCACGTGGCACCAATGGCAGGTGGAGTAGCCGATGGACAGGAAGATGGGCTTGTTCTCCCGCCTGGCCGCCGCGAAGGCCTCCTCGCCCCAGGGGCGCCAGTCCACCGGGTTGTCGGCGTGCTGCAGCAGGTAGGGGCTCTTCTCGTATTGCAGTCGGTTCATGGGTTTCCCTTCGATGGTTGCGGCGCACAGGACCGCGACGACGCAGAGAACAACGCGTACCATCGGGAAAAGCTAGTTAATTCTTATAGAATAAGTCAAGAAAAACTCAACGGCCTCCGGCTCTGCTTTCCGGGCCGCGCTCCGACCCGGCCGGCGTGGGCCATGGCGCCGATGAAGTTGAGCAGCAGCCGCGAGCCGAAGATGCTGGTCAGGTCCCGCAGATCCAGGGCGGGCACGACCTCGCAGAAGTCGAGGCCGCAGATCGCCCCCCGGCGCGCGATGCCCCGCAGCAGATCCGTCATCTCGAAGTAGTCCACGCCCGGGGAGGGGTAGAACACACCGGGCGCGATCGCGGGGTCCAGCCCGTCGGCGTCGATGGTGACATAGTACTGCTTCGCCTTGGGCAGACGGCGCAGCACCCGGGCCACGCCGGTCTCGTGGAGCTC
>CAZMWZ010000073.1:0-13068 GCA_964570045.1 uncultured Spirochaetaceae bacterium
GTGCCTTTGATCTCCATCTTTTCGATCTTCTTTTCCGGGGAGGCGTTGCCGATGGTGATCTTCACGTTCTCGGCGGTCGTTTCCCCTATGATCAGGTTGTGGATGTTGCGCACGTGCTTGATGATCGCCTCGTCGAACTCGTCCCCGCCCACCCGGATGGCGTTGGAGACCACCAGTCCCCCGAGGGAGATCACCGAGATCTCGGTGGTGCCCCCGCCCACGTCGCAGATCATGTGCCCGGCCGGCTCCAGGATGGGGATGTTGGCCCCGATGGCGGCGGCCATGGACTCTTCGATAATGTATACTTCCCGCGCCCCGGCCTGCTCGGCGCTTTCGCGCACCGCGCGCTTCTCCACCTCGGTAATGCAGGCAGGCACGCCGATGACCATACGCGGCTTGACCAGCCAACGGCGCGGCAGCACCTTGGCGATGAAGTAGCGGATCATCTTCTCGGTGGTCTCGAAGTCGGCGATGACCCCGTCGCGCATGGGGCGGATGGCGATGATGTCCCCTGGGGTCTTCCAGAGCATCTTCTTGGCCTCCGTTCCCACGGCCAGCACCCGCTTGGTGCCCCTCTCCACCGCCACCACCGAGGGCTCCGACAGCACGATGCCCTTGCCCTTCACGTGGACCAGGGTGTTGCAGGTGCCCAGGTCAATGCCGATATCCGTGGAAAAGGAGTCGAATATATCACGCAGCCCCATTTGCGCCCTCCAGGTTGTGCAAGCTCTGTGCTACCTATAGTATCGAAGTTTCGCCCCGTAATGCGAGGGGTCAATCAGCAAAGTCTTGCGCCACTCCGCGCGGGCCTTCACCGTGTCGTTCAGGCCGGAGTAGATTTCCCCCAGGTAGAAATGGGCCTCCGCAGAGTTGGGGTCCCGGGCCAGGACGGCCAGGTATTCCTTCTCCGCCTTGAAGTACTCCTTGCGGTCGAAGTACATCTGGGCCAGGAGAAAACGGCACTTGCTCTCGATCGCCGGGTCCTCGGTCTTGTTCAGCGCCCGCTGCAGGTACTCCTCCGCTTCCGGGAGGCGCCCCAGGTCGTGGTAGCTCTGTCCGACCATGAGCAGCAAAATATCAGTGGGGTTGACCTGCATGGCGCTCTGGAAATAGGCCAGGCCCTCCTCCACCCGTTCCAGCTGTGTTGCCGCCAGTCCCAGGTAGTCGTAGATGTCGCTGGCCTGAAAGCCTCCTGCCAGCGCCCGCTGCAGGTAGAACAGTGCCAGGTCGTAGTAGTACTTGCCCTTGTGGTAATAGGCCTTGCCCAGCACGTAATCGACCTCCCGCGGCCAGGGGTTGGTCTTGGCGAGCTTCACCCGGCGCAGGCTGGCGATCGACTCGTCCAGATACGGGATACGGTCCTCCAGGTTGCCCTCCGAAACGGCCTTGTAGAAGTAGCTGAAACCCCGGTAGGCCAAGGCCTGCGGAGCGAGGGGATCGCCCTTCAGCTGCTGTTCCGCGCGGCTGATGATTTCGTCGTAGAGCCGGTTCTTCCACAGCTCGGCCAGCGGCTGGCTGCGCGCCTGGGGTCGCACCAAGCGCTGCGCCCACTCGCCCACCCCCAGCCACCAGGCGGCGGCCCCGCCTCCGGCCGCGAGCAGGGCCAGCAAGAGCACCAGCCACCCCTTCTTGGGCTTGCGCCTTCGACCGTATCGATAGCGTTCGACGTTCAGCATCATCGTAGCGAAAAAAGGGAAAGGGCGGACCGATAAGCCGGGTTCTGTCGTTGGGCCACCATCTGTCTGGGGCGGGGCGTCTCCGTCCCGCCGTCGTGCAGTCCACCCGCAGGCGTAACGCTCAGAGCTGGCCCGCCTGCTGCTTGACTTTGCTCCTGAAGAGGTTTTCCGTGCCCCGCCCGTCGCCGGGCGGGCGGTGGGCTCTTACCCCGCCTTTTCACCCTTGCCCGGCGCGCCTTGCGGCGCGGCGGGCGGTATATTTTCTGTGGCACTATCTGTCGCTCCTCACCGCTCGCGCGGCGGGAGCGCCCGGGGGTTACCCGGCTTCATGCTCTGTGGAGCCCGGACTTTCCTCCGGGTGGAACCCCAGCTACTGCTGGGCGGTTCGCCACCCCGGCGGCGGCCTGGCCTGCCCCTTCCCACTTACTTTATTCCTCTACCTCTTCGCTATCCTCGGCTTCCTCATCATACTCGATCTCTTCGCTTTCTTCCACAGCCTCCTCGCTGACCTCCTCCGGCTCCGGCTCGCCTTCCGACTCCTCCTGGTAGAACAGGATGCGGCTGCAGTAAGGGCAGAACATGATCCCTTCGCCCTTGCGCACTTCGTTCACGAACTGCACGGTGAGGATCATGTGGCAGCCGTTGCACACCCCGTGGTCGATGGGCACGATGCCCAGCCCCAGCTTGCTGCGGATGATCCGCTCGAACTTGAACAGGATCTCCTCGTCCAGCCCCGGCGTGATGGACTTTTCCTTCTTCTCCAGGCTCTTCAACTGCTTTTCGCGGTCGTGCAGCGCCTCCTTGATCTTGGCCTGCTCCTTCTGGACCTCCTCCTCCTGCTTGCGGATCATGGCCTCTTCCTTCTCCAGGCCGACCTTCATCTCGCCCAGCAGCTGCTCCTCCTTCTGCAGATCGCGGCGCAAGTCCTGCTCCCGCTCCCCCGAGTCCTTGATTTCCTTGTCCAGGGCCTCGTACTCGCGCTGCGTCTGGATCTGGTCCATCTGGCTCTCGAACTTCTCCCGGGCCGCTTCGGCCTCGATGGCCTTCTTGCGCAGCTCCTCGACGAACTGGGTCTTGGCGCGGTGCTCCTGGCTCTTGTCCACGAAGGTCTTCTTCATGCGGTTGAGAAGCTCCGTCTTGGTGGCCAGCACCTTAGGGATGTCGGCGATCTCGTTCTGGACCTCGAACTTCCTGGAAAGAACCTCCTGCAGCGACTGCAGCTTTTCAAAGACTTCCTGCATCACCATGGGCACCACTCCTCATTTTCAATGCTCAAGATAATCCTTCAGGCGCCGGCTGCGCTTGGGGTGCCGCAGGCGGCGCAATGCCTTGGCCTCGATCTGGCGGATGCGCTCGCGAGTGACGTTGAAGTACAGGCCCACCTCCTCCAGCGTCAGGGAGTAGCCGTCCTCTAGCCCGAAGCGCATTTTCAAAACCTCCTGCTCCCGCGGGGGCAGGGTGTACAGCACCTGCTCCAGCTGCTCCTGCAGCAACCGGAAGGCGGTCTGGCTGGCCGGGTTTTCGATGTCCTTGTCCTCGATAAAATCCCCGAGCAGCGAGTCGTCCTCCTCGCCGATCGGAGTTTCCAACGATATCGGCTCGCGCGCCACGCTCTTGACCGACTTTACCCTCTGGATCGTCCAGCCCAGCTTCTCGGCTACCTCCGCGTCGGTGGGCTCTCGCCCCAGGGCCTGCATCAGCTGCCGGCTCTCGCGGACCACCTTGTTGATCTGCTCGATCATGTGCACCGGCACGCGGATGGTGCGCGCCTGATCGGAGATGGAGCGGGTGATAGCCTGCCGGATCCACCAGGTGGCGTAGGTGGAGAACTTGTAGCCCTTGCGGTACTCGAACTTCTCCACCGCCTTGATCAGCCCGATATTGCCCTCCTGCACCAGGTCGAAGAAGTGCAGCCCGCGGTTGGTGTATTTCTTGGCAATGCTCACCACCAGGCGCAGGTTGGCCTTGATGAGGCGATCCTTGGCGCTCTTCATCATGCTGCGGCCGTGCTCGATCTCCTTGGCCATGGCGAGGACCTCGGCGACGGAGTTGTGGAAGTCGTTCTCCAGGCGTGCCAGCTTCTTGTCGTTGCTCTGGATCTGGCGGATCAGCTCCTTCACCCGGTCGGCCGGCAGGCCCAGCTCCTGCTCGATGCGGGTTCTCTCCGAGCGCAGGGCCAGGCTACGGCCCAGGCCGCGCAGCTGCTTCTGGTCGCCCACGGCCAGGCGCTTCTTGATCTTCTGCTTCTCTTTCTGGATCTTGCGCACGCGGTTGGCGGCCTGGATGAACTTTTCCGAGATCGAGTTGATCTCTTCCTGGTGAAAGTCGATTTCGGCCAGGCGCTTGATCAGCTCCTCCTTCCTCTGCTCCAGGCTGGCCTCCCCCAGGATGCTGCCGCTCTCCGGCGCGATGCGCCGCTTGGCGTCGATGAACTGCTTGATCGAAGCGTAATGCGGCCGCAGGGGTTCGCGGTAGAAGGCCGTCACCCGGCGCCGCTCGGCCAGGTACTCCGACGCCTCCTTTTTGGAGAGGTTCAGCTCCCGCGGTTCAACCCGCGAGACGATGGCCTGGCCCAGGCGGTGGAGTTCGGGGATGAACAGCCCTGAGGTCTTGATGACCTTCTTGATGATGTTCTCCCCCTCCTCCATCTTTTTGGACAGGTAGACTTCCTGCTCCGCGGTGAGCAGGCTCTCCTTGCCGATCTCGCGCAGGTAGAGGCGGATCGGGTCGTCCACCGCGCTCTCCTTGTCGTCGTAGATCAGCTTCTGCTTGCCGGCGGCGGGCTTCTCCTCCTCGACCTCCAGGCTGAGGTCCTCCTCCTCCAGCTTGATCTCGTTCTTCTCGAGGATGGCGATGACCTCCTCGATCCGGTCCGAGCTCACTATCTCCTCGGGCAGGAAATCGTTCACCTCGTCGTAGGTGATCGACTTCTTCTTCTTGGCGTAGGCGATCAGCTTCAGTATCGCGGGATCAGCCGCTAGATCTGTCATCCCCACTCACCCTTTTTAAGCTTCTGCAACTCTTCGTCGATGTGCATCTTTTCGGCCAGCAGGTCCCTGAGGCTCGCCTGGTCCCGCTCCCCGGGTGCGGCCAGCAGGGCGGACAGGCCGGCGTTGCGCCGCTGGAGCCGGCGCCGCCGCACCGCCGCCAAACCGTCGCGCACCAGGCGCTCGGGATCCTCGGCGAAGGCCCCGGAGGCCGTCCGGGCGAGCACCTCGGCGCGCAACTCCGGATCGTCGATGCGGGCGAGCAGCGACTCCAGGCTGGACTCCTCGCCGCGGTAGCACTCCTCCAGGGCGATGAACAGCTTCCTGGCCCTGGCGTCTTCCAGGTCCTCCAGGTCCAGGAGATTGCGCACCTGAGCAAAATAGTCACGATGCACGGCCACGGCAAGAATAAAAAAGAAGTCAGCAGTCAGACCCGGGCTCTGGTTGTGTGCGGGCGGGCGCGCCGGCCCCGGACTCTTGCCCGCATTCCTCCTGTGGTCTTCCCGCACCGACTCGAAATCCACTCCGAGCTCCTCGCCGAGCGCGCGAAAATACCCGTCGCGCTTGACCTGCGATTCGATAGAGGAAAGATACGGGCTGATGAAAGCGATGATTTCCTTTTTCCCTTCGGGAGTCCCTGGATCGTGCCGCGCCCGGGCCGCCTTCAACAGAAACCGGAAGCTATTTATAGGATATTTCAGGGTTTTATGCAACGCCTCCGCCCCGGCTTTTTCCAGGATTTCCGCCGGATCCTTGCCCCCGGCCAGCTCCACTACCTCGACGCCCAGGTCCGCCTGCTCGCAGAGCAGAATGGCCCGCTGGGCGGCGCGGGCGCCCGCCTCGTCCGCGTCGAAGGCCAGCAGGCCGGCGGAGGCGAAACGCTTCAGCAGGCGGATCTGTTCCGCGGTGAGCGCCGTGCCCAGCGGGGCCAGGGCGCCGGCGAACTGCGCCTGGGCGCAGGCCAGCACGTCCAGGTAGCCCTCGACCAGCAGGAAGCGCCCGGCCTTGCGGACGGCCTGGAACACCCCCGGCTCCCCGAACAGCAGCTCCCCTTTCCGGAAAAAGGAGGTTTCCGGCGTGTTCAGGTACTTGGGGCCCCGGTCGCCCGCCAGGCTGCGGCCCCCGAAGCCAACGACCTCCCCCCTGCTGTTAGCTATCGGGAACACCACCCTGTCCCTGAACAGGGCCACGGGGGCCCCCTCGCGGGAGTTGAAAAAAAGCCCGGAGCTTTTGAGGAAATCCTCCGAAAAACTTTTTTCCCGCAGAAAGCCGAACAGCCAGTCCCGGCCCGGCGGGGCGTAGCCCACGCAGAAGCGCTCCAGTGTCTCCTCCCGGAAGCCCCGGCGCTCTAGGTAGGCGCGGGCCGGCCCGGCATCCGGGTGTTTCGTGAGGATGTAGTGCAGGCTGCCCGCTACCCGGCGGTACAGCTCCAGGTAGGCGTTCCTGCGCCCGGAGTCCTCGTCCTCCTCCAGCGACAGTTCCACGCCCGCCTTCGCGGCCAGCAGGCGCACAGCCTCCGGGAAGGACAGCTTCTCCACCTCCATGATGAACGTGAACAGGCTGCCCCCCTTCTGGCAGCCGAAGCAGTAGAACACGGCCTTGTCCGGGGTGACCGTGAAGGAAGGGGTCTTTTCGGTATGGAAGGGGCACAGCCCCCAGTACCGCCCTCCCCGCTTTTCCAAACGCGTGTATTGGGACACGACCTCGGCCGCGTCCAAGCGTTCCGTGATCTGGGCCAGGAGCCGGTCCGGGATCCTCATACACCGCCCACGGCTACCCTCCGGCGCCGACCTGCTTCAGATAGTAAAACTTCGCCTGGTTGTGCTGCTTGAGGCTGTCGGAGAAATAATGCTCCCCGGTCTGGGGGTCTTTCAGGACGAAGTAGTAGAAGCCGGTTCTGGCGGGGCGCAGGGCGGCGGCCAGCGCCACCCGGCCCGGGCTGGAAATCGGGCCCGGCGGCAGGCCGGCCCACTTGTAGGTGTTGTACGGGGACTGGAGGCGCTTGTCCTCCTCGCTGAGAAAGCGGGGGTGCGGCCGGTCCTGGATGTCGGTGATGATGTACTCCAGGGTGGCGCAGGACTCCAAGCCGATGTTGTAGCGCAGCCGGTTGTAGAACACCGAGGCGATGAGCGCAGCTTCCTCCTGGAGGCGGTACTCCCGCTCCACGATCGAGGCGAGGATGACCTTTTCGTGCAGCTCCCGGGGCCGGAGCCGCCCCGCCTGGGGGTCCAGCTCCCGCAGGCGCTCGAAGAAGTTGGCGGCCATCTGCCCGACGACCGCTTCCGCCGGGTAGCCCGGAGGGAAGAAATACGTGTCTGGGAACAGGTAGCCCTCCAGGTTCTCTCCCGGTACCCCCAGGCGGGCGAGCAGCGCGGGGGAGGCGGCGGCGGCCAACACCTCGGCGCGCGGGGCCACGCCCTTGTCCTCGAGGTATCCCGCGATCTTCTTCAGGGTCCAGCCCTCGGGGATGGTGACCTTAACCTGCTCCTGGTAGCCCGACACCAGCAGGTTGTGCACGTCTACCGCGGTGTCCCCGGGCAGGATGCGGAAGTACCCGCTCTTGTAGCTTCCTTGAGTGCCGGTCAGGCGGGCCATCACTTTCAGGAAGAGGGCGGAGCGCACCAGTCCCTCCTGCTGGAGGCGCTCCGCGATCCCGCCGAGGCTTTCTCCCTGGCGCACGGGGAAGATCCTTCCCTCCGCCGGGATGCCCGGCGATGGGGAGTTGAGGCGGTAGAGCAGCGCCGCCCCGCCGATGGCGAGAATGCCCGCCGCCGCGCAGGCGGCGGCGAAGCCGCGAACGAACCGCTTGGCCATGGACGTGCGCCCGGCCTACTTCTTCAACAGGATGAACTCCACCCTGCGGTTCTTCCAGCGGTTTTCCAGGTCGCTGAAAGGCACGATCGGGCTGGAGCCGCCCAACCCCGCCACGGAGATCCGGTCCACCTTCAGGCCCAGCCTCACCAGGGCGCTCTTCACCGCCTCGGCCCTGGCCAGCGACAGGGGCGCCAGCTCCTCCTTCTCCTCCCGCGCGGCGCGCGCCGCGTCCTGCCAGTATTCCTGGTTGGCGTGGCCCTCGATGCGGAAGTTGTAGCTGTTGTACTTGGCGAGGATCTCGGCCAGCCGCTTGAGCACCCAGTCGTTCTTCGCCGCCTTTTCCGCGTCGGCCACCTTGCCCAGGTCCGGGGAATTGGGCGGGAAGGTGATGCTGGGGATGCGGATCTTCAACTTGTCCCCGTCGCGGATCACCAGCACGTCCACCGCGACGAGCTTCTCCACGGTGCGGGCGTTGCCCAGCTGGTCTCGGATGCTAAAGATGAAGTTGTAGTCCGAGGCGGCCTGCACCAACTCACCGGAGTCGGAGAGCCCGTTCCAGATGATCCGTTCGGAAGGCAGGCCCTTGCCCGCGAAGCTCACGAAGGGGTGGGCTTCCGGGTCGTCGATGCGGATCGCCCACTCGGAGACCGGCGAGAGGTCGTTCACCTTCAGGCCGATCGCCAGCTCATCCTCCACGCCGTCGTTGTCCGGCGAGAAGGGCTGGGGGGCGAAGGCCAGCTCCACCTGCGGAGCGGTGACGTCCAGCAGAAAGGGCGTGCTCTGGGCCTGCGGGCGGTTGCCCTTGGCGTAGTCCGCCCGGAACACGGCCTGGTAGACCCCTTCGCGGGCCGGGACTCCGGAGTCGGACTTGCCGTCCCAAGACAGGCGCTGCGGCACCGGGGGCGGGCCGCTGAAGCTTTTCTGCACGCCCGCTTCCGCGTGCACCATCTGCAGACTCCAGGCCTGGATTCCCTCGGCCAGGGTCACTACCGGGCTCGCCTCCAGGCTGTCGGCAACCTTGTCCCCGTTGGGCGAGAAGCCTGCGGCGGACACCGTCAGGAAGGCCGCGGTCTGGCGGGTGTCGATGGCCAGGCTTTTAATCTCCCTGGTGACGCCGTTGCCGGCCCGGTCGGTTCCCTTCACCCGGTAGACGTACTGCCCGTCGGGGATCTTGTTGCCGTTCTCGTCCTTGCCGTCCCAACGCAAGCTGGCCGCCTGCCCCTTCCAGTAGTAGCGGCGCACGGCGTCGCCTTTGGCGTTGAGGAAGGCCCCCTCCCACAGCTCCTCGCTGCTGGAGGACTGCGTTATGGGCAGGAAGTCCCGGTTGCCATCCCCGTCCGGGGAGAACAGCCCGTATTCCGCCGAGGCTTCGATGGTCGGCGCCTGGGTGTCCACGCTGAAGGCCCCGGTCTTGACCAGGTGCCGGTCCCCCTTCTGGTACTCCAGGGCGAGCTCGGCGTAGTACTCCCCGTCGGGCACCCGCCGCCCGCGATTGTCTAAGCCGTCCCAGGTGAAGTCCTGGGGTGCCCGGTTCTGGGCCTGCAGGCTGCGCACCGGCTGGCCCGCCTTGTCCAGGACGCGCAGGGTGTAGGAGGCCACGCCCTCGGTCACCTGGAGGCGGGGCCGCACGGTCAGGGTGTCCTTGACCCCGTCCGCGTTGGGGGAGAACACGTCGGCATCGGCGGCCACGAACACCTCGGTGGCCTGGGTGTTCAGCTCGAAACGGACCCGGCGCGACTCGCCGGCGTTCCCGGCGCGGTCGGTGGCCTTCAGGGTGTACAGGTAAATGCCGTCGGGAGCCAGTTTGCCGGCGTCGCTGCGCCCGTCCCATTGGATCCTGGCGTCGGCCACGCCCCGCCAGGAGAAGGAGCGCACCGGCTGGCTGTCGATGTCCTCGATGATCCCCTGCCAGAGCGTCTCGTCGCTGGTTTCCTGGAAGATGGTCACCGTGTCCTTGTTCCCGTCGCCGTCCGGGGAAAAGATGACCAGGTCCGCGCTGGTGGAAGCGGCCGGGGCCGTCAGGTCGACGACCAGAGCGGGGGAATCGGACTTGGGGTTGTTGCCGTTCACATATAGCACGGCCAGCTTCCCAACGTAGGTGCCCTCGGCCAGCACCTGCCCGGCGTCGTCACGTCCGTCGAACACGATCCTGGTCTGCAGGTTCTCGGTCCCCGCGAAGGTGCGCCGGGACTCGCCCCTCTCGTTCACCACCGCCAGGCTCCACTTCTCGATGCCGGTGGTCACCGGGACCCCGAGCTCGAACAGCACCGTGTCCTTGACCGAGTCACCGTTGGGGGAGAAGAAGGAATCGCTAATGGTGATGTTGATGGGGGTGGCCAGGGTGTTGACCAGGATGTTGTCCAGCTTCGCGCCGAAGGCATTGCCGGCCCGGTCGGTGGCCGCCAGACGGAAGGTGTACACCCCGTCGGCGGCGAGCAGCCCCTGAGCGTTCTTTCCGTCCCACTCGAAGCTTCGCGGCGGCCCGTCCTTCCACTCGTAGCCGGTCACCTCCTGGCCCTGGGAGTCCTGAATCGAAGCCTTCCAGGAAACCTCCGCCGAGCCGGTGAGCTCCAGCGGCAGAGCGTCCTTGTTCCCGTCCCCGTTGGGCGAAAACACCAGGTAGGGGGCCTTCAGCTCCGCGGCGGGGGCGGTGTTGTCCACGACCACGCTGCCCGACTCGCTCTTGCCCACGTTCCCGTTGTCGTCCCAGGACTCCACGAAGTAGGTGTAGGTGCCGTCGGCGGCGTTGCCGCCCTGGTCGGTTCTGCCATCCCAGCGGACTTGCGGCGGCACATTGATGCCCTTGCGCACATAGGCCAGGCGGGCCAGAACGTTCTTGACCGTGACGTTCTCCGGCCGCTCGTCCTTGTTCACGATCTCCCGCACCTGAGCGCCACTTGAGTCCAGCACCACGAAGCGGAAGCCCTTGATGTCGCGCGCGTCGCGGATGGCCAGGTTCCGGTTGAGGTCGTCCTGCACCCCGTCCAGGTTCGGCGAGATGAACAGCTCGCCGGTTTCCAGGGCGATCTCCGGCGGGTCCTTGTCGCGCATGCCGACCGGCAGGTTGGCCCCCAAGCCCACGGCCCAGATGCCGTTCTGCAGGGGGGCGGCGGCGAGGGTGGTCTTCAGCTCGCTCTTGTCCTGGCGCACCGAGGTGCCGATTTTGAAGGCGGCACCGAAGGCCAACGGCACGGCTCGCCCATTGTCCGCACCCAGCTCGTGAAGGTCGAAACCGGTGCTCAAATATAGGAAAACCCGGTCGTAAAGCGCCAGCTCCGTTCCCAGGGCGAAGCGCACATTTTGGAAAGTGGGAAGGGCGAGATCGGAGTTGAAGGACCAGACCAGGTTCCGCGCCTGGATCAGGTCGAAGGCCAGCCCCGCCGCGGGCGTGAAGGGCTCGGGGTACGCCGAGTAGCCGCCTGCACCGTCCGGGTCGGCCCCCTTGCCCAGGCCGCGAATGGCCACTCCCCAGTGCAGGTCCTTCATGAAGCCCACGTCCCCGGGAAGATGGACGAAGCCCAAGTCCAGCCCCAGTCCCCAGTCCGGCCCAAACTGGACACCCAGCCCTGCCCCCACGAGCAGTGTGGGATACAGGTCCTTGGCGAAGGACAGGTTGAGGCCGACTAGGGTGCCCAGATCGAGGTTCGGAAAATCTGCGTTCACCAGATGCCCGCTACCACTGAACACGCCCACGCGGGTGGGCCAGGTGACGCCTGCGTTGAGGGCTATCCCGAAGCCTTCGTCGGGCGACGCGGTGCCGAATAGGGCCGTAGCGTTGAGGTCGAAGGTGAGGCGCTGCTTGGCCCCGGAGGCCGCCGGGTTCAGGATGTCCGCGGCCGGGGAGCTCTCCCCCACCGAGCTGGATCCGCCGGCGAGGAACAGGGGGGAGTACAGGTCCGACAGGACGCTGGACCCGGGTGGCGGGTTATACTGGGCGAAGGACGCAGTGGCGAGAAGGCAGAAGAAAACCGCGAAAGCGGCGACTCTGTTCCCCATGGAAGCCTCCCGATCGTTATATTTTGCTGATACTCAAAATGTAACTCTCCGGCGCCGGAAAATCAAATGCGCCGCGGCCTTCAGAGCTCGAGCTGCAGGCCCTCCACCGCCAGCAGCACCTCCAAGGGCCGCGCGTGGAGCCTGGCCTGGTACCATTTGGCCGAGTTGAGGATGCTGTGGATCTTGCGGTCGTTGTAGAGGGGCTCGTGGTGGAACAGGACCAGGGTGCGGATGCCCCACTCCGCGGCGAAGTCCACGGCCATGCTGTAGGAGGTGTGTCCCCAGTCGTACTTCTCGATGGCCTCCCCCAAGGTGTACTGGGAGTCCAGGACCAGCACTTCGACGTCTTGGAAGAAAGCAGCGTTCTCGTCGCTGCGCCGGAAGTCCTCGGCCGAAAGCTCGCTGTCCGTGGCGAAGATCAGGCTCCTGCCCCCCTCGGCGATCTTGTAGGCCACGCACCCCCCGGGGTGCTTCATCTCCTTCCAGGTGATCTCCGCGCCGCCGATGCGCAAGCAGGGCTGCTTGAGGCGCACGTAGTGCTTCTCCGCCCCCATGGCCTCCATGCCCACCGGGAAGTACGGGTGGCGCATCTGAGCCTCCAGAATTTCACGCAAACCCTCGCGCGGGCTGTAGAAGAACATCCGGTTGCCGGCGGCATAACCCGCCGGTGCGAAAAAGGGCAGGCCCTGCAGGTGGTCCCAGTGAAAGTGGGTGAACAGGATGTGGAAATCGCGGACACGCTCCGGGGAGCGGGTCAGGGAGGCGGCCAGCTCGCGGATGCCGGAGCCTGTGTCGATGATGAGTAGACTCCCGGCGGCGGTGCGCACGCTCAGGCAGGTGGTGTTCCCGCCCACGGTGCCGAACAGATAGGGGGGCAGCCCGGCGAGAAAAGCCTCCCGGCTTTCGGCGCTACTCAAGTCCGCGGGACGGACACGCATCACCACGGCGGCGATCCGGCGCCGGATCGCCTCTGCGCTCAGGGGGGTGGGGATGGAGCCGCGCACCCCCCAAAACTCTACCTTCATCCCGCCTCCGTCAGCTCCGACAGGTAGCGCCCGCAGCGGCCCCGCTCCAGCCAGTCTCGGATCTCCTCTGCGGGATGCAGGCCGCCGCTGTCCACCCCGGGGCAGTCGGCTTTGAGCCGCTCCCAGGCCCCCGGCGATTCCAGGTTCGCCGCCCAGAAGGGGAAACTGCGGCATTGCAGGGGGCGGTGCTCGTACACCCGACAACCGTCCTGGCCCCACAGGATACAGTCGTATTCCGGGCTCTCCCGCAGGCTCACGCGCCGGAAGGCCCCGATGCCCACCAGGCGGCAGTAGCGGGCCAGCACCTCGCTGACCGGCAGACCCAGCCCCGCCGCCAGCCGCTGGAGGTCGTCCCGGGTGAGAAAGACGTAGCCGGGTTCGTGCCGGCAGCAACGGGAGCAGCGCCGGCAGCCGAAACGCAGCCCCGACTCGAAAAAGAATTCGCTCATAAAAAAACCTCCCCCCGGCCGGGGAAGGTCTATGGGGAGAGAAGGATTCGAACCTTCGAAGGCTGAGCCAACAGATTTACAGTCTGCCCCCTTTGACCGCTCGGGAATCTCCCCGTGAGTG
>CAZMWZ010000074.1:0-12977 GCA_964570045.1 uncultured Spirochaetaceae bacterium
GGCTTGGAGGAGCTGCTCGCGCAGGTCCACAGCCTGCGGTGCGAAGTCCAGGATGTCCTCGGACAGCTCTTCCGGGAATCCCCGCAGTCGGGGAAGAGCGACGCGGGGCAGGCGCAGGCTCACCCGCTTGCGGGACTTGAACAGCACCCCGCGGAAGGCGCTCTGCTCCAGGGAAACGCGGACCTGCTCGATCTCCTCGATGAGGCGCCGGATCTCGCGCGGAGGTCCTGGCGCAGCTCCCCGACCTGCCGCGCCTCTCTGCTGGCCATCTCCATATCCAGCACACGAACGTCTCGCTCACGCTGCTCGCCGAGGAGTGAGTGAGGCGGCCGCGGGTGCGGCCGCCCCGGGCCGTTCAGAACACGTAGGCGATGCCGCCGAGGTGGTAGCTCGTCGAGCCGCTCGTGCTCTGCATGTACTTGAAGCGGTACGACACGCCCCAGTGGCGCGTGAAGAACACGTTGGCCATCGCGTCGACGGCGTGCAGCAGGTCGTCCTCGTTGAAGGTCGCCTTGTACTTGGCCTGCAGCTCGATGAAGTGCATGATTGTCGCGCTCACGCTCAGACCCGCGATGCCGTAGAGGGTCTCGTCGTCGATGTCCACGTCGACGTATACAAGAGTGGGTCCTGGCGGATCCGCGATCAGCGAATTGTGCCCGCGCGTGATGTCGTATTCGGCGCCTGCCCAGGGAAAGATCGATAAGAGCACTTTGTCCCGCGAACCCAGGTAGAAGTAGTGGCCGACCCGGGCGTACGGAACGTACACCGTCAGCGGAACGTTGAGGTCGTAGATGAACTGGGCGCTCTCCACGTCGCCCGCGTGGGTGGCCAGGCTGATCACCTCGACGCCTGCCCCGACCGCGGCCTTGCCCAGCGGGTTGGACCAGATGTAGAAGTCGCCGATCAGGTGCCCGCCCCAGAGCTGGCTGTAGTTGATGTCGGCCGAGTGGTAGACAAAGGCGTTGGCCTGGAAGAGGTCCGGATTCACCCATTGGAAGAAGAGACCCTCCATGAGCTTCGTGTCGTCCCAGGCGATCGTGTAGTTCGGATCCGTCTTCTCGTACACGTTCGTTGCAGCCCCCAGGTAAGGGACAACGACCCGGATGTCTTCCGCCTGCAGCACGCCTGCGAGCAGCGCGAGAAGGGCCATCGCCGCGATATTTTTCTTCATCCTGTTTCCTTTCGTCGTTTCGGGGTCGTCTCTAGTGTAAAGTACGCACCATAGGGCTGACAAGAGTGCGGATTGCCTGCGCAGGGCCAGGTGGCCGTAGACCCCAGCACGCCGCCGATCTGCCGTAGGGACCGCAGGGGGCGGCTCGTCAAAGTGACAGCGGATAACGGCGATCACGGAAATCCTGTTTCCGCAGACGGGACAGCGTAATACGTCGATGTCCTAAATCATGGCTAATCGACGCGCCCAAGCCTGGCTGCGTTCCCTCGCTCTTACCCCCTGATCCTCAGTGGAATCCTGCCGGAGGAACGCGCCGGAACGGGGTTGCCTTTTTATATATAATATTATATATATATCGGAATCGGAGATAAAAGCACGAATGCCAAAGAAGATCCTCATCATCGGAGGGGTGGCCGGCGGTGCTACCGCCGCGGCCCGTGCCCGCCGGGTCAGCGAAACGGCGGACATCACCATAGTCGAGCGCGGACCCTACGTCTCGTACGCGAACTGCGGGCTGCCGTATTACCTTGCGCAGGACATCCGGAAGCGCTCCGCGCTCCTGCTGCAGACGCCGGAGGGGTTCGACAGCCGCTACGGCGTCAAGGTGCTGGTCGGCACGGAAGCGCTGGAGATCGACCGCGTGGCCCGGAGGGTGCGGGTCAAAAACTCCGCCGGAGAATTCTGGCTGGACTATGATGCGCTCATCCTGGCCCAGGGCGGCGCCCCACTAACCCCACCCATCGCGGGTGTGGATGGGCCGAACGTGTTCCGCCTGTGGACTGTCCCCGACATGGACCGCATCCAGGAGTACCTCGAATCGGCAAAGCCCGCCTCGGCCGTGATCACGGGTGGGGGCTTCATCGGGCTGGAGATGGCGGAGGCCTTCGCCAAACGCGGGATCGCGACCACCGTCGTGGAGCTCCTGCCCAAGGTCATGTCCGCCATGGACCCGGAATTCGGGGGCCTGATCGCCCAGCGGCTGGAGGCGCACGGGGTGCGGGTGCTGACCGGCGTCGGCCTCAAGGCCATCCACACGGCCGCTGGGGAGGCGGAGCTGGAGGACGGCCGGCGGATTTCCGCGGGCGTGGTCCTGCTGTCCGTCGGGGTCAGGCCGGAGCTGGGGCTGGCGAAGCAGGCCGGTCTGGCGTTGGGGGAAACGGGGGGCCTTCTGGTCGACGAAACCCTGCGGACCTCGGACCCGAGCATCTGGGCCGCGGGCGACATGAACGAGATCGTGCACAAGGTGTCGGGCCGCAAGGTCCGTGTACCGCTGGCCGGCCCCGCCAACCGCCAGGGGCGCATCGCCGCTTCCAACGCCCTGGGCCAGTCCCTGAAGTACCACGGCGCGCTGGGCTCCAGCGTCGTGAAGGTGTTCGACGCGACCGCAGCGTCCACGGGCCTTTCTGAGGCGGCGGCCCGCGCCGCCGGTTTCGACGCGGGCTCCGCGACCGTCGTGCGGGACCACCACGCCGCCTACTACCCGGGGGCCAAGGAGATGGTTCTCAAGATCGTCTTCGATCGGAAAACCGAGCGGCTGCTCGGCGGGCAGGCCTTCGGCGAGGAGGGGGTGGAGAAGCGGATCGACGCCCTCGCGGCGGCGCTGCAGGGGAAGCTGACCCTCCAGGACCTGGCGGAGCTCGATTTAACCTATGCCCCGCCGTATTCCTCGGCGAACGATCCGCTCAACGTCGCCGCGTTCGTGGGGCTGAACGACATTACGGGCTTCAGCCCCCTGATTACGGCGGCGGAATTGCAGAACCTGCTGGCGGCCGACCGCGCGGCCGGTAGCGAAGCGCAACGCCCGCTGGTCCTTGACGTGCGCAACCTCGGCGAGTACGAGGCGTCTCACCTGAAAGGCGCCCTGAACATCCCGGTGGACGAGCTGCGGTTCAGGCTCGACGAGGTGCCGCGGGGCAGGCCGATCGTCGTACACTGCCGGTCGGGGTTCCGCTCCCATCTGGCCCTGCGGATCCTGAAGCAGAACGGGTTCGCCGAGGTGAGAAACCTGAGCGGCGGCTACCTGAGCGTGCTCGCCCACGGCGGGTTCGACATCGAGGAATGACATGGCAGGCAACACTGTAAAGGAAAAGATCGAGGCCGGCGCCCGCAGTGGGCAGGGTGCCCGGCTCCTGAAGCAGGCCGGCTTCGCCGACGTGATCAACGCCGGGGGCCTGGGCGACATGCCGCGGGCCTAGCGCAGGCGGATGCTCTGCAGGCTTTCCTCCAGGCTGCGGCGGTAGTCAACGAACAAGGGGTAAGGCCCGGCCGCCTCGGCCAGGATGATCCTCTTGCCGGTCACGATCAGGGCGGTCTGGTAGAGGTAGCTTTCCCCGTCGTAGGGCACCACCCATTCGTAAGCCTGGCCCGCTTCGCTCCCGGCCTGGAAGGCCCGACCGTCAGCGGCCAGGCGATAGCCTTCCTTCTGGAGGTGCGACTTCAGCGCCTCGCTCCAGAAGGGCAGGGTTTGCTCCGGCGTGTTCTTGAAAGCCCGCACCCGGAAGGGCAGCCCCTCGGGGCTCAGCGCCCGATAGCTCCCATTCCGGCCAGCCCCGGCCGCGGCGTACCCGCTCGGGGGCCGCACCTTGAAGCGGGAGACGCCGCTTCCGATCGCGTTCCGCTCTTCTATGAAGGGAAAGAAGCTCACCTGGTTGATCCAGGCGAAGGAAGAGGGGATGTCCTCGGGCAGCGCGGACTGCACGAAGCGCAGGCCGATCTCCACGCGCGCGTAGGTCCGGTCCACGGTCAACTTCTGCACCGCCGCCTGCAGGTTCTCGACCTCCTGGATCAGGCCCAGCATTTCCCGCTCGATGGCCAGGGTGCCGGCCGTGTCCGCCTGGTCGAGCAGCGCCAAGTTGCGGGTGAGGATGTCCCGGCGGCTGGCCAGGCTGGACTGGGCGCGGGCGAGCTGCTCGCGCAGATCCACCGCCTGCGGGCTGTATTCCAGGATGTCCTCGGACAGCCTTTCTAAAAAACCTCGCAGCTCGCCCAGGCGGGGGTGGGGCAGCCGCAGGCTCACGCGCTCGTCGGACTTGTACAAGGTGTACCCGCCCTCGCTCTGGGTCCAAGCCTCGAGGCGGTCGGCCGCCACGGCGGGGTCCGCCACGAGCATAGTGACCCCCACGCTTTGGTGCAGGTAGTTCTCCTCGGCGCTGACCAGGCCGGAGGCTGAAAGCAGGGCGAGCAGGCACAGGGCGGCTTTCATGCGGGCCTCCTTCACTGGATCGCCAGGCCGGCCAGGGTGGCCTTCACGGTGTCGAGGCGCTTGGCCAGGGCTTCGTCATCGGGGAAGAAGGCTTCCAGCACGATCAGCTTCCTCTTCCACATGCGGACCGCCACCAGGTAGGCGTACGGCTTGCTGTCCTTGCTCGTGAACAGGACCCCGCGGAAAGCCCCGCTTTCCAGCGGTTCGGCCTTGCGGTACTGGGGTCCCAGGTGGAAGAGCAAGGCCTTCTGCCAGAAGGCCTCCTCACCCCGCGGGGTGTTGCGCGTGCCGCCCAGGCGGACCCGCGTGCCTTCGGGGCTCTCGGCGCGGAAGCTCGCCTCCTTGCGGAACACGGCGAAGTCGTCGCTTAGGACCGGCACGGCCTTGCCGGCGGAGCGGGACAGGCTGGGGTACAGCGGGTTCAGCGCGGCGATCCAGGGGAAGGGGATGCCCGCGCGGCGCTGCTCGCCCTGCGGCTGCCGGGGGATGAGCTCCACGGTGATTCGCGAGTAGGCGATCTGGTTTTTCAGCAGCTCCAGGGACAGGCGCACCTGCTCGATCTCCTCGGTCAGGCGCTTGATCTCGCGCAGGATGGCCAGGCGCTCCTTCACGTCACTGGACCGCTCCAGCAGCTGGTACAGCCGCTCCCGCGCGCGCTCCGCCAGGCGCAGCCGCGTTTCCTGGTCGCGCAGGGTGTCGCTCACGTCGTAGGTCTCGATGACCTTGTGGGCCACCTCGCCGAGCTTCTGCACGGCGGCGAAGACCTCCATGAAGCGCGCCGCGGGCACGCGCAGGGTCACCATGGAGCCGTTGACGGCCTCCACGTAGCCGCCGCTGCCGGTCGCCAGGTTCTCCAGCTCCTTCTTGGCCTGCTCGATTTCGTCCACGACCAGCCGACAGAACCCGCTGTAGATGCGGGCCCGCTTTTCCTTGGGCTGCGGCACGGCAGCCTGAGTGTCGTCCTTGCCGGCACCGATGAAGTCCGCCGCCGCGGGGGCGGGCTCGGCCGGAGCCTCGGCCGAAATCTTGCTGGCGGCACGATCCGCCTCGCGTTCGGCCTGCGGCAGGACAAACGCCTTGCCGGCCGGTTCTGGGCGGGGAGTTTCCATCTTGCTCATCTCGGCCAGGCCGCAGGAGGCCAGCGCCCACGCGGCCAGGACGACGAGCGGGAGAAGCATCCGGGGAGTTTTCACAATCAAAAGTTTAGTACGGCAGTGGGCAAAATACAACGAGATGGTCCGCGCGCCGGCCCTACAGCCAGAAGGAGAGCCGTATCGAGGGACCCAGGAGCAGGGTGCCCGCGTAGTAGTTCAGGTTGAAGCCCACCCCCAGGCTCATGCCGTTCAGGGCATAGTGCAGCGACAGCGAAAGGAAATTGAACCGCAATGAGTAGTATACGGCGTTGAGGCTGTAGAGCTCCAGGATGCATTTCCGGGAGAGGAAGACCTGCGTCTCGGCGCCGAAGCTGAACAGCGCCCTGGTGAACAGGTCGGTGCCGAAGGCTCCCGCGAACAGGTTCACAATCACGCTGTGCGTTGCGAAGTTCACCCCCGCGTTGGCCGCGTAGCAGGCCAGGTAGCCGCTCGGGTCGAACAGGACCTGGCTGAAAGCGTGGAGGTGAAGGGCCTGCAGGTTTAACGTCAGCCGGCCGGCGACGCTCCACCGGTTGTCCAGCAGGTAGGCCCCGTCTAGATCCAGGCTGAGGTAGCCCCATGGGGAGTGCCACGGTGGAGCCGCCCGCGTGATGACCCGGTCAAAATGCCTGGATTCCTTATGCGGATAGTCCGCGCCGGACGGTTCGGACTGAGTATCGAGGAGTATCCTCAGGATCTCCGCGAATAGCGAGCAGCCGCTGTTCTCCTCCTCCTCCTCCTCTTTCTGTTCTGCCTCCTTCCGCGCCTCTTCTTCCCGTTCCCGGATTCTCTTGCGAATTTCCTCCACCGTCTCGCCCTCCTCCTCGTCGGCTTGCACGGCGGGCACGGCGAAACCCAGCAGGCAGGAGGCCAGAATGCCGAGCAACAGGTTTCGCAGGGTCTTTCGCTTCATACGCTTTGAACATCCAGTCTATGCGCTGGGCCGCTGCCTGTCAAATCGGGGGTGGGGCCCTTTTCTTTACACGCCCTTCTGATTCTGCTATACAGAAGGCGAATCACGATGCAGCAGTTCCTGCTCGAAATCGACGGCCTGACCAAGACCTTCAAGGGGCTGCACGCGGTAGAGGGGTACCGCCTGCGCCTGCGCGCGGGAGAGATCCTGGGCATTATCGGGCCCAACGGCGCCGGGAAGTCCACGGTGTTCAACCTGCTCACGGGACACCTCCGCCCCACGGGCGGGACGATCCGCTTCCGAGGCCAGGACATCACGCGCCAGCCGCCGGAGCGCATCGCCAGGTTGGGGATCGGGCGCACCTTTCAGAACATCCGCCTGTTTCCCGGCATGACGGTCCTGGAAAACGTGGTCTGCGCGCGCCAGCTTCACGACCGCAGCAGCCTCGCCGCAACGCTCCTGTCCTGGCCCTCCTTTGGGCGCACCGAGCAGCGCCTGGTGAAGCTGGCGCGCGAGGAGCTGGGGCTGTTCGGCCTGGAGGAGCGCGCCTGGGCGCCGGCCACCTCTCTGCCCTACGGCGACCAGCGCAGGCTGGAGATCGTGCGCGCCCTGGCCCTCAAGCCGGCGCTGTTGCTGCTGGACGAGCCCACCGCCGGCATGAACAGCCAGGAGAGCCTGCGCGTGCTGGAGCTCATCCGCCGCATCCGGGAGCAGTACCGGCTCACGATCATCCTGGTGGAGCACAACATGCCGCTGGTCATGCAGCTGTGCGAGCGCCTCCAGGTCCTGAACTACGGACAGATCATCGCGGAAGGCACCCCTGAGCAGGTGCGCGCGGACCCGCGGGTGGTGGAATCCTATCTCGGGCAGGTTAGCGAAGATGCTGAAGCTTGAAGCAGTTGACGTCGCCTACGGGCACATCAAGGCGCTCGTGGGGGTCAGCCTGGAGGTCGGCGAAGGAGAGCTGGTCGCGCTGCTCGGGGCCAACGGCGCGGGCAAGTCCACGGCGCTGATGACCATCTCCGGGATCGTGCGGCCCCGCGAGGGTACCGTGGTCTACAACGGCACCGACCTGGCCAAAGCGAGCCCCTTCGACATCGTCGGCCTGGGGGTGATCCAGTGCCCGGAGGGGCGCAGGATCTTCGGGGGGCTGACCGTTCTGGAGAACCTGAGGATGGGGGCGGTCCGCCGTACGGACTCAAGCGGCGTGCGCCGGGATTTGGATTCCGTTTTTTCGCTTTTTCCAGTGCTCGGCCAGCGCCGGCACCAGACCGGGGCCACGCTGAGCGGGGGGGAGCAGCAGATGCTGGCCATCGCTCGGGCGCTGATGGGCGCGCCCAGCCTGCTCCTGCTGGACGAACCTTCCCTGGGCCTGGCGCCCATCGTCGTGCAGGCCATCTTCCGGGTGATCCGCGAGCTGCACCGCCGGGGGGTCACCATCCTCCTGGTGGAGCAGAACGTGCGGCAGGCCCTGGCCGTGGCGGACCGCGGGTACGTGCTGGCCGCCGGCCGGGTGATCCTCGCGGGGAGCGGAGGCGAGCTGCGCTCCGCTCCCGAGCTGGAGCAGGCGTACCTCAGCACGGCGCCGGAGGCCGGGAGGTGAGCGCCCTGGAGCTGCTCCTGCAGCAGCTGATCAACGCCGTGAGCATCGGCAGCCTTTACGCGCTCATGGCCATCGGGCTGGCGATGGTGTTCGGGATACTCCGGCTGATCAATTTCGCCCACGGCGACCTGATCATGGTAGGCAGCTACGTCGCGCTCCTGCTGCAGGTTCTCGGGCTGCCGTTCCCCGTCGCCGCGGTCGCGGGGGTAGCGGCCAGCACCCTGGCGGGCCTGGCCATGGAGAGGGTCGCCTACCGCCCCCTGCGCGGTGCGCACGAGATCGCCATGCTCCTCACCTCCTTTTCGGTAACGATCTTTCTGGAGAACCTGGCGATCATCCTGTTCCGCCCGACCTCCCGGCCTTTCCCTGCCCCGGCGGTCCTGCGCTCCGTCATCACGATGGGCCAACTGCGCGTTGCGGGCCTGGACCTGATCGCCATCGCCGTGACGGCGGTCCTGCTGGCGGCGCTCACCCTGTTCGTGCGGCGCACGAACATCGGCATCGCGATGCGCGCGGCCTCCCAGGACCTCCTGGCAGCGCGCCTGATGGGCATCAACGTCAACCGGGTGATCGCCACGGCCTTCGCCATCGGCTCCTTCCTGGCGGGGGTGGTGGGCCTGCTGTGGAGCGCGCGGGTGGGCAAGGTCGACCCGCTGATGGGTTTCAACCCGGTGCTCAAGGCCTTTGTCGCCTCGGTCATCGGCGGCCTGGGCAGCCTCCCCGGCGCGGTGCTGGGCGCCTACGTGCTGGGAGGCCTGGAAATCCTGCTCCAGGGACTTCTGCCCTCCGCCCTCACCCCTTACCGGGACGCGTTGGTTTTCGCCATCCTCATCGCCCTTCTGCTGTTCCGGCCCAACGGGATCCTGGGCAGCACGGAAAAGGAGAAGATCTGATGCTACCGGAGTCGCCGCGCGGCGGCAGCCCCTCCCTCCCGTCCCGGCTGGCCGGGCCCGCCGTGTCGCTCGCGCTGCTGGCGATCATCCTGGCCATCGCCAGTTTTTTCGCCGGCGACTATCTCCAGCGGATTCTCATCATTATCGGGATCAACACCATCCTGGTGGTGAGCCTCAACCTGTCCAACGGCTTCACCGGGGTGTTCTCCCTGGGCCACGTGGGGTTCATGGCCATCGGGGCCTATACGGCCGCTGTGCTCACGCTGCCGGTGAGCCTGAAGGTGGTAAACCTGCCCAGCCTGCCGCCCTGGCTGCAGCAGCTGGCTCTGCCCTTTCTGCCGGCCACCCTGATCGCCGGCCTGCTGGCGATGCTCGTGGCCTTCCTGGTCGGCCTGTCCCTGATGCGCCTCAAGGGCGCCTACATCTCCGTGGCCACCCTCGGTTTCCTGGTGATCGTCCAGGTGATCCTGGTGAACTGGGACCAGGTGACCCGCGGGGCCCGCACCTTCGCCGGGGTCCCGCCGCACTCCACCTTGTGGAACGTCTGGCTCTGGGCCGTGGTCGCGGTGTACATCGTGTGGCGCCTGGGGGCTTCGGCCTTCGGCCGGGACATGCGCGCGGCCCGGGACAACGAGGTCGCGGCGCTGTCCCTGGGCATTAGCGTGCTGCGTTCCCGCCTGCTGGCCTTCTGCCTGAGCGCCTTCCTGACCGGGGTGGCGGGTTCCCTGTGGGCCCACTTCATTACCTCCTTTTCCCCGAAGTCCTTCTATTTCGCGCAGGCCTTCAACATCATCACCATGCTGGTCATCGGCGGCCTGGGCTCGGTGAGCGGCTCGGTCATCGGGGTCTTTTTCATCACGGTCCTGTCGGAGCTCCTGAGAAACGCCGAGCGCGGCTTCGACCTGGGAGTGTTCCGCCTGCCCCCGATCTACGGGGCGAGCCAGATCCTGATGGCCGTGCTGTTCGTGCTGGTCATCGTCTTCCGGCCGGCCGGCCTGCTGGGCGGCCGGGAGCTGGACGTCCGTTCCGTGCTCCGGCGGCTGGGTGCGCCGCGACGGGGGAAGGGGGCCGCGTGAGCGGGTACTTGTACTCGCCGGCGCTTTCCGATCATTATGTTTCCAATAAATCCATTAAGGAGGGATAGCTATGAAGACTAAACTGGCCATCGTCCTGGTGGCCGCCGTCGCATTGCTCGCCGCGGGCTGCGGCGGGAAGGGCGGAGGCAACGCGATCAAGATCGGCATGCTCTACAACATGACCGGCGCGCAGGCCTCGCTGGACGCGCCGTCGGCCAACGGGGCGAAGCTCGCCGCCAAAGAGCTGAACGCCGCCGGTGGGGTGCTCGGCAAGAAAATCGAGCTCGTCGCCTTCGACGGAAAGACGGACGCCGCCACCATCGGCAACTCCGCGACCCAGCTCGCCCAGACCGACAAGGTCGTGGCGATGTTCGGCTTCAGCGACAGCGACATGACCATGGCCGCCGCGCCGATCGCGGCCAAAGCCGGGGTGGTGTTCGTCACCTCGGGGGCCACTTCCCCGAAGCTGCCCGACCAGGTGCCGGACTACCTGTACCTGGCCTGCTTCGGCGACAACGTGCAGGCCGCCGCGGCGGCGGAATACTCCGTGAACGCCTTGCAGGCCAAGAGCGTGTACCTGCTCATCGACAAGGGCATGGAGTACACTCTGCTGCTCGGTAAGTACTTCAAGGAGCGCTTCACTGAGCTGGGCGGCAAGGTGGTGCTGGAGGACAACTACCAGACCGGGGACAAGGATTTCTCCGCCCAGCTCACCAAGCTGAAAGGGCTGAAGGCCAAGCCCGACCTGCTCTTCATTTCCTCGGGGCCGGACGATGTAGGGACCATCGTGAAGCAGGTGCGGGATGCGGGCATCACCCAGCCGATCATGGGCGGTGACGGCTACGACACGCCGCTGCTCGTCGAGGTGGCGGGCGCGGGCGCCGAGAACGTGTATTTCACGACCCACTCGCTGATCGACGCGGACCTCGGCACCGACGCGGTAAAGAAGTTCATCACCGCCTACCAGGCCGAATACAAGAACGCGCCCGAGAACGCCTTCGCGGGCCTGGGCTACGACACTGTGAAGCTGCTGGCGGATGCCATCAAGCGCGCCGGCTCGGCGGATCCCAAGGCCATTCGGACCGCCCTGCAGGCCACCAAGGGCCTGGCGGGGGTCACCGGCGAGATCAGCTACCAGGAAGGCAGCCGCATCCCCCAGAAGGGCGTGACGGTCATCCTGGTGAAGAACGGCAAGTTCACCCTGGCCCAGGAAGTGGTTCCGCAGAAAGTTCCCACGCCCTGAACCCGCGCCTGTTACCAGTATTTCAAAGCGGGCCGCCTAGTGCGGCCCGCTCTTTCGCCCCAGACCCCCCGGAGGTTGACGCATGAAGAAGAACCCGCTTGAGATCCAGCACCTGACCGCCGCGGATTTCCGGCAGTCGCCTTTCGAGAAGGTGATCCTGCCCCTGGGCTCCCTGGAGAGCCACGGTGCCCACCTGCCCTTCGGGACCGACGCGCTTACCGCCTACCTGGTGGCCCTGGATATCGCCGCGCGCCTCCCGAAAACCGCCGTGCTGCCGCCGCTTAACTACGGGGTGAGCGAGCACTACCGGGATTTTTCCTTCACCGTGACCGTGCAGTTCGAGACCCAGATCGCCTTCATCCGCGACATCCTGGAGTCCGTGTACCGCGAGGGCATTCGCAAGGTGTTCATCATGAACGGCCATGACGGGAACATCGCTGCGATCGAGGTGGCCAGCCGCTCGGCCAAGGTGGCCCACCCGGACTTCAAGATTGTGTCCCTGGACGCCTGGTGGATGATGGTGGGGGAGCTGCTGCCCAAGGACTTCTTCGCGGTCTGGAACGGCCTGGGTCACGGCGGGGAGGGGGAAACCTCGATCTGCCTGGAGCTTTTTCCGGAGCTGTGCGACGTGTCCAAGGCGGCCGGGGTGGTGCCACGGCTGCCCAGGCATCTGGACGTGAAATGGCTGTTCAAGGAGCTCACCCACACGGGCACGACCGGGGACCCGACCAAGGGCACGCGCGAGAAGGGCAGGAAGATGCGCGAGGTCCTGGTGGAGGCGATGGTCAAAGCCCTAGCGGAGCTGGACCGCAACGGGTGGGACTACCGATCGCCGGAGGTTGCCAGGCAGGGGTAGGGAGGCCGGCTCCCCGCGCGCGTCCACGAGCCGCGACACAGGTCCGCATAAAAAAATAGGGCCGGTCGTCCCGGCCCTCAGCTCCACGTGCCTGTTGGTTCGGCAGAGCTGGCTTTACATAAATTATATCACGTGCTTGCCGGGAACACAAATTTTTTTACAGGCTTTCTGCCGGCGGTCGGAGTCGAACCGACACGAGAGTCTCCCCTCACCAGATTTTGAGTCTGGCACGTCTACCAGTTCCATCACGCCGGCTTGAAAGCCAGAGTAGCGGCGGCTCCCCGCCTTGTCAAGAAACATCCTCCCTGCTACCTTGGCGGGCGTGAGTGATCCCTCTGCCGCCGGCTACTACTCCCGCTGCCTGCTGTGCCCGCGGGCCTGCGGCGTGGACCGCCTTGGCAGCGCGAGCGGGTTCTGCCGCGAAGGGGCGGCGGTCCGTGCGGCGTGGGCCGGCCTGCACTTCGGGGAGGAACCGCCGGTGACCGGCCATGGCGGCTCGGGCGCGATCTTCTTCACCGGCTGCACCCTGAAGTGCCGCTACTGCCAGAACGACCAGCTCAGCCGTTCGGCACTCGGGGCCGAACTGGCCCCGGAGGAGCTGGCCGGCTTGATGCTGCGCCTCCAGGCCGAGGGCGCCGAAAACGTCAACCTGGTCACCGGCAGCCACTTCGCACCAGGCATCGCCGCGGCGGCGGAGCTGGCCAGGGGCCGGGGGCTGGCCATCCCCCTGTTGTGGAATTCTTCCGGATACGAGAGCCTCGCCACACTGGAGCTGCTGGCCCCCTGGATCGAAGTCTGGCTTCCGGACTGCAAGACCCTGGACCCGGAGCTCGCCCGCCGTCTCATGGGCGCCCCCGACTACCCGGAAGTGGTGCGCGAGGCGCTGC
>CAZMWZ010000075.1:0-7896 GCA_964570045.1 uncultured Spirochaetaceae bacterium
CGCGTGGCCGGCGGGCGCCTCTACGTCGGCACCCTCGGTCAGGGGCTCTGGCGGCAGGAGTCGGAGGGCTGGAGCCGGGTTTCCTCCGGGCTGCTGCCCGGGGATTTCGTGACCTGCCTGGAGGTGGACGGCGGGGACCTGCTGATCGGCACCCTGAACCAGGGAGTCGTGCTGCTCAACCTCGCCAGCCAGACGCTGGCGAGTTTCGACGAAACGGAAGCGGGCCTCGCGGCGCGTAACATCACCATGCTGCTGGCCCAGCCCCCGCAGGGCTTCTGGATCGGGACCTACGGGAAAGGAGTCTATCGCTGGGACCGGCTAGGCGGGCGGCTCACGCGTTTCACCCGCGCAGCGGGCCAGCTGGGCGATGACTGGGTGCTCTGCGCGGTTCAGGCGGCCAGCGGCACCTACTTCGGCACGCTGGGCGGCGGCCTGGCCCGCTTTTCCCGCGGCGCCTGGGAGGTGCTCGGCTTCCGGGAGGGGGTTTCCGCTCCGGACATCCCGGCCCTGGCCTACGACGTGCCTTTCCTTTTCCTGGGCAGCCTGGGCACCGGGGTCACAGTGCTGCGCGAGGCGGAGCCATGAGACGCATCACGCGCTACGTCCTGAACGAGTTCCTGCTGTCATTCCTCGTGTCCTTCCTGTTTTTCTTTTTCATCTTCTTCATCAACCAACTGCTGGTCATGGCCGAGGAGATTTTCTCCAAAAAGGTCCCCTTTTGGGACGTCCTGCTGTTCATCCTGTATTCGCTGCCCTCGATCCTGGCGCTGTCCGTTCCCTTCGGCTCGCTGCTGGGGGCGCTAATGGCGGTCGGGCGTTTTTCCTCGGACAACGAGCTGCTGGCCATGCGCGCCTGCGGCCAGCCAATGCGCCGGGTCCTGTTCCCCCTGCTCGGCCTGGGCCTGGTGCTCTCGCTGGTTTCCTTCGCGATGAACGACTACTTCCTGCCCCTCGGCAACCTGCGCCTGGGCAGGATGTACCGCCAGATCCTCTACACCAACCCCAGCATCGAGCTGGAGGCCTTCTCCGTGAAGAAATACCAGGACGCGGTGCTCATAACCGGGGCGGTGGAAGGTCAGCAGATCCGCGACCTCGCGATCATCGATAAGAATGATCAGAACCAGAAGAGGGTCATCACCGCGGCGCGGGCCAGGCTGGCGGAGGGGGCGGGGCAGCGGGGCGTGATCTCCATTCAGCTCCAGGACGTCTTCAGCCACGTGCGCTCAGCCGCGGACGCGGAGCGCTATGAGTACTCCACGGCCGAGGCGATGGTCTACAACATCCTGCTGCGGGACATCAGCGTGGCCTTCATCAACCCGGGTCCCCGGGAAATGCGGGCCGTGGACGTGTGGCGGGAAATCCAGAAGCTGAAAAAGTCCTTCGCGGGGATGCTGCGCGAGCACCAGCGGGAGCTGGACAAGGCCCTGCTGGAGCTGGCCTCCGCCGGCCGTTACCTGCGTGACGGCGGCGCCGCGGTGAACGCGCAGACCCTGGCCGACACCGCCCGGGCCTACGAGCGCTACCGGGGGAGCCGCCAGAAGAGGGTCGTGGACCGCAATCTGCAGCTCTACCAGCTGGAATTCCACAAGAAGTTTTCGATCCCTTTCTCCTGCCTGGTGTTCGTCCTGTTCGCCTTCCCGACGGGCATGCTGGCCCGTCGCAGCGGCCGGTCCGTGGGCTTCGCTCTGGGCCTGCTCGTCTCGACCCTGTACTGGGGCATGTTGTTCGTCGGACACACCTTGGGCCTCCGCCTCCAGTTCCCCCCGCCGGCCGCCATGTGGTTCCCGAACCTGGTCACCCTGGCGGCGGGCGCAGCGCTGCTCGCCCGGAGGCTGCGCGGATGAAAACCATCCATTTCATGCTCCTGCGCAGCTTCCTGGTGCTGCTGGCCATCGCCTTGCTTTTTTTCGTCCTGCTGATCGAGCTGTTCGACGTGTTCGCCAACCTGTGGCGGTACCTGGCTCAGGGCACGAGCGTGCTGGAGATCCTGCGCATCGCCTGGCTGTACCTGCCGAAGTGCATGTCCTACTCGCTGGCCCCCGCGCTGCTGTTCGCCTGCGCGTACGCCATAGGGCTGCTGTACAGGAACAACGAGCTGATCGCGATCCTGGGTTCCGGGGTCAGCCTGTACCGGCTGCTGGCCCCCCTGCTGGCTCTGGGCCTGGCCGTGAGCCTCTGGAGCTTCTGGTTTGAGGAGGCCGTGGTCATCGATTCCCTCCGGCTCAAGAACCAGCTGTACCGTTCCACCGTGAAGCTGGAGCTGGCTCTGAGCAGCACCAACGTCACCGTGACCAGCGCCGATGCCCGCACCGTCTGGCAGGTGGACTACTACAACGACAAAAAGCAGTCCCTCACCGGGGTGCTGATTCTGCGGCGTGGCGAGGCCGGCAGGTTCGTCGCGCGCATCGATGCGGACTGGGCGGACTGGAACGGCTCCAACTGGGTCCTGCACAACGTCCGGCGCTTCGACTGGGACCCCGCAGGGCAGCTGCTGCTCGCGACCCGCAGCGGCGTGCTGGACGAGAAAGGCCTGGCGGAGCCCCCCGCCACCTTCCGCAAGTCCACGCGGCGGGTGGAGGAAATGGCCTCCGCCCAGGCACGGGACTGGGTGGCCCGGCTACGCCGGGCAGGGCTGCCATTCCGGGAGGCCCTCACGGAGTATTACCGCAAATACTTCGTCGCTCTCAACCCCCTGGTCGTCATCCTGATCGCCAGCGGGGTGGGGGGGCGGTTCCGGAAGAATGTCCTGCTCATGAGCCTGCTCACCTCCCTGGTCTTGAGCGTCGTGTACTACGTGGGCCAGATGATTTCGCTGATCCTGGCCAAGAACGGGGTGATCCCCCCGCTGGCCGGCGCCGGCTTCGCCTTCCTGGTTTTCCTGGCCGGCGGGATCCTCATCCTGCGTACCGCCAGGACCTGAAAGCGCGGGGGGAGCATGCTGTACACCTGCGCGCACCGCGACCCGCACAGCGCCGCCCGCACCGGGCGCTTGAGGCTCGCCCACGGCGAGGTGGAAACCCCCGCCTTCATGCCGGTGGGCACCAACGCCACCGTGAAAGCCATGAGCCCCGAAGGCCTGGAGGAGCTGGGGGTAACGCTGATCCTGAGCAACGCCTACCACCTATACCTGCGGCCGGGCGCCGAGGTGATCCGCGGGGCCGGTGGCCTGCACGCTTTCATGGGCTGGCGGCGCAACATCCTGACCGACTCCGGGGGCTACCAGATCTTCTCGCTCTCCTCTCTGCGCCGCCTCACGGAGGAAGGGGTCGATTTCCGCTCGCACCTCGACGGCACGGCGCTGCGCCTGAGGCCCGAGGACGTGGTCGAGTTCCAGGCCCTGCTGGGCAGCGACGTGCTGATGCCCCTCGACATCTGCACGCCGGCCGGGATAGGGGAGGGGGAGGCTCGCGACGCCGTGGAGAGGACCCTGCGCTGGGCGGGCCGCAGCCTCGCGGCCTGGAAGGCGGGGGAACGGCGAGGGCAGCTGTTCGGTATCATCCAGGGTAACTTCTTCCCCCAACTGCGCCGCCAGAGCGCGGAGCGTACCGTGGAACTGGATTTCCCGGGATACGCCATCGGCGGGCTGTCGGTGGGGGAGAGCTTCGAGGTGTTTCGCGACCTGCTGGCCCTCACCGCCGCGCAGATCCCCGAGGCCAGCCCCCGCTACCTGATGGGGGTCGGCACCCCGGAATACATCCTTGAGGCGGTGGAGAACGGCATCGACATGATGGACTGCGTATTTCCCACCCGGACCGCCCGCAACGCTCAGGCCTTCACCCGCATAGGGACCCTGTCGCTGCGCAACGAGGCCAACAGGCTGAGCACGGAACCCCTCGACCCGGCGTGCACCTGCCCCACCTGCCGGCGTCATTCCCGATCCTATATCCGGCACCTGTTCAAGAGCCGCGAGATCCTGGCGGCCATGCTGACCACCCGGCACAACCTGCACTTTCTCCAGACCCTGATGCGGGACATCCGGGATTCGATTCGGGAGGGGCGTTTCGCCTCTTTTAAGCGCTCCTTTCTCGATGCCTACAAAAAGGGCCTGAACGCGGGGGGGCCGCGTGCCGAACAGTAGGATAGGACGACTCAGGATGCGGAAGGAACCCCGCCCGGAGGGCAGGACGCAGGAAGCCAGGCGCAGCGCGCTCATCACCGCCCTGCTCATGGCTTCCACGGCGGTGTCGCGCGTTCTGGGCTACGTGAAGATCGCGATCATCGGCGCCCTTTTCGGCGCTTCCGGGCAGGCCGACGTGTGGAACGCCGTCTTCACGGTGCCCAACAACCTGCGCAAGCTCCTGGCCGAAGGAGCCCTGTCCTCCGCCTTCATCCCGACGCTCTCCGCCAGCCTGCTGGAGGACCGGAGCGGCTCGGTCGCCCGCAATGTCACTCGCCGGATCCTAGCGTTGCAGCTAGCCATCCTGCTGCCCCTGGTGGCCGCGGCGGGCCTTTTCGCCGCACCCCTCACCCGGGCCCTGATGCCTTTCCCCGACCCGGCCAAGGCGGCCCTGTCCGCCGCCCTGTTCCGGTGGGTGTTCGGTTACCTGCTGTTCATCAGCGTCGCGGCGGTGCTGATGGCCGTTCTCAACTCCCATAGCGTCTTCATTCTGCCCTCGCTGGCGCCCATCCTTTTCTCGGTCTGCGTCATCGGCGCCACCCTCCTGTTCTATCGCCGCCTGGGGGTGTTTTCCATGGCGGTGGGGGTGCTCACCGGGGGGGTCACCCAGGTCGTCTGCCAGCTGCCGGCCTACCTGCGCAAAGGGTACGACCTGAGGCCGGATTTCCGCTTCGGCTACCCGCACTTCGTGCGCATCCTCCGGCAATGGCTGCCCGTCCTGGCCTCTGCTTCGATCTTCGCCCTCACCGAGCAGATCGCCGTGCTGCTGGCCAGCGGCCTGGAGGACGGCAGCATCTCGGCCCTGAGCAACGCCCTGGTGTTCTTCCAACTGCCCTTCGGCATCTTCTCCGTGTCCATCATCACCGTCCTGTTCCCCAAGATGAGCCGCCAGGCCGCCGGCGGCGACCTGCCCGGCCTGCGGTTCTCAGTCGGCTACGGGCTGCAGTTCATCATGGTGCTGATGGTGCCGGCGACCCTCCTGTTCCTGTTCATGGGCCGGGAGATTATCGCCGTAGCGCTGCAGCGGCGGGCCTTCAGCGAGCGCGGCACGCTGTGGACGGCCGAGGTCCTGCAGGCTTATGCCTACGGGCTGTTCAGTCTCGGGGCGTTCACTTTCCTGCAGCGCTTCTTTTACGCCCGGCATGATTTCCGCACGCCCCTTTTCTCCGCGCTGCTGGTCAGCGCGGTGGACGTCCTTCTGTCGCTGTGGCTGCGCAGGACTGCACTGCGCGTGAGCGGGCTGGCGGTGGCCAACTCCGTGGCCTTCACGGTAGGCTTCCTCCACCTGCTGGCGGTCGCCCGCAAGCGCCTCGCGGGGCTGGATGGCCGCTTAATCCTGGCCACCTGCCTGCGGGTTGCCGTGTCCCTGGTGCCTTTCACGGCCTTCCTCATCGGCTTCCGGCTCGCCACCCGCCGGGTTTGGGGGGCCGGCAGCTCGCTGAGCAGCCTCGGCATCCTGGCCGCCGGCGGGCTGGGGAGCGTGGCGATCCTCCTAGGCATGTACTGGCTGACCCGCATCGAGATGCTGCGGGACGTGCTGCGGCGGAGGGTCCGCACACCATGAACCCCAGGGCTCTGCTGCTGGCCTCCGCCCTGTTCGCCCTTCCGCTGCTGAACTGCCCGGCGCAGCAGGCGCCGGCTCCCCCTCCCACAGAGCGCTGGCGGGAGGTCCTGCGCTACGGGATCGAGAGCGAAGTCCTGCAGGTCATTGCTCGAATCAAGGCGTCGGGCGACGATTCCCTGACTCCGGAGCTGCTCGAGACCTTGCGCTCCACAGCCAACCCTGCCGTCGCCGCCGCCATCCTGGAGCTATTCACCCAGTCCGGGGTCCGTGACGCCGAGTCGCTGGGTCTGGAGAGGCTGGCAGACGCGGAAAACCGCGACCCCCGCTTTCTGGTGCCCTTCATGCGCTACCTGGCCGCGATCCGCTCCGCGGAAGCCGGACAGGCATTGGTCGGCTTCCTGGACGAGGGCGACGAGCTGGCCGGGGCCGCCATCCAGGCCATGGCGGGGATAGGGCAGCAGGCCGCGGGGGAGGCCCTGCTGGCCAGGCTCCGGGATGCGGAGTACCCGGAGGGTCTCAAGCCGCAGCTGATCCTGGCGCTGGGAGCTCTGAAGTACGCACCCGCCGTGGAAGACCTGATCGCCGTCGTTTCCAACGCGGAGGAGGAAAGGATCCGGCGCATGTACGCTGCTTCCGCCCTGGGGGAAATCGGCGACCGGCGGGCGATCCCGGCATTGCGCGGACTTTTCGCCGTGCAGGACGGCCTGGTCAGAACCTATGCCGCCGGCGCCTTGGCCGGCTTCGATTTGGCGGAGGTGGAAGGCGTTTTACAAGACGGGCTGCGCGACGCCAACGCCCGCGTGCGCCAGGCCGCCGCCAAAGCCCTGGCCCGCAAGGACGCGCAGAAATCCGTGGACATCCTCATCTACAAGGCGCGCTACGACCCTGAGAAACAGGTGCGGGTCCAGGCGATCCAGTCCCTGGGGGCGATCGGCAACGCCCGGGCCGTAGCCTTCCTGACGGAGGCCTACCAGGACGGGAAGCTGGCCAACCTGTACAGGGAGGAAGCATTGGGGGCCCTGCTCCTCCACGACCCCGGCGGGAGCCTCAACGCCGTCCGTGACGTGGTCGAAGCGGAGTGGAGTCGAAAGGACATCGCCGTGCTGGAGTTCACGGCCCGCCGGCTGGCCGGACTGTCGCAGGCCGGGCTGGGAGAGCTCTTCAAGCGCTTTCTGGGGCACCCGAACGTGGCGATCCGGCTGTACGGCTTGCGCGGCATCCGACTGAACCGTTTCGCCTCGCTGCGGGGCGAGGTGCGTGCGTTGGCGGACGGGGACCCGCACCCCTCGGTGCGCAGGGAGGCTCAGCTAGCTCTGGACGCGTTCTGAGCACGCACGCGGCGCACGGAGCGCATCAGGCTGTTGATTCTCTCCAGCGGCGACACGTACTCCTGGAACACCAGCCGCACCCGTTGTCCGCGCCTCGTCAGGGCCACGATTTCGCGATTCAAGCAGCCGGCGAGCGGCTTGTCCAGCGAGGCGAAGTACTGGGGTTTGCGGGGTATGAAGATGTACTGCTTCCCATCGTTGCGAATGGAGCCGATGCGCCGCGGCATGGGGAGGTAGTAGATCAGGAAGGCGGAACCGTCCCCGCCGACACTTTTCGAGCGGCCTGACGGCACCACGTGGATGTTGCGCGTGCCAATGTACGGATTCTGATCCACAACCCTGAGGACCAGGGGGCGCATCCCGCCCCGGCCGGCCGCGAAGAACCGCTCGAAGCCTCGGTCGCGAGCCCGGTTGCGCAGTAGGGACAGCAGAATGAGGACCGCGGCGACCAGGAGGAGCAGCGCGCCGCCTGCTATCAGAACGTACGTTACGACAGGCGAAATCCCCTTCGCGGCCGCATAGTTGAAGGCGAGCTCGCCGGCCAGCGGCGACACGCGCACCTCCGCCTCGGCAAACTCCAACGTGATCGGCAGGACGTGCTCTCCCGGCAGGAACCCAGAAGGAAGCCGGATCGGCGCCTCGAGCACCACGGTCCGGCCGGGGGGGACGAAGCAGACAGCCGGATGGAGAAGCAGGCGGGCCCGTCCGCTGGTGAGGCGGCTCAAGGTCAGGCGCCTTTCCGCCGGGCCCAGGTTGGTCACGGTAAAAGGCACCGTGAAGCGGCGCCCTACCTTGCCCAGGTGCCCGGGAAAGGTGAGCGTGGGGAACCCCGTGAGCTGCTCCGTCAGAGTCTCCGGCGTGGACTCGGAGTAGGGCAGGAGGGTGGA
>CAZMWZ010000075.1:7996-12958 GCA_964570045.1 uncultured Spirochaetaceae bacterium
GCGGCCATGGCCCCCGGGATACGCAAAATGTGCACGTCCCAGCCCCGCAGGCGGATCCGGTCAGCGTTCCGGTGCAGCGCCTCGAGCACCTGGGCGGCTTCGCCTCGGTTCGGGCTGCCCGGAGGCGGGTCATGCAAGCCGTCGGTCAGCAGCAGAACCAGCTTGGGGCTGTCAGGAGGCAATGCGTCCAGGTAGGCGTACAGGTAATCGAGGGCCGCCACCAGGTCGGTGTACTGCCCCAGGGCACGCAGCAGGTAGATCCGGTCGATGATAGCGGTCAGTTCCTTAGGGCCCGTGACGCGCGCCGAGATCTCCGTTTCCGGCGTGTCGGCGAAGCTCAGCAGGTGGAACGTGTCCCCCTTGTGCAGCCAGTGCTCCAGCAGGTCGCGCAACAGGTAGTTCACCAGCTCGTCGTAATAGGGGAACATGCTCTCGGAGGTATCGACCATGGTGACCACGTCCATGCCGGAGGCGGCAACGCCAAGCGTCAGGACGAGCAACACCAGCGTCAGGAACCACTTTCTCATTCTCGCCTCGAATCAGTCAACCTCGGACCTCTCGATGTCCTTCACCGCGTACCGGAAGCTTCTGTCGCTGATGGCGAAGTTGAGCTCCTCGCCCACCTTGTGGTTCTGCAGCTCGACCCCGAGGGGCGAACGGTAGGAGATGATATTTTTGGCGGGGTCCGACTCCCAGGGACCCAGCAGGGTGTAGAGTTCCTGCTCGCCGGTTTCCAGGTTCTGAAGAACCACCCGGGTGCCGAAGGATACCGCGTCGGTGTTGATCTGGGCGGAGGTGAAGATCTGCGCCTTCTGCAGCTCTTCCTGCAGCCGCATAGCCGCCGTTTTCAACAGCTCCTGCTTCTCCAGCGCCGCTTTATATTCCGCGTTTTCCCGCAGGTCGCCTTTAGACATGGCGAATCCGATTTCCTTAGAGTTCTCCGGGATTTCATTTTCCAGAATGTGGCGCAGCTCCTTCTGCTTGTTCTCGTAGCTCCTGCGGGTGACCAGGAGGCCCATGCTGACCTTCTCCTTCTCCTGCTCCCCGGGGAACTGGTAGTGGGGATAGCGTTCCCGCAGCTGGTGCTTGAGGTTGATCTTGAGGTTCGGATCCAGCTCCTTGATGTCCTCCACCAGAGTGTGCAACCGCATGATCGATTCTTCACCGGACTCCAGGATGTAGTTCAGCAGGCGCCCCTCCTGGAACAGGAAGTCGTGCGCCTGCTTGTTGATCTTGCGGTTGAAGCTCACGTCCCGCTTATTGCTGATCTCCCTGAAGGTGATGTCCAGCAGGTGGATCATCCCGATGAGCACCTTCTCCAGCTTGATGTCCAGGGAAACGAACCAGGGTTCGGCGAGCAAGTTGCGCGCAACCCAAATGAAGGATTCCCGGTTCTCCCGGTAGCGGCCCATGATCCTGTTGATCAACTCCCGCAGCACCTCCCAGCTCTCGTTCTTTACCAGCTCATCGATGATGAACTTATTCAGGTAGCCGTGGAACAGCTGGGCGAAGATATTCGGCCACTGCGGGTGATAGAGCTTGAGATGCAGCAGAAAGCTCTTCTTGATTTCCGCATCGGCCAGCTTGCCGAACATCTCCTCGCAGCTATCGATGTCCTTAAGCAGATCGGTGAAGTTGAAGTCCAGCCCCGGGTTTAAGTAGGGGAAAATAGCGACGATCTGCTGGACCAGCAAGAAGCTAGCCACGGTGTACTCGGTCACGGTGGAGAAGGACTTCAGGAAACCGGTGAAATAGGCCAGCATCTCCGCGAAGTAGTCGGAGTCCGGTTCGATGTTCTCCAGGAATTCGCGGATCGTCTTCACCCGGTCGAAAAAGTTCTTCTCGGCCCTGAACTTGTTGTAGGTTTTCTCCTCGAAGGCGATGGGCTTGTCCCTCACCGTGTAGCGGTCCAGCTTGTCGGGGATATTTCCGAAGGCCGAGTCGGTCTTCAAGAGACGGCGGGCTTCAACACTCCACCTGGACCACTCGCTGTTGTTCAGGATTTCCGGGGTGAGCTGTTCCTTGATGAGCTTCATGTCCGCCGCATTGTTGAAGCTGCGGATGATCACCTTCAGGGCCCAGGCGGGGTCCGCCTTCACCTTGGCCTTCACTTCCTCCTTGGGCAGCGTGCCGGCGAGCACCCAGATGTGATCGGGGGAAAGGATCTTGAGGGCGTTCACCGCCATCTTCAGCGACATTTTGTGGCCGGGCTTGCCGGCGAAGTCGATGATGAACATGTCGTCCTTGATGCTGACGATCCTGCCGATCTTCCAGCTGGAATGGAAAACGTAGTTGCCGACGTCGAAGGCGATGTGCTTTTCGAAATCGGCGATGGCCTCGTGCACACTGCGCCAGTTCTGGTTGAGGTTGGAAATGCGCAGGTACTCCTCCAGCTGGCTGTGGGCCAGGTACTTGTTGCGGAAGGCCTCGACGATTTCCTTCCGGGCCGCGGCGTTCTTGGGCTCGTAGCTCAGGATTCTCTTCAGCAGCTCGATGGCTGTTTCCCAGTCCTCCTTCTTCACAAAATGGGGCACCAGGTAGTTCAGCAGCACCGCGGCCCGCTCACCGCTTAAGACCTTGACGATCTTACGCTCGATGGCAAAGAAGAAGTCCACGTCGTCCGGGATATACTTGATCAGCTTCTCCCAGATGTCCTTGACGTTGCTGAACATCTTCTTGTTGATGAAGCGGTGTAGCGCCTTCTTATAGTACTCGATCGAGTTGGCCAGGTCCCCGTCCTGCTCCTTCTTCTCAGCCAGGAGCTTGACGATGTCCGCGTCCTCGTAATCGACCTTGATGTAGCGCTCCCAGATGCGGAACTTCTGCTCCTGCTCGTTCTTGTTCTCGTAACAGTCCGCCAAGGTCTTCAGGGCGAACTTGTTCTCGCCGTATTCCAGGATGCGGTTGCAGAGAAACTCGACGATGTTCCACTTGTGGTTGTCCACGAAAATGCTGATCAACACCACCAGGTTGGAGTCGTCGACCAGCTGCTTGCCTAGCGAGATGATTCCCGACAGGTACAAGGCGATGATGCTGTTGCGGGTGTGCTTCAGGTGCTCCTCGCACATCTCCAGCACCTTGTCCTGCACCTCCGACTGCAAGGTTTCGCGGATGAGCGTATCCAGCTCCTGGAAATTGCTGATCGTGTAGCTGTTCAGCGTGGCCCGGGTCCACTTTTCCTCGTTCAGCAGCTCATTGACATTTTTTAACAGGTTTTCTGACAATTCCATCGCTCCTCGAGAAAAGGTTTCAATTGGTATATTCTTGGTACACGACCGGATCGAGGGCCTTGACGCGTTCCAGCACCTCTTCGATCTTGTGCCGCTCTTCGCCGCTGGCCAGGTAGTGGTCGATCAGCCAGAAATAGTGGTTGATCAGCCGCGCCACAGGCGCGGCCCCCGAGCTGGACTGCTCCACGTCCTTTTCCAGCTGGTATATGGCCTGCTTGAGCTTGCCCAGTTCCAGCGGTCGCAGCTCCCGCTTGACGTTGAACAATCCGTAGATCGTTCCGTACACGGGGATCCAGTCGCGGATCTCCGGTTCGCTGAAACGCTCCCGCAGCTTGGCGACCAGCCGCTGGATCAGCGGGGACTCCAGGTAGGCAAGCTCCACGCGCCTGGAATCCAGAAAGAAGGCTTCGCGGAAGAACACCTTGGCCGCCCTGGTTTCGTTGACCAGGGAGTAACAATCGGCCAGCTCCGCCAGGATAACCGGGTCCTCCCGCCGGATGCGGCTGGTTTCCTCCAGGCAGCTGATCGCGCTTTCGAAGTTGCCGCGGATCTTGTGGCAGCGGCCGATGCGCAGGAGGACCTCCGGGTCCGGGTTCTCCGGGTCGCTGCCGAGCGCCAGGTAGTGCTCCAGGGCCTTCCCGAAAACATAGTACTTCAAGGAGAACAGGCAGCGCTCCGAAACGTTCTCCATCCTGGAAACGAAACCATTGAAAACCCGCCATTGGTTCTGGTAGAACTCCCCGCGCTCGTAGTCGCCCTCGAGCGACGAAGCCCGCTTGTCGATCTCCAGCCAGAAATTCGCGCATTTCAGGGCGTTGGCCACGTCGGAATACTCGAAGTCGATCGAAAGCGCCCGCTCCAACTGCTCGATCGCGGGTGGAAAGGCGCCCTCCTTGAAGTGGAGGTACACCCTGTTGAGAATTTGCACGATCTCATTCTCTTTGAACGTGAGTTGCCGTTCCACCATCGCAAAGCTCATCCGGACTCGAGGAAACCGTTGCCTCCTGGCTTTATATATTTTATTATACCATGATGATAACTTTAGTCAATCTTGGCGCGTAATTGTCGAAAAATAAGGAAGGAGCAAATCCTCCCATGAGCAGGTGTCATCCGGCGGCAGGCATCGTTGTGTTCCTCCTTCTCCTCGGCCCCTTCGGCTGGTCGCAGTCGAAAAGCGCGGAAGCCGAGCTGCAGGCGGGTCTGCTGGCCTTCAGGCAGGAGCAATACCAGCAGGCGCTGCAGAGCTTCCGCGGCGTCATCGCCGACCGCGATGCCTCGGCCCTGGCACCCGACGCTCATTTTTGGTCGGCCATGGCCTATATGGCCCTGGATATGCTGGAGGAGGCCGACCGCACCCTGGAGCATTTCCTGGCCCGATACCCCGGACATCCCCTGGAGAGCGAAGCCCAATATCAGAAAACCCGTCTCTTGTTCCTGGAAAGGGATTTCGAAAACGCGCTCCAGGCCTCCCAGGATTTCATCCAGCGCAACCCCGATTCCTCCTTCGTGCCCAATGCCTATTTCTGGATCGGGGAGTCGCTGTTTTCCCTGGGGCGCCTGGAGGAAGCCGAGCGGGTTTTCGCCAAGGTAGTCCAGGATTACCCTCGCAGCTTCAAGGTGGAGGCGGCCCGCTACCGCCTCTCCCTGGTGGAGTTCAAGAAGCGCGAGGAGGAGCTGCTGCGGCTGTTGAAGTGGAGCCACGAGGAGTTCCTCCGCACGGTGGAAGAGTTCC
>CAZMWZ010000076.1:0-12958 GCA_964570045.1 uncultured Spirochaetaceae bacterium
GAACCCGAAGCCGGTGGTGCCGGGGCGGGTGGCCTTCCGGCTGTACGATACCTACGGCTTCCCCATCGAGCTCACCCAGGAGCTGGCCGCCGAACACGGCTTGAGTGTGGACCTGGAAGGCTTCCAGGAAGCTTACGGCAAACACCAGGAGCTCTCCAAGAGCGGTGCGGAGAAGATTTTCAAGGGCGGCCTGGCCGACAACACCGAGATGACCCGCCGCCTGCACACGGCCACCCACCTCCTGCACCAGGCCCTGCGCCAGGTGCTGGGCGCGCACGTCCAGCAGAAGGGCTCCAACATCACCCCGGAGCGCCTGCGCTTCGACTTCACCCACTCAGCACCGCTGACCGAGGACGAGGTCCGCCGGGTGGAAGCGATCGCCAACGAGCAGATCCGGGCGGACCTGGCGGTGAGCTTCCAGACCATGACCCTGGACCAGGCCCGGGCCTGCGGGGCCATCGCCCTGTTCGGGGACAAGTACGAGGAGATGGTCAAGGTCTACTCCATCGGCGGCTTCTCCAGGGAGGTATGCGGCGGGCCGCACGTGGAGCGCACCGGGGAGCTGGGGCGCTTCGTGATCCAGAAAGAGCAGTCCTCCTCGGCGGGGGTGCGCCGCATCCGCGCCGTGCTGGAGTAGCCCGCGCGCCCCGGGGCTCTGTTCACGCCCCCGGCTGCTCGGACAACCAGTGCCGCAGCACGGCGACGGTCTTTTCCAGCAGGGCCTCCACCTTCTTGCCGTCCGGCGCCAGCAGGTACATGCGGAAGGCTTCCAGCGGTTGGGACTGCCTCAAATAGGCGTCTCCCAGCCGGATCAGGCCGTCGCTGTACCCCGTGGTCACGAAGATCTTGCGTGCCAGGTCGAACTTTTTTAGATTGAACAGCTCGTTGCCCTTGCGGATCAGGGCGACCCGCTCCCCTTCGCTGAGCCGGGCGGATTTCTCGGAGGAGATCTTGAGGAAGCCTTCTTTGGGCAGGCGGCTCAACAGCTCTTCCCGGCTACCCATACGGCCTCAGGCGATGGTGCCCTTCGTGGACATCCCGCCGGGGGCCGGCGCGTAGGCCCGGCGCAGGGCCAGGCCCAGGGCCTTGAACAGGGCCTCGGCCAGGTGGTGGCTGTTGGCGCCGTAGCGCAGGCTGGCGTGCAGGGCGATGCGCGCCCTGGCGGCCAGGCCGGCCAGGAATTCGCGCACCAGCGCCGCCTCGAAGCTTCCGACCCGGGCTTGGGGGAACTCGCCGCCGAACACGAGAGTCGGCCGGCCGCACACGTCCACGGTCACCTCGGCGAGCGCCTCGTCCATGGGCGCCACCGCGTGGCCGAAGCGCTCCACGGACCCCTGCTCCAACAGGCGGGCGAAGGCCTCCCCCAGCGCCAGTCCGGTGTCTTCCACCAGGTGGTGCTCGTCCACCTCCAGATCGCCCCGGGCCCGGACGCTCAAGCCCAGCCGGCCGTGGAAGGCCAGGGCCCGCAGGAGGTGGTCGAAAAAGGGCACCCCGGTGTCGACCGCCGACGGCCCCGCCCTCTCGAGGGCCACCTCGACGCGAACGTCGGTCTCCGCGGTCTTGCGGGAAAACTCTGCTTTGCGCGGCTCCAAGCTCCTACTCCGTACTGCGATTATCGGTCGTGCCCGCGGGCGAGTCAAGAAGGATTCGATCCGCGGCGGCGCCTGGGACAACGCCTCCTGGACTCGTTATATTGGAGCGCAGGGAGGAAGACAGTGAGGACCACGGCTCCCGCTTCCCGGCGCCTGCCGTTCCGCAACGTCCCGGCGGAGATCTATTTCTGAATGGATGCGGCTGATGAGCGCGGCTAAGGAAAACCTCTTCGGCAAGACCCTTTCCGCTCTGGGGAGCGTCGCCGCGGAAGCCGGCCTGAAGCCGTACGCCGCCCGGCAGCTGGCCCACTGGCTGTACGCCCGGCACGCCGACTCCTTCCAGCTCATGCTGAACCTGCCGGCTCACTCCCGCGCCTGGCTTGCCGAGCGCTACGACCTGCGGGTCCGGGCCCCGGCCTCCGCGGTCCAGTCCGCCGACGGCACTCGCAAGTACCTGTTCCCCGCCGCGGGCCGCTTCGTGGAAGCAGCCTTCATCCCGGAGGCCCGGCGCGCCACCCTGTGCCTGTCCGTGCAGGTGGGCTGCAAGCTGGGCTGCCTCTTCTGCCAGACCGGGCGGCAGGGCTTCCAGGGCAACCTGGACCCCGGCGAGATCCTCAACCAGGTCCGCAGCCTGCCGGAGCGGGAACGGCTCACCAACCTGGTCTACATGGGCATGGGCGAGCCGCTGGACAACCTGGACGCCGTGCTGGCCAGTCTGGAGATCCTCACCTCCGACTATGGCTACGGCATCAGCCCCTCGCGGGTCACGGTCTCCACGGTAGGCCTGCTGCCGGCCATGCTGCGCTTCCTGGAGGCCAGCCGCTGCCGCCTGGCGGTGAGCCTGCACTCCCCCTTCGAGGAGGAGCGCCGGCAGCTGATGCCGGTGGAGAACCTCTACCCCCTGCGCGAGGTCCTGCGAGCCTTGCGGGAGCGGCCGCACGCGGGCCGGCGCCGGGTGTCCTTCGAGTACATCCTGTTCGACGGCCTGAACGACTCGCCTCATCACGCCCGCGAGCTGGCCCGCATCCTGCAGGGCATACCCTGCCGCCTCAACCTCATCCCTTTCCACCCCATCCCGGACTCTCCGCTCGCGGCGAGCCCCCCCGAGCGGATCGAGGCCTTCCAGGCCAGGCTGAAGGCCAGCGGCTACATCACCACCCTGCGCAAGTCGCGGGGGCTGGACATCGCCGCGGCCTGCGGCCTGCTTTCCACCAAAAAGCTGCTGGAGCGGGAACAGGAAGAACACTAGAAGAGGGGACTCACTGCCCTGCGGGCAGGCCGGCCCAGGGAAGGAACGCCCGGCTTACTCCCGCTCCCCCATCAGGACCTTCAGCTGCTGGATCTCGGATACCAGGCGCGCGCGCTCCAGGTTCTGGAAGCGCTTGGGGATCATCTCCCGGCTGGTGCACTCCAGGACGGCCACCAGGTTCTGCAGCTCGATCTCGTGCGGGTAGGAGGGGGGATTGAAATCGCGGATGGTCTCGTCCAGGTCCTCGCCGGTGATGATCACGTGGTTGTTCATGGCCGCCAGCAGCTTGGCCCGGATCAGGATGGACTCTAAATCGGCGCCGGAAAAGTCGAACTTGTACTTCTTGAACAGCTCGATGATGTCCACGCTCTGGACCTTGAGCTTGAGCTTGCGCACCAGGGTCTGGAACAGCTCCTGCTTTTCCTCGATGGTTTCCGGGTAGAACAGGGCCAGGTGCTCCTCGGCCCGCCCCTGGCGCTTCAGGTCGATGGGCAGCAGGTCGGGGCGGCAGGTGATCAGGAACCAGATGATCTTGCCGCGGTACTCGGTGTTGCCCATGAACGAGGCGATCTGGCCGAAGATGCGGTTGGAGGTGCCCGAGTCCCCGTCCTGGTTGCGGTCCCCCAGGAAGGCGTCCGCCTCGTCGATCATCACCCCGACCGGGGCCATGGCCGTGAGGATGCTCAAGACTTTCTCCAGATTCGCCTCGGTGACCCCCTGCCACTTGGAGCGGAAGTTGCGGAACTTCACGATGGGGATGCCGATCTCGCCGGCGAAGGCCGTGACCATGAAGCTCTTGCCCGTGCCCACCGGGCCGGCGATCAGGTAGCCCATGGGCAGCACGTCCAGGCGCCCGATCTTGATGGCCTTGGCCGCGCTCTTGAAACGCTTCTTCACGTAGCCATGCCCCGAGACCATGCCCAGGTCGAACTCGCTCTCGATGAACTCCAGCAGGCCCGAGGCCTCGGTTTCGATCATCTCCTTCTTCTTCAGGCGCAGGTACTCCAGGCCGATTTCCCGGTCCTCCTGGTAGCTCTCGGCGGCCAGCTGGTGGATGTTCACCAGGTTGAGGCCGCTGGTGATCTTGGCCACCTTCTCCGCGTTGAGGCGGTTCTCCAGCAGGAGCCTGCCCTGCTTCTCCAGCCAGGCCAGGAAGCGCTGGCGCACCGTCTCGTCGGGCAGCGGAATGTTCACCTTGATCGTGGCCGGCGAGCGCACCACCTTGGTGTTCAGGTCGGCCAGGTTCTCGGTCAGGAGGATGATGGAAATGTCTCCCTCGGTGAAGATCGGGTCGTTGGCCCAGCGGTTCAGCGTGACCAGGCAGTAGCGGTCCTCATCGGTGAAGCGGGAGATGTCGGTGTTGGGCAGGATGGTCTCGGCGTAGTCGATGATCAGCACGAGCCGCCGCTTGCTCGACACGTGGCGGTAGCAGAACTGCTCCCAGGCAGGGAAGGCCTCCAGAGGGTCGCGGGACAGGGCCTGCACGGCCTGCCCGTTGCCGCCGCCGCAGGCGGCCAGGTAGTCCCGGCGCATTTCCGGGGTGCAGAAGGCCACCCCCGCGGAGCGGTCGTAGAAGGCGATGAGGTCGCGGTTGCCGAACAGCACCTCAGCGATGTAGTTCTGAATCTTGACGAACTTGAACTCGTTGTCGTTCATCTTATGGGGCAGGAAGTCCCGGATGTTGCCATGGACGATGTACAGGTTGGCGGTCTTGGAGCAGTACTTATAGGCCAGCTCCTGCGCCCAGTTCGGGAGGATGCGTATGAAAGGCAGACTCTTGAGAATAAGCTGCTCGGCCATTTCCCCCCCCAGAGAATGACTAAGCCAAGTATACGCCCTCGCGTGGCCTTGCGTCAATGCCGGCTCGGGCTCAGATCAGCTTGCGCCTGCGGGCCTCGGCGAACAGGCCGGCGTTCCAGCGGTTGTTGTTCAGGTAGTGCCAGCGCAGGGTGGAGTCCTCGATCCGGCTGGCCCGCTGCTGCAGCAGCTGCAGGGCCTTGTTGAGCACCGTGAGCCGGTCGTCCAGCGCCTCCTGGCGGATGTCCGGAAGAATGCTGGCGTACCAGTAATGGTAGAGACTCTGGTAGGGGTCCGCCTCCGGGATATGCCCGCTGCGGGTGATAGCGTGCAGCTGCTCGGTGGCCCGTTCCACGCTGCCCTCCAACCCCCAGAGGTAGGCCTGCAGGGACTGCACCAGGCGCAGGGCCAACGCTCCGTCCTTGGCCAGCACCAGGCAGCGGCCCTCCACGTCGCTGAAGCCGTCGGCCCACAGCACCCTCTCTCCTGAGTAGGTCTCCAGGGAGGAGGTCAGGGACAGCGCCTGGCCGCAGTATTCCAGCGCCTTGGCCAGTTCCCGGCTGAAGAAGCAGGCCTCGGCCTGGAACAGGCAGCTCTCCCAGCTCTGCTTCAGCGGGCCGAGGATGCGCAGGGCCTGCTCGGGGCTGCCGGCGTAGGCGAAGGCCCGGGCCAGCCAGGCGTACAGCACCTTATTGGCGGCCGCGGCCGGGTAGAGCGCCTCCACGGCCAGGGCCTCCTCGAAGCCTTGCACCGCCTCCGCGTACGAACCCAGCTCGAACAGGAGGCGGGCCGCCAGGAAGCTCAAGAACAGCTCCCACTCGCGCCGCTTGAGCGCGCGCGCCTTGGCCAGGCCGCCTTGGGTCTCGGCCTGAGCGCGCGACAGGTTGCCCTGGATGAACAGCGCCGCCCCGCGCAGCGCCGCCTGCCGCAGCTCCCCCGGGTCGGGCGCCTGGGCCTGACCGGCCAGGTTGAAGTACTCCACGGCCTCCGAAACGCGCGCCTCGGCCAGCAGGACCGCGCCCAGCTCCAGCGTGGCCTCCCTTTCGGCCGCCGCGCTGCCGGAGCCCTGGAACTGGATCACGGATTTCTTGACCCACTGCAGGGCGATGTTGGTCTCCCCCCGGGCTGCCAGGAAGCGGCCGATCTGCAGGAACAGCTCCCCCTTCAGCAGGCTCACCTGGAAATCACTGCCCTGGTCCACGGCCGTCAGATAGGCCGCCTCCGCCTCCTTGCGGTTTCCCAGCAGCAGGTTGTAGCGGATGCGCGCCGCTCCCAGGAGCATGGCCAGGCTCTTCTGCTCCTCGGCCCCGAGGCTGGCGGTCAGGCGGAAGTTCTTCGGCTCCAGGAACAGGCGCACCCCCGCGAAGTCCAGCTCGTCCAGCTTGCGCTTGAGCAGCTCCCCCAGGACCTCCAGGGCGGCGGTCGTGTGCCGGTTTTTCGCGAGCAGGAAAAACAGCAGTACCCGATGCGGATAGGCCCCTCGGCGCCACAGCTCGATCAGGTGGGTTAGCAGGCGCTCCTCCAGCCCGGGTTCCGCGGCCACCACCCGCCTGCGCAGCCGCTGGCGGAAGGCCGGGAACACCGGCACCAGGTGGTGGGACACGTGCACCAGGTTCAAGCCTGCCAGCTCCTCCACCGCCTTGGCGGCCCGGGCCTCGGGGATTCCCAGCACACTGAGAAAAGCCAGAAACCCTTGCAGGTCCAGCAGCCCCTGCGCCAGATAGGCCACGAACAGCACCCGCTGGAGCTCCGCGCCCAGGTCCGCAACCAGCTGCCAGGAGAGGGTGAGCGGCTGCTTGGGCAGGACCGTCTCCCAGCCCTCCGCGGCTTGCCAGCGGTATTGCTCCCCTTCCTGCGCGATGAGTCCCTTGCGCTCCAGGTACAGCAGGCAGTGCTGAAAGGACACCGGCTTGCCGCGCACCGCCAGGCGGATGCGCAGCCAGTCCTTGCCGGGGACCCGCAGGCCGGGGAAATGCTCGGTGGCGAGGCGTCCCATTTCAGCCAGACGCAGCGGGCGGACGGACAGCCGTACGGGATTCAGCGCGGCGAGGACTTCCGGCATCTCTTTCTGGCCGGAAGTGAACACGGGCAGGAACGAGGGGCGGTACGCGAAGTCCTTCAACAGTATCGACAGGATCCGCATGGTGGAGGGCTGGTAGGCGTCCAGGTCCTCGCAGATCAGCACGGCGGGCAGGAAGTTTTCCTCCAGCATCCGGAAGTAGGCGCTCAGGTAGAGCTGGTAGGAAAGGAGGAAATCCTCGGCCAGGTGGTCCGGCCAGAGCTCCGGGACGCCGGTGGCTGCCTCCGACCGCTGTGCGGCGCCGGCCTGCGCCGGCCGCCCCCTCGGCCCGGAGGCGCGGGTCGGGGCGGGAGCACGCGAGCCCGCGCCGGGTTTCAAGTAGCTCAGCAGGTCGGCCAGCGCAGCCCAGGCCGCCTGCTCATGGCTCTCCAGGTACCGGCCCACGTGCGGCAGGAAAGCCGGGTCCACGCTGTTGAGGAACGGGTGCAGCGTGGAGCGGCGCTCGAACAGGGCGTACAGCCGCGGGAAGCGGCGGACGGCGGCAGTGCCTGCCAGGCGTTCCTGCAGGGCGTCCACGATGCCGCGGCGATCCTGGGACACCGGGCCGTACAGGTACAGGCCCAGGCCCTGGTCCTTGCGCTCCAGCTGGCGGTTGAGCGCCTGGAAGCCCTGGAACACCAGCCGTTCCTGCACCCACCGTGCCTGCCGGACCTCCCGGGGGGACTCCCGGGGCAGGACCCGGTCCAACACCCGCCACAGCTCCCGCGAGCGGCGCGTTTGCACCAGGCTCGTGAAAAGCGGGATGGCGCCCGCCTCGATCCACAGCTCCCCTTCCTCCTCGCTTCCGGCCAGCAGGCCCTTCAGCTGCCGCAGGGCGGCCTCGGCGCCGGCCTCCTCCAGCACCGCCAGCAGCAGCTGGTAGCCGTAGAGCTCCTCCTTTTTCTCCTCCAGCAGGGCGACCAGCGGGAAAGCCAGCTCCAGGGCGCGCCGCGGATCAACCTGGCCCTCTGGGCCCAGTGCGAACAGCGCGCTGCCGTCCCGCAGCACCTCGATGGGGACGCCGCTTTGGGCGCCGAGCTTGCGGATGCCGGCCTCGAGGGACTGAAGGAGCTCTTGGTCAATCCTGGCCAATTGTCTATAATGGCCGATGGTGACCAGAAGATAGAGCATAGGGGTATTAGACAACAAGATCCACGGTTTTTCAAATGGATGAAAGCCTTTCGCTCCGCAACAGGCGCTGCCGGCAGCTACGACTGAGTATCCACCCCGCCGCCGAATACCGTAAGGTCCTGGACATCCTGAACAATCTAGCCCTCCCCGCCAGCGTCGGCAGCCCCGAGAACGTCAAGTTTGCCGTCCTGGAGCTGATCAGCAACTCCCTGCGAGCCCATCGGGAGCGACGGGTCAGCGAGCGGGTGCACACGGTGTTCCGCGTCGAGGACAGGCTCTTGCGGGTGACGATCCGGGATTTCGGGGGCGGCTTCGACCCGTCCGGCCTGCCCTACAACCTGGAGGACGACGCAATGGCCGTGGACCCCAACGGCCCAGCGTTCCAGAAGTACCAGAAGCGGAATAACTACCAGCGCTTCGGGATGGGGCTGCTGGTGGCCCGCCGGGTGTTCCCGTGCTTCTCCCTGGGGTTCCTGGACCCGTCGGGGCGGCCGGTGCGCTGGGGGGAAGGGCCGGTTTCGGGGACGCTCATCAGTATGTCGACCGGAGGGACTGGAGCATGAGCGAAAACAAGCGCCGCGGGGTCCGTCTCAAGACCCACGCCAAGATCATCATCAGGGGCCGGGAGGTGACCGGCTACCTTCGGGATTTAAGCCGGGAAGGCTGCCAGCTCTCCCTCACGCGCCCGCTGGAGCTCAGGCGGGAGGAGGCTCTGACCGTGGCCGTCCTGCCGGACCCGGAAACCGCCATCCCCCCCTTCAGCTTCTTCGTGCAGGTGCTCTGGACCCACGCCGACCCTGTATTCTTCAACCTCGGCGGACCGATTTCCCCCTTCCCCGGCAAGGAGCACGCGGACAGCCTGCGGCGCCTGTACGCCTATTACCAGTGATCGTAGGAGACAATGCTGCGCAAGGGCTTGCGGGGGCGCGGCTCGGGCAGCTCCGCCGGGTGGCCGAGCAGCAGCAGGAGCACGACCTTCATCGAGTAGGGGACGGAGATCAGCTCCTTGACCGCCGTCTCGTCGAAGGTGCCTAGCAGGCAGGTGCCCAGCCCCTCGCGGACCGCCTGCAAGGCCATAAAGCCGGTGGCGATCCCCAGGTCCACCGGGTAGGAGAGCTGCCCGTTGGGCATGCGGTACTCGATGTTCGTAGTGCACAAGGCGATGACCACGGGGGCCTGGCCGACTTTCTCCTCGCCGAAGGCGGCCTCCTTGAGCTTTTCCCGCAACGCCTTCTTCTGGACGACAACGAACCGCCACTCCTGACGATTCTTGGCCGAGGGGGCAAGGCGTCCTGCCTCCAGCACCTTTTCCAACTTCGCCGCGCTCACCGCTAACGGCTTGAAGCTAGCGATGCTACGCCTGTTCAGGATCTCCTCGAGTATGGCCATCCCCTGCCGGCCATCATAAAATAACGCTACCCGTATTGCAATGCTTTTTTCAGGCCACTATTCTGGTCGGTGAATGCACCTTGCGAGGTCGCTGGCGATCCTGTCTGCTGTGCTCACCCTGGCGGCGGTGCCCGCGCGCGGCCAGCAGTCCGCCGCCGCCCGAGTGCTCGCGGATTACGCCCGGCTGCAGCAGCTGTACCCGAGGCTGGAAGGCTCGGCGGCGGAGCGCGGGGTGCTGGAGTACGTGGAGGCGCGCCTGCGCGAGCTGGGGATTTCGGCGCGTCGCCTGGACTTCCGCGAGTCCGACCTGAACCATTCCTTTTCCGGCTGCCTGGTCGCCTCTGTGGCCGGCGAGCGGCGGGACAGGCTTCTTCTGGCCGTGCCGCTGAATCACCCGGTGGAAGCAGCCAGGGATCACGACGGTTCGATCAACGTGGCCCTGGCCCTGGGCCTGTTGGCCGCCGCCGGCAAAACGAGACCCGCGCTCTCGCTAGAGGTGCTGTTTCTGGGCGCCGAGTTCGGAAGCGGGGCGGAGTACCCCATGGGTTCGCGGCTGTTTCTGCGCGACTTCACCCCCACCGAGCGCGCCATGGCCATGTACCTGAACCTGCGCTCCGTCCCCAGCCGCCTGCACGTGCGGGCCGGGGGCCGGGGCATCGAGTCCCCCTTCTGGCTGATCGACCGCACGACCAGGGCCCTGAACGCGGCTGGGCTGTTCTTCCTGGTCCGGGGCAACGAGACGCAGATCTTCCGCATCGGCCTGACCGACGCGCCCACCGTCATCGAGCCGTTTCTGGACGCCGGCTACCCGGCCGTCGTCCTGGAGGGGGAATACGGCGGGCTGCCCGCAGGGGGGGAGGAAGCCTGGGTCGCCTCCTTCCTCGCGTTCCTGGAGGGCTTCGGCGACTCGTTCCGCGGCGGCATCCCGGAAACCTGGGACCGGCACTACCTGTTCTTCCAGATCCGCTCGTTCTACTTCCGCGTCTCGGAGCAGCTGTACGTGGTCCTGCTGATCGGAGTGCTGGCAGCTGCCCTGCTGTACAGCCTGGTGTTCACGCCGCGGCTGCGCCGCTACCTGCGCCTGCTGGGGCGGGACTTCTGGGTGCTGCCGCTGTATTTCCTGTTCATCTTCCTGCTGCTGTTCCTGGCCAGCTGGACCCTGGAGGGACTGCTGCGTCTGCGCAACTCCGCCGATCTCTGGGCTCATCTGCCCCTGCCCTTCCTGGCCTTCAAGCTGGCCGTGCCCCTGCTGGTCTTCTTCTCCCTGCTGCCGCTGCTGCGCCGCCTGCGCGTTCCCCTGCGCGGCAGCTTCTACTCCGCGGCCGCGCTGCTGTTTTTACTGGCGGACATCGCCGTGCTGGCGGCGGTCAACATCTCCTTCACCTATTATTTCCTCTGGGCCTTCGCCTGCGCGCTGCTGTTCTCCGCGGTCACCAGCAGGGTCCTCAAGCTGCTGTTCTTCCTGGCCTCCCCGTACTGGATCCTCAAGGCCGTGTTGGAGCTGTTCAGCCTGCCGGTCCTGCGCTTCTGCCAGGTCGTGCTCCTTTCCAAGCTGTGGGGAAACCTGCTGCTGGCGGGGGTTCTGCTGCCCTTCATCCTGATGTACATCCGACTGCGCCTCGTGCTCCCCCTGTTCCGGATCTCCTCCCGGCGCACCCGGCAGGTGGTCAGTGCCGCCCTGTTCTCCGTGGTCTTGAGCGGCCTGTCCGGCTTTTTCCTGTTCTACTCGCCCTACGGCCCCGGCCGGCCGCAGCCGGTCCGGGCCGAGTACCTGGTCGACCGGGTGAGCGGCGAGGCCCGGGTCGAGCTGGCCAGCCCCGCCCCTTTGCGCGGGCTGTACCTGCGCGACCCCGGCGGCCTGCGGGTCGTGAACACGCGGGCGCGCTTCGCCAGGCGCCCCCTGCCGCGAATCGAAGACCTGGTGGCCCCCCGGGTGACGGCGGTGGGCTTCCTGGACCGGAAAAACGTCAACCTCGCGCTGCAGCCGCTGGGCTCGCCGGTGCGCATCCGCCTTACGGTATCCGCACCCGAGGAGTTCGTGCTCTACGACGCCAACTTCCCCTACCAGCGCGAGCCGGACGGGCGGCGGTACACGCTCCTGATCGGGGTCAACCCGCCATTGCCCCTCAGCGTGCAGCTCACTCTGCCTCAAGCCCGCAGCTTCGTCCTGGACCTGGAGCTGGAGTACGGCGAGCCGCCCGCCGGCTTCGAAGCCTTCGGCGACCAGGCGGAGGTCCGCTCGCGCCTGACCTACCGGATGGGCCTGGAGCTGAAGACCTGATGGTGTTCTTCCACGTGGACCTGGACGCCTTCTACGCCTCGGTGGAGATCATGGACAACCCGCGCCTCGCGGGAAAGCCCGTGATCGTCGGGGCCCTGCCGGGGCACCGGGGGGTGGTGTCGGCCTGCTCCTACGAGGCGCGCAAGTACGGCGTGCACTCGGCCATGCCGATCTCGCAGGCCCACCGCCGCTGCCCCCAGGGCGTCTACCTGGTTCCGCGCATGGAGCGCTACCTGGAATGTTCCGAACAGGTCATGTCCCTCCTGGCCAAGTACACCCCGGAGCTGCAGCGCATCTCGATCGACGAGGCGTTCCTGGACATGTCCGGCACGCAGCGGCTGCTGGGCCCGCCGCTGGCCGTCGGCCGCGGCCTCAAGGAGCGCGTGCGCTCCGAGGCGGGCCTAACCCTCTCCATCGGGATCGCGGGGAACAAGTATCTGGCCAAACTCGCCTCCGAGGCCGGCAAGCCCGACGGCCTCCGCCAGGTGGTCCCCGGCGGGGAGATCGCCTTCCTGGACAGCCTGCCCCTGGCCAAGCTGTGGGGCGCCGGCGAGAAAACCCGCGAGCGCCTGCAGGAGCTGAACGTCGCGACGATCCCCGATCTGCGGCGGGTCCCCGAGGACGTGCTCTGCTCCATGATGGGCGAGGCTTCCGGCCGCTACCTGTACCAGGCGGTGCGCGGGCAGGACCCGGGAATCTACTCCCTCTCCCCCAAGAGCCGCTCCGTCTCCAACGAGACCACCTTCGAGACGGACCAGAAGAACGCGGAGGCTGTCCGGCGGACCGTGCTGGAGCTGGCCGAGCAGGTCATGTACAGACTCATGCGCGAGGGGCTGAAGTCCAACACCGTGGTGCTGAAGCTGCGCTACCACGACTTCACCACCACGCACGCCCAGCGCACCGTGCGGCACTGGCTCACCTCCTCCGACGAGATCCACCGCCTGGCCCTCGAGCTGCTCGCCCAGCGCTGGAACGGAAGCACCCCCATTCGTCTCGTCGGGGTGGGCACGGACAACGTGGTCAGGGGCGAGGAGGCCGTGCAGCAGGAGCTGTTCGAGGACGAGGGAAGCCGCAAGCGCAGGGTGGAGGAGGCGGTCACCCGCATCCGCGAGAAAATGGACGGGGTGAAGCTCACCAAGGCCAGCCTCCTGGGGCGGGAGAAGCGCCGTCGCCCGGCCCCCGAGGCCTGAACCCAGCCCGCCGCACCCCCGTCGGCCGCCTGCGAACTTGCCAGCGTCGCGGCGGGCGTGCTACGCTCAACGGGCTAGTGGCGTTCCCAAGGCAGCTCTCCCGACGCCGGACGGTGAAGCCTAGATAATCCGCACACCCTGGTTGTGAACGGAGAGCTGGTCGCGAGACTCCCGCCGGCGCGATGCGGGACGCCGGCGGCGGGCCGAAGCGCACGACAAGCTGGGATCGATGAGGAAGCCGGCGCTCTACCTCGCTGCCGCCCTGATCGC
>CAZMWZ010000077.1:0-2855 GCA_964570045.1 uncultured Spirochaetaceae bacterium
GTCATGCGTTTCCTGGAGGAGCGGCGCATCGGCTTCGACATCGGGGTGGCGGTGGTGCCCATCGTAGCCGGGGCGGCGATGAACGACCTGGCCTTCGCCGCGCCGAAGCGGCGCCCGGATGCCGCCATGGGCTACGAGGCCTGCGCGAACGCCTCCTCCAGCGAGTCGCGCCAGGGCAACGTCGGCGCCGGCACCGGCGCCTGTATCGGCCGGTTCGCCGGCAACGCCCGCGGCATGGTGAAGGGCGGCCTGGGCACGGCCAGCACCCGGGTCGGCAAGCTGATCGTGGGGGCGATCGTGGCGGTGAACTGCAACGGTGATGTCATCGATCCGGACACAGCCGAGACCCTGGCCGGCACCCTGACCCCGGACGGGAGCCGCGTCGCCGGGGCCCGCAGCCTGCTCACCGCCGCCGATTACAGGGGGGGGTTCCCCTCCAACACCACGATCGGGGTGGTGGCCACCAACGCCGCGCTGACCAAGGCAGGGGCCACGCGGGTGGCCATGAACGCCCACGACGGGTACGCGCACGCCATCCAGCCGGTCCACACCATGGGGGACTGCGACGTGATCTTCTGTCTGGGCGCCGGCGCTCCGGGCGCGCCGGCGGCGGACCTCAACCAGGTCGGGGCCATCGCGGCCTGGACCATGGCCCAGGCGATCGTGAACGCGGTGCGGGCCGCCGAGTCGCTCCACGGCGTGCCCTCGTACCGCGAACTGCGAGGCCGGGCATGAAGATCGGGATCGTCGGGGCGGGGGCCATGGGCTGCCTGTATGGGGGCAAGCTGGCCCAGGCGGGCGCCGAAGTGGTGCTCTGCGACATCTCTCGGCCGCACGTGGAGGCCGTGAACGCCTCGGGGCTGACGATCGAGGAGCTGGACGGCAAGGCGACGGTGGTCCGCCTGAAGGCCACGGTAGTGCCCGCCGACCTGAGCGACGCGGACGTGCTGCTGATCTTCGTCAAGTCCAGCGCCACCGCCGCGGTCGCGCGGCAGTTCGCCGGCCTGGCCAAGCCCGGCGCCATCGCGGTCACGCTGCAGAACGGGCTGGGCAACGAGCAGATCCTGCGCGAGGCCTTCGGGGCGGAGCGCACGGCCGCCGGGGTCACTTCCCAGGGCGCGACCTTCGTGGGCCCGGGTCGCATCCGCCACGCGGGTGTCGGCCCCACGCACTTGTGCCTGTCCGACAACTCGAAGCTGGCCCCCCTGGCCGAGGCCCTGAACCGGGCCGGTTTCGAGACGCATCTGGAGAAGAGCGTCGACAGCCTGGTCTGGAGCAAGCTGGTGATCAACGTGGGCATCAACGCCCTCACCGCTCTGACCGGCCTGGCCAACGGCCGCCTGCTGGACTTTCCCCAGACCCGGGCGCTCATGGCCGACCTGGTGGCCGAGGCGGTGCGCGTGGCCCAGGCCAGGGGCATCCCCCTCTCCTACGCGGAGCCGCTGGCCATGGTCTACACGGTGGCCGAGAAGACCGGCCGCAACCGCTCCTCCATGCTCCAGGACTTCGACCGCCGCCGGCCCTCCGAGATCGACTTCATCAACGGGGCGATCCTGCGCGAGGCGGAGGCCCTGGGTATTGAGGTTCCGGTAAACCGCACGATCACCCGCCTGATTCAGGCCCTGGACGCTCTGCACGTCGAGGAGTCGGCTGCCCCGTCCCATCCGCCGGCTTGACTCCCCCGCGCTGGCCTCCTATGCTGAAGTCCTGACGGAGGATACGCGTGTACGCCTTGCTTCTGGCACCGGGCTTCGAGGAGGTGGAGGCCGTCACCCCGGCGGATTTCCTGCGCCGCGCGGGGGTGGACGTGCGCTTCGTGGGGATCGGCGGCCTCCTGATCGAAGGCAGCCACGGCATCCGCCTTCAGGCCGACACGACTATAGAGGAGCTGGCCGAGGAACCCGAAGGGGTGATCGTCCCAGGCGGCATGCCGGGGGCGGCCAACATCGCGGCCTCGCCCCGGGCCATGGAGCTGATCCGCCGGACGCACGAACGCCAGCGCCTGGTGGCGGCCATCTGCGCCGCCCCTGCGGTGGTGCTGGAGCCGGCGGGGGTGCTGGCCGGACGACGGGCCACCTGCTTCCCCGGCATGGAGGAGCGATTGTTAACCGCCCGCTTCACGCAGAACCGGGTGGTGGTGGACGGCAACGTGGTCACCAGCCGCGGCCCGGGTACCTCGGCGGAGTTCGCCGTGAAATTGATCGAGCTGATCGCCGGACGCGAGAAGGCTCAGGAGATCCACCGCCGCACGCTGCAGCGGGACTGAGCCCGATAGCGGGCGAAGCCCGCCGCTGGCGCTCAGCACGCTATTGCGTACTGAAACCTTCTCAAGCCCAGACCGGGGCTTTGCGCTCCGGGGTGAGGACCTCCCGCACGGGATATAGGTCGATCACGATGTCGTGCGGCTCGAACCAGAGCTTGACCTCCCGTTCGGCCTCTTCCGGCTCGCTGGAGGTGTGGATCACGTTCTCGAAAACCCCGCTGGTGAGGATGCGCCCGTACTGCCCGCGGATGGTGGTCGGAACCGCCTGCTCCGGGTTGGTGGCGCCCGCCAGGTCGTGGATCTTCTCGATGGCGTTCTCACCCCAGTACACCAGGGCCAGGACCCGGTTGTCCCCGTGCAGCTCCCCGGTGATGTAGCGCACCAGCTCCTCGTAAAAGGGCTTCTTGGCCAGGTGGGCGTAGTGCTCGGCGGCCAGTTCGGGCGTGACCCGGGTGACCTTGGCGGCCACGATCTTCAGCCGGGTCTCGGACAGCCGGGTGAGGATGTTGCCGGTCAGCGATTTTTTCAGACCGTCCGGCTTGATGATGACGAGAGTCGCTTCTTCTGCCATATGTTTCACTGAATATACGCC
>CAZMWZ010000077.1:2955-5651 GCA_964570045.1 uncultured Spirochaetaceae bacterium
GCCCAGCAGGCGCTCCAGAAGCGCGGCGCGCCCCGTGCGCCGCAGCTCCTCCAGCACCTCCGCAGACTCCGGGGAAAGCCCCGCGGCGGGGAACAGGTCCAGCTGCTCCCCTGTGGCCAGCTCCGGCCGCACCGCCAAGGCGCGAGCCGCTTCCCGATACGGGGAGGCCTGCCCGCGAAGCTGCAGCAGGTAGTCCAGGTGCTCCAGCACGACCATGGCCCGCTCGGCCGGCGGCAGGAGCCCTTCGTAGAGCGCCGGCGGCATGCGCGTCGGAATTCCCCGCTCGCCGGCCAGGGCGGCGAAACGCCGCTGGATCTCGCCGCCGTACCCCCCCGGCGCCTGTCCCCGCTCCGGGTACAGGCGGCGGGTGCGCTCCGCCAGCTCGGGACGGAAAGCGGCCAGCACCTCCAGGTAGTGCTCCTTCTGCCGGCCGGGCTTCAAGGTCAGGCCTCCGAACGCCATGAAGTCGACCCCGGCCTCCCCGGCCCGCCGGACCGTCTGGCCCAGCGCTTCCTCGGTGTCGGTGAGGAAGGGCAGGACCGGCATCAGGAACAGGCCCGTGGGGATCCCCGCCCGCTTGCAGCGCTCCAGCAGGCGCAGGCGCTCGGAAGGGGGGGGCACCCCCGGCTCGAAGCGAGCGGCAAGGGCGTCGTCCGCGGATGAGAAGCTCATGCTCAGGACGGCCCGCGAGCGGGCATGGATGGCCAGAAGCAGGTCCAGGTCCCGCTCCACCAGCGTGGACTTGGTGAGCACGTGCACCGGCCGGCCCAGCTCCAGCAGCAGCTCCAGGGCCCCGCGCGCCAGCCGGTAGCGCTCCTCGGCGGGCTGGTAGCTGTCCCCCACCCCGCCGCCCAGCAGCACATACCCGGGGGGCGGCGGCCCCCGCCGGCGCGAAGGCGCCAGCTCCCGGCGCAGCAGCTCCACCGCGTTGACCTTCACCTCCACCTCGGCTCCGAAGGCCCCCTCCACCGCGTACTTCTCGGCCCTGCCGTCGCAGTAGGCGCAATCGTGGGCGCAGCCCCGGTACAGGTTCATCCCGCAGCTGGCCAGGAACCAGGAGTCCACGCGGGGGCTCTTGCGCAGCAGCGATTTGGCCCGGACCTCGCGAAGGGTCAATCGGGGGCGACGGCAGCGGAATAAACGCGCAGCACTTCCCGGACGGCGTCGCGCACCAGGGCTAGCGGTTCGGCCGGCAGAGCGCCTTCCAGCACCCGAGCGCTCTGACGTGGCAGGTACTGGCTGAGTAGCGGCCAGGGAAGCGGCAGGGTGCCTAGGTTAGCCAGCAGGCGCTCGACCGCTAGCTGGACCGAGGGGACCGCCCAGTAGTAGCGGCAGCGGTCCAGAAGGCTGAAGCGGCGGGCCAGCCGCAGCTCGCGCTCCTCCCCCCGGTAATAGCTGCGCCATTGGGAGGGGTCCGCGAGCATGGCCTGGTCCAGCGCCTCCCCCAGGCCGGAGGCCTCCCCATCGCCGGCCGCGAGCTCCCCCTCGACGTGCTCCAGGGCGAACAAGGCCTCGCGCGCGGCGAAGGTCAGCGCCGGCCCCACTTTAAGCACCGCCACCCCATCCTCCACGAGCTCGCGCAGCCTGGCGGGACTCTGGTAGTCGGTGGAGTGCCCTTCGAGCACCATCCCGGGCAGCTGGCGCGCCGCAGCGCACAGCTCGGCCGCTCGCCCGCGGTCGTAGGAATGCACGCTCCGGTCCCCGAACTCCACGCCGGGCTGGACCACAACGGCGCACACCCGGCCCCACGCTTCGGCCAGTCCTGCCGCCCCGAAGGCCTCGGCGCACAAATCCACGGTCCGCCGCAGCTCCGCGGGTGTGGTCAGCGGCACACCCTCCCCCTCCGCGGCGATCCCGCCGGGGGAGGGCACGTCCGTGCCGATCACGTACACCGGCTCCTCGGCCGGGGCGGCTTCGCGGCGGTGCTCCCGGAACGCGGCCTCCGCGGCGCCGGCCAGCTCGGCCTCGCGCCGTGCGATCAGCGCCGGGTCTAGGCCATGACGCGGGTCAGGGGTGTCCCCCGCCAGGGGCATGCTGGCGTCCAGGTGCAGCTTGGTGTAGCCGGCGCGCACGGAATCGGCCACCAGGGCGCGGGCTTTCTCCATGGCCAGCGCGGCTTGCTCCCGGCGCCAGGGGTAGGGCCCGAGGTGGTCGCCGCCCAGGAAGAGCCGTCCGGAGGGAAAGCCGGCGCCGGAGGCGATCTCAGAGAGGAAGGCGGCGAAGTCCGCCGGCCGCATGCCCGTGTAGCCGCCAAACTGGTTGACCTGGTTCACCGTGGACTCGATCAGCAGGGGCAGGCCGTCCTCCCGGGCCTGCTCCATGGCGGCTTGAAGTACCAGCGGGTGGGCGCTGCAGACCGATACGACCCCGACGGCGGTCCCGCCCTTTTGCGCCGCGACGATCTGCCGGAACAGGCCGGCCGCGCCCCCGGGGCCGTTCACGGCGGGCTCCCGCGAGCGGGAGCCAGGTCGATGTTGATCTTGAACCGGCCTTCCCCCGAGACGCTGATCCCGAAGGACACCAGCTCCAGGGTATTGCCTTCCTCCACGTTGGAGATCTCGATATGGTAGGCGCCCGCCTGGATGCCTTCCTCCCGGTCGGCGATGAAGCGGCTCAGGGAAACCAGCAGGGACTCCGCGTCGGTCACTCCGGCACGATAGCCTCGCGCCCGTGGGCTGTCAATCGGCGGCGCGCGG
>CAZMWZ010000077.1:5751-10651 GCA_964570045.1 uncultured Spirochaetaceae bacterium
ACCGCCCGGTCGCAGACCTCCAGGGCCATCTCCAGATCGTGGGTGGCGATCAGCTTGGTGAGGGGCAGGGACCGCAGCAGCGCGATCAGCGCTCGCCGGGCGGCCGGGTCCAGGTTGCTGGTCGGCTCGTCCAGCGCCAGGATCTCGGCGTCCATGGCCAGGACCGTGGCGATGGCGATGCGCCTCTTCTCCCCGTAGCTCAGGTGGTGGGCCAGCCGGCCGTCCAGCTCCGGGGGGATGCCCACGGCCGCCAGGGCCTGGCGCACGCGTGCCCGCAGCTCCTCCCCGGAGTGCCCATGATTCAACGGCCCGAAGGCCACATCCTCGAACACCGTGGGGCAGAAGAGCTGGTCCTCGGGGTCCTGGAACACAATGCCCACCCGCCGCCGGATGTCCCGCAGGTGCCGCCTGCTCACGGGCAGTCCGAATACGCGCACCCGCGCGCCCTCGGGGTTGTCGATGGAGCCGTTCAGATGCAGGAGCAGGGTGGACTTGCCCGCGCCATTGGGACCGATCAGCCCGACCGACTCTCCGGCCTGGACCGCGAGCGACACCTCCTGCAGGGCTCGGGTGCCGTCATGGTAGGCGTGGCTCAAGCCCCGGATCTCGATGGCCGCGGCGGCGTTCAAGGTGTTCCCCCGCGGGCGGGCAGCAGCGCCGCGACCAGGATGCCCAGCACCACGGCCAGGAAGCCGGCAAGAGCCGCCGCCCCGCCCCGCGTCACGCCCGGTTCCGACAGGGTGCGGAAGCGCCCGTCGTAGCCGCGGGCCAGCATGGCCGTGTATACCCGCTCCCCGCGGTCATAGGTGCGCAGGAACAGCGAGCCGACGATCCCGCCGGCGGCCTGCAGGCGCGTGCGCAAGGGACCGGCTTCCCAATTGCGCGAGCGGGCGGCGCGGGTCAGGCGCAGGAACTCCCCCTGGAGCAGGAACAGGTAGCGATACAGGAAGGAAATGATCGCCAGGAGGAGCCGAGGGAAACGCAGACGTTCCAGGGCGCGCAGCAGCCCGGAGAACGGCGTCGTGGAGACCAGCAGGACCACGCTCAGGGCGGAGATCAGCGATTTAAGAACCACGGCCTTGGCCGCCAGAAGCCCCGCCCGGTACAGGCGCAGCTCGATGGGCCCGAGCCGTAGGGCGGCGCTCACCGTCCCATCCCCGGGGCGGGTGATGGGCAGCAGGACCGCCGCGGTGAGGACGAACGGCGCGAACCCGGCCAGGCGCCGCAGGACCGCAGCCAGCGGCAGCCGGGCCAGGGCGAGCAGTCCCCCCAGAAGAGCCAGATAGGCGGCGAAGGGCCAGGTGCGTTCCGGCGGCATCAGTACCACCGCCACGATCAATGCGAAGGCCCCGGCCGCCTTGAGGCGGGCTTCGATCCCGTGAACCGGGCTCGACCGGCTGGCCAGCTCGTCGAGGTAGCTATGCTCCACGCCTGCGACCCAGGCGCAGGGCCCAGCCCACCCCGTACCCCAGAGCGAACAGCACCAGGGTGCCCAGGAAGCCGGCCAGACCCGTGGCTAGCCTTTCGTTGGCAATGCCCGGGAACAGATAGTCGGGCAGCGGCGAGCGCAGCAGCGGGGTGGACACGGCTTTTCCCAGGAAGCCCTTGTCCTCTGCCACCCGCTCCAGGCCGTCGGGCGAAGGGGAGGCGGCCAGAGAAAGGAAGGCTCCGACGGCCAGCGCCGCGGCTAGTCCGATCCAGATCCAACGGGTTTTTTTCATGCGGCTTCCCCGGCGGCCACCTGCCGCGTGTACGGCAGGCACAGGGGGTGCACCAGGTCCTTGCGGACGCGCAGCAGGAAGGCCAGGGCGGCGGTAGTGATCAGCCCTTCGACGATGCCGATCAGCGCGTGGACCCCTGCCATGGCCGGCAGCACCAGGGGCAGGGGTAAGGTGCCGGAAAGCGCAATCTGGACCGCGGCCAGGGAAGCGCTCAGGACCACCATGAGCCAGGCGGTGATGAAGGCGCTGATCAGAGCGCCCCGGGTGCCGGCGAGCAGCCGCCGCAGCAGGCGGAAAACCACGAACCCGAGCAGGCAGGTCAGGACGCCCATGTTCAGGACGTTGGCCCCCAGGGCCGTGATGCCCCCGTCCTGGAACAGAAGAGCCTGGACGATCAGGATGGCAGTCATGATGAGCGTGCCGGCCCAGGGCCCCAGCAGCAGCGCGGCGAGCACCCCGCCCCCCAGGTGACCGGAAGTGCCGCTGGCGATGGGGAAGTTCACCATTTGAGCGGCGAAGATGAACGCCCCCACCACCCCCATGAGGGGGACCTGCTTTTCTTCCATGTTTTTCCCCAGCCTGGCGGCGCTCACCGCGACCGCCGCGGCGGAGACGGCGCCGGCGGCGACCCACACCGGGGTGGAAAGAAACCCGTCAGGAATGTGCATCGAGCCTCCTTCGGTAGCACGAAATAGAGAATCATGCCACCCAAAGGCACTGTAATGGGTGACCCCATTTCTGTCAAGTGGAGTTGGTATGCGCTTCAGGCCACGATCTTGAGGGCCAGCTCGACGACGAACCTCGCCTCGCGGGCGGCTTTCTCCGCCTGCTCCCGGGTGTATTCCTCGCTGGGGATGAAGTCCACGTCACCGTAGAACGAGAGCTCACGCTCCTTGCGCAGCGCCTTGGAGATCCGCATCGCCTCCGCCAGCTCCGCCTGAAGCGGGGCCGGAAACTTGTCCCGGTGCTCCAGAATGATGCCGCTCACGTCATGCCATTTCGGAGGGTCGATCCCCGCCCTGCGCAGCATGGCCTTGGTGGCCAGCTCCACGATCTCCTGGGCTTCCCGGATGACGTCGGAGAAGTCCGCTTCGGCCAGCAGTACGTCCAGGATCTTGAGCCGGCTGCGGGCCTTCAGGAGATAGCTCTGGGCCAGGTCGAGGTTGGTCATATTTCAAAGACCTCCCCCGGGCGATAGTCCTCTTTCAGGATCCAATACCAGGCGTTGCCCCGGAAAACCCGCCGGGCTTTCAGCGCCTCCAGGCGGCGCCGAACCCTGTCCAGAAGGCGGATCAGGAAGCCGTCACGGTCATACAGGACCAGCAGGTCCAGGGTCATGTCCCAGAACAACGGGCTGCCCCGCTCGGCTTCTTCCGGAGTCTTGAAGACGGGAGCGATCTCCAGAGCGCGGGCCGCGGCCACGCGGGCGGCCACCGCCTCCTCCACGGGCAGGAACTGCTCGACCCGGGACATCCGTCCTCTTGGCAGGCCGTCGGCCACGATCAGCACATCCAGGTCCGAATCCGGGGAGGCAACGCCCCGGGCAACGGAGCCGAAAATCGCCACGGAAACCAGCTTGGGCCCGTGCGCGCGCTGAAGCTCCTGGAGCAGGACCTCGGCCAGGGTAATAAAGCGCTGCGGCAGCGCGCTGAGCTCCACAACGCTCAGCATAGGAGCGCCCCCGCGGGGTGTCAAGTCGCGGTGTGGCGGTGCCGGGGACCGTGCTCCGGGTGCGGCCCCACCCCGCTGCCGATGATGAGCCTGCCGTGGTGCACGCCGCGGGTCCCGATCAGGGAGTCGGAGATCTGCCGCACCTCGGCATTGCGGCCCCGCACCACCAGGACCTCCAGGCAGTTGCGCTCGTCGAAGTGCACGTGCAGGGTGGAGACCACGGCGTGGTGAAAGCGGTGCTCGAGCTCGGTCAGCCGGGAGGCCAGGTCCCCGGCGTGGTGGTCGTACACCAGGGTGAGGGTGCCGATCACCTCCGCCTCCGGGTCTTCCTCCACCCGCGTTTCCAGGAGCAGGGCGCGGATCAGGGCCCGGATCGCCTCGGAGCGGTTGGGGTAGCCCTTGCGCTCGATCAGGCGGTCGAAATCCGCCAGCAGGTTTTCTTCTATAGATACCCCGAAGCGGCTGAGATCCATACGCGTGAGTTTACACCGCGCCGCCCGCAGCGGCAATCTCGCCTTTACAAAGCCCCTCACCGAGGCTAAGGTCCAGGACATGGGACGCTTCAGGGTGGTGGTGACCGACGATCGCTTCGGAGCCTATCTGGAGGAGGACGCGGTGCTGCGCGAGATCGACAGCGCCGTGGAAGTGCTGGACCTTTCAGGTGAGGAGGACAGCGTCACGCGCCTGGCCGACGCGGACGCCATTCTGGTCAACCTCCACCCGCTGCCCGCCACGGTTGTCCGCCGCCTGCGGCGCTGCCGCGTCATCAGCCGCTACGGGGTGGGCTACGACAACGTGGACGTGGATGCCGCCACGGCGGCCGGGATCTGGGTGGCCCGGGTTCCGGACTACTGCACGGAGGACGTTTCCGACCACGCCCTGGCGCTATTGCTGGCCTGCGTCCGGCGCATCCCCTTCGTGGACCGCCGGGTGCGCGAAGGCGGCTGGAACCTGCGCTCCGAACAGCCCGCCCGCCGCATCGCCGGCAAGACCCTGGGGATCGTGGGCTACGGGCGCAGCGGCCGGGCGCTGCACCGCAAGGTGGCGGGTCTGGGCCTGGCCCGGGTGCTGGTCTGCGACCCGAACAAGTACCCGCGCGACATCCTGGCCGAAGGCGCCGAGCCGGTGGACTTTCCCGCAATTCTTCAACAGGCGGACTTCCTGTCCCTGCACGTGCCCCTGAACCCCGATACCCGGCACCTGATCGGCCCTGAGGCCCTCGCCCGCCTGCGTCCCCAGGCCATACTGATCAACACCTCGCGCGGTCCGGTGGTGGATGAGCAGGCGCTGGCCGAGGCGCTGGCCTGCGGCCGGGTAGCCTACGCCGGGCTGGACGTATTCGAGCAGGAACCCGTCGCCCCGGCGAGCCCCCTACGGGGTTTGGCCAACGTGGTGCTCTCCGACCACACGGGCTACTACTCCGAGGAGTCGCTGGTCGAGCTCAAAACCAAAGCGGCCCGCAACGTGGCGGAAGTGCTCCGGGGCGGGGAACCCCTGTACCCGGTGAA
>CAZMWZ010000077.1:10751-12852 GCA_964570045.1 uncultured Spirochaetaceae bacterium
GTGAGACCGGCGCTTGACGCCTGCCAGCCGCCCCCTATAATAAGCGCACGAACAACACCCTGAAGCTGACCATCCTGATCCTCCTCATCGCCGCCGCCGCCGCGGCCGGCTACGTGTTCCGGCTCGTGCTGCGCACCGACGTCATCTACAGCCACTTCATGTACGTCCCTATCGTCCTGGCCTCCATGTGGTGGGGGTTCCGCGGCCTGGCGGTGGCCGGCCTGCTGGCCGTCCTGGTGCTGTCGTTCAGCCTGGCTGGATTGCCGCCGGGGTATCTGGGCAGCGACCTGGCCCGCGTGGCCTTCTTTCCCGTGGTGGCCTTCTTCATCGCCGTGTTGCGCCGCCGTCTCACCGCCGGGCAGGCGGCGCTGCGCCAGTCCGAGGAGAGCTACAGGCTGCTGATCGAGCAGTCCCTCACCGGCATCTGCGTCTTCCGCGGGGACTCGATCCTGTACGTCAACGACCGCCTCTGCCGGCTGCTGGGCTATCCCCCCGAGGGCCTGGAGGGAGCCAGCGTCTGGCGCCTGTTCCACGAGGGGGACCGGGAGCGTGCCCGCGGGCCGCTGGACCCGGGCGCCGAGTTCCGGCTGCTGCGGGCGGACAACACCGTGCTGTGGGTGGAGGGCGCTTCGGCCGGCACGATCTACCGGGGCCAGGAGGCGGAGCTGCTGAATTTCTACGACATCTCCCAGCGCAAGGACGCGGAGTCCCGCGGCCGGGAGCTCGCCGAGCTGGCCCGCCGGCAGGAGGAGCAGCTGGAGCACTCTACCCGCCTGGCCGAGCTGGGGGAGATGGCCGCGGCGATCTCCCACGAGCTCAACCAGCCGCTCACCGGCATCCGCAACTACGCGCGCAACAGCTTCTACATGCTGGACAAGCAGGCCGGCAGCCCGGAGGAGGTCAAGGAGAACCTGCGGCTGATCTCCGAGCAGGTGGACCGAGCCGCCAAGATCATCAACCAGATGCGCGAGCTCACGCGCCGCTCGGACCGCAACTTCGCGACCCTGGACCTGAACAGCGTGCTGCGCGAGAGCGTGGAGTTCCTGCTGCCGCAGATGAAGCTCTCCGAGGTCCAGGTCACCCTGTCCCTGGCCGCCGGCCTGCCGCCGATCCGCGGCGACCGCATCCGCCTGTCCCAGGTGTTCCTGAACCTGCTGACCAACGCCCGCCAGGCCATGGAGGGCTCGGCGACGCGCGAGCTGGCGGTGCGCTCCTACCTGGCGACCAGCCGGGACCTGCCGGTGGTAGTGCAGATCGCCGACACCGGCAAGGGCTTTTCCGCGGAGCAGGCGCCCAAGTTGTTCGTGCCGTTCTTCACCACCAAGGCCCGGGGACATGGCACCGGCCTTGGGCTTTCCATTTCCCGCAGCATCGTGCAGGCCCACCAGGGCACGATCGAGGCCTCCGGCATACCGGGGCGGGGGGCCACCTTCGCCTTGAGGTTCCCGGCGGCCGTCGAGGAGGAGGACAAGGCGGTGGAGGCATGAGCGGCACCGGCAAACCCACGGTGGTGGTCATCGACGACGACGAGGCCGCCCGCCAATCCCTGGCCCAGATGCTGCGGCTGCGCGGCCACGCGGTGGAGATGTTCTCCTCGGCGGAAGGAGCCCTGGCCTGGCCCGGGTTGAGCGAGGCGGCCTGCATCATCACGGACGTGAAGATGCCCGGCATGGACGGGGAGCAGCTGCTCGCCGAGATGCGCCGCCGCCCGGTCACGCCGCCGGTGGTGCTGATCACCGGGCACGGGGACGTGGCCATGGCGGTGCGCTGCCTGAAGGCGGGGGCCTTCGACTTTCTGGAGAAGCCGTTCGATGACGACGTGCTGCTCGCCTACCTGAATAAGGCGCTGGAACAGAGCCGCCTGGTGAGGGAGGCCAGCGACCTGCGGCGGCGGCTGACCCTGCTTGCCCCCGCGGAGGACGGCAGCTTCGGCATGGTCGGGCGCAGCCGTGCGATGCAGGACGTGTACGCCCGCATCGAGGTGGCCGCACGCTCCGAGGCCCCGGTGCTGATCGTGGGGGAGACCGGCGTGGGCAAGGAGCTGGTGGCTCGGGCCATCCACGCCCAGAGCCCCCGCGCCCGGGGGCCCTTCGTGCCGGTG
>CAZMWZ010000078.1:0-12671 GCA_964570045.1 uncultured Spirochaetaceae bacterium
GGGCCCTGCGCCGCCCCCCGAGGGCGGTTTCGATGAAAGGGGCAAGTTTGTCCACTTCAAGGGAAAGACTGAGATCAGCCTATCCTCGCGGCCATCACCGAACCCGAAGAGGCGCGGAAAATTCTCCGGCATCTAGTAAAAATCGGTCGCTCACCGCCCGGGTTCGACCCGGCTTCGCTTAACTGACATTCTGTCTTGTTTTCGCCGACACGGGGGCCCTCTGTTCCCCGTGGCTACAAGGTGCAAGCGCCTCGATCGCCCGACGGCTGTCGAATCGGCAGCGTAGCCTGCCCGGCTCCGATTAGGCGGATTGCAGCTGGCCGCGCCGCAGGCGATAATGCGGCATGACTCGTCCATGCATTGTTTTCGGGGCGCTGCTCCTGGGTATCGCCGCGGCCGCCAACCTGCCGGCCCAAGCCACCTTCTACCCGCAATCCCCGCAGGTCGTGGACCTGGAGCGCCTGTACCGGCTGGCCGGGCGGGCGTTCCCGGTGGCGGGTTTCCCGGTTTCGGTACAGAGCCTGGCTGAATACGCCGCCGCGCTGGCGGACAGCGATCCGCAATCCGCAGGCGCCGCGGAGCGCTACCTGGCCGGCCTGGCTTTCGAGCCAGGGGAGCTGGAGATCGCGATCCGCAACCGCATCAGCCTGGAAGGGTATCTGCGAACGGGCGCCGCCTGGGAGGACTTCGGCCACGAGTACCTGGACCGGGAGCCGCTCTGGGAGCTGACCCTGTCCTGGAGCCGCGCGGGCAGGGCGGCGGTCGTGGCCCAGGGGTTCCTGCGCCGGGAGTACATCGGTTCCTCTGACTGGAACCTGCCGGGCTCCGCCCCCGGCAACCCGGTGGCCCTGGAAAACCGGCACGTGTCCAAGGGCTATTTCTGGTACAACTTCGACCCCCTGCAGCTGGAGTTCGGACGGGACGTCGTGCACTTCGGGCCGCTGCGCTCCTCCCTGCTGCCTTCCGACCGCCTGCCGTTCATGGACATGCTCCGCCTGACCCTGCCCCTGGGGCGGCTGACCATGGACCTGATGATCTCCAGCCTGGAGAGCGTTCCAGTCGGCGCTGAGATGTCGGAGCCAACGGGTTACGCCTTCGGTAAAAACATCATCCTGGCCAACCTGCACCGCTTCGAGTACGACTTCGGCTTCCTGCGGGCGGCCGTGTCCGGGCTGGTCGTGCTGGCCCGGGAGGACAACTTCTTCGTGCTGGCCGACTTTTTCCCCGTGTTCAGCTGGCACGATGCGGACATCACCCCGAACAACATGAGCCTGATTTTCGATCTGGACGCCGTGCTGTTCCCCGGGTTCCGGGTGATGGCGCAGTTCGGATTCGACGACATCAACACCGAGGGGATCGGCTTGGGGGGTGATTCGGCAATCCCGACCATCGTGGCTGGGATTGCCGGCTTGGAGTATTACCGCCCCCTCTCCTTCGCCGGCCTGAAGCTGTACGCCGAAGCAGGGTATACCCACTACCTGTGGGGCAGTTTTCACGACGACCAGTACCTGGGGCGGGCGATCTACCGGTTGGAGCTGGATCAGGACGCCCAAGCGCTGCCGCTGACCTCCCCGTACGGCCCCGGCACCGTCTGGGTGAACGCGGAGGCGGCGCTGGAGGACTGGGGCGCGTTCACCGCGCGCCTGTCCGGGGAGCTGGTCTTCCGCAACCCGCAGGCCAATCTGACCACGTTGCCCTATGCCAGCGATGACGCCATCGCCGGCGCGGCGTTGGCAGGGACACTCGCGGTAAGAGGGGAGCTGCGTTACCGGTGGAGGTGGCTGGACGCCTACGCCAAGCCGACATGGTTCTACCGCACCTCCGGCGGCTGGCTGGAGCTGGCGTTGGGCGCGACCGCGGACCTGAACTGGCGGCGGAGGGTCGGGGACCCCGCGCGGTAGCGCAGGCTCAGCGGCCCGCGCCGATCTTCCAGAGGTAGGAGACCCCCAAGGTCCAGGCGTAGATAGGAACGTGCTCCCCCGGCTGGGGCCGGAAGATCTTCGGCTCGTCCGTCACCGCCTCGACCAAGGCGAGGCGGTTGAACGCGGCCCCCAGTCTCAGCCGGGAGTAGAACCTCCAGCTCCTCCAGGGCCAGGAGGCGGACACCGCCCCCGTGATCTTGTGCTCCAGCACCGGGTCGTCCAGCAGCAGGGTATTCCGGCCCGTATCGCCCACGTTGTCGAATTGGTGCCAGGGATTGGCCGGGGACTTGCTCCCCGATACGACGTATTCCAGTGAAGCGGTAAAATCCACCGGGCCCAGCCGGCGCGCGAAGTCCGCCAGGAAGGCGAGGTTGTTCTCCCCGTGCAGGTAGCCGATGTAGTTGTCCTCCTCGGCCAGAGCCAGGGGGGTGCCGTCCCCCAGCTTATATTCCACGTCCGGATAATAGGTGTAGCCATACTGGTTACCCAGATCCAAAGACTCGAAGGTGTACTTCGTGGCGCCGGCATGGTAGAAGCCCAGCCGGCCGAACGGGAACCGGTAGCTGCCCCCCAGCGACCAGGCCATCTTCTGAGGGATCTTCGGGTTTCCGAACTCGTCGCGCAGGCTGTCCGGGATCAGGAAGTCCAGGTTGATGTCGTCGACCAGCCACTGGGCGTAGAGGTAGCTCTCCGGCCGCTGCCTTTCCACGAACAGCCCGAGGAGGCTGTTGTCGTTGGCGTCCTCGCCCCAGGGCTTGCCCGACCCTTTGCTGACCATCTGCGTGATGATGTTGGGAATGGGGCTGAAGAAGTACTCTTCGTCGAATACCCGGTCCACGTACACCGCGCTGTCCTGCAAACCGAAGCGCCAGTCGCCCACCTGAACGGCGAACACCTTGTAGTTGGCGCCCCGGTCCGGGTACCCGGCCGAAGAGCGGGTGTTGAGCCGGACCCAGCGGGTCTCGTAGGTGAAGGGGCCGCCGCGGAAGGTGATGTCCGCCAGGATGGCGGGCTGCGCGCGGGAGGAGATGAACAGCGAGTACGGGGAGTCCACCAGGTCCCGGTGCGGCAGCCTGCCGCCGCTCACCTCCAGGACCCCGAAGTCCAGGACCATCCCCCCGGCGTTGATGAAGAAGTACCGGCCCAGCGTGTACACCTCGTACGGCGTGTACTTCTGGTCGTTCAGCAGGGACAGGTCGGCCACGACGTGCGCGAACCCGTAGTCGTAGCGCAGGGCGGAGTGCAGGTTGTCGTACACCCTCGGCTGCTCGTCGATCAGGCTGGGCGCCAGGGTGAGCTCCGCACCGAAGCTCCACTCCAGCGCGCTCGCCCCCTGCGGCTGCGCGCCGGCCTCCGTGCCGGGCTCCGCCCAGCCGCCGCCGGCGCACAGCAGGGTCAAGCCGACGATCCAGCCTCTCTTCACGATTTTCCCCCTGGGTGCGAGTATACAGCAACCCGGGCGGAGAATCATGGTCATCCGGGTTCTTGCAGCGCCCGTCTTCCTGGCGGAGGCCGGGGCGGTGCGCGCCGCGCGAGTTCTTCCGGGCCGACCGGTGGGCTGAGCTCCTGCCGTCTTGCTTCCAGCCTCCGGTAGATCGCAGTGCCAGAGCGATTTCCAACAAGCTGCTGTTATTTAAAAGCGGCGCGGAAAAAACGGCAGAAGAGCGGCTGCTGCGCTGGCGGCGGCCGAGCTGGTGTTCGGCTTCCTCCGCGTGTGGCTGTCAGGGCGCCGCACTCCCGCCGCGAGTTCTTGACAGCTGATCCAACCGCCTGTACCCTCAGGCACTGAAAGGCTCGATGAATGCGCATCCTGGTGACCGGGGCCACGGGGTTCGTCGGCAACGTGCTCCTCGACCTGATTCCCCGTGCGCTCTCCTACTCCACGATCGATCTTCTCGTGCTGCCCGGTGACCCGGGCAGGGCCAGGCTCGCCGCCAAGGGCATCACCGGACTCGGATTCATCGAGGGCGACATCACCAACTCCTCGGCTGTCGAGGAGGCGGTGCGGGGCCACACCCACGTCATACACCTCGCCGGCCTGATCTCCTATTGGGGGAGGGACAAAGCCAGGCTGGTGCGAGTCAACCAGCGCGGTGTCGAGAATGTAGTGCGCGCCTGCCTGCGGCACAACGTGGACAGGCTGATCCACGTGTCATCCGTGGGCGCGATCGGTTTCTGCCGCGACGGAACCCCGGCCGAAGAGAACGAGCCCTTCAACTGGCCGAAGGGCTTCCATTACATGAGGACCAAACACGCCGGCCAGCAAGTCGTCGAACGAGCGATAAGGGATCAGGGACTCAGAGCGATTATCCTGAATCCGGCCTCCCTCATGGGACCCGGCGATCCGGACCCCCGCTCGCCCCACAACCAGCTGTACGCCAGAATCTACTTCAAGAAGCTGTTTGGCTGCTTCGCCGGCGGCCTGGCCGTTGCCGATGTCCGTGACCTGGCAGGCATCATCATCAAGGCGCTGGCCGGCGGGACCGTCGGCGAGAAGTACCTGGTCGTGGGGGCAAACCTGCCCTACACCCGCGTCGTGCAATCCATCGGCGACTGCTTCCAGACAAGGGTCTATCCCTTCCGCGTGCCCTCGTTCCTGCTCACCGCGGGGGGAGCCTTCATGGAGCTTGTCAGCCTGCTGACCGGAAAACCACCGGCGCTGACCCGGGCCTACGGCCGGCTGAGCGGCTGGTACGGCTACTACTCCAACCGCAAGAGCATCGCGGCCTTTGGGCACCGCTATCTGCCGTTCGCCCGGACGATCGCCGACGCCTGCGCCTATTTCAGGGAGAACTATGGCCCGCCGCCCGCGCCCGCGTCTTGAGAACCGTACGATTCTGTTGACGGGAGCGGCTAGGGGTCTGGGCAGGCAACTGGCCCTTCAGCTGGCGAGAACCGAGAAGTCGAATCTCGTGCTGGTGGATCGAAACGCGGCGGGCCTCCGCGAGCTGGCCGGCGAAATCGGCAGGAGCTGCTCGTCGACGGTAGTCACCATCGCGCGCGATCTGCTCTCGGACAATGCTCCCCGGGAGATCTTCGACGAGCTGGCGGACGTCCCCGTATACGGGCTGATCAACAACGCCGGTCTCACCTACTACGGCCAGACCACGGCCTGCGAGCTGCAGAAGTTCACATCGATCATCGAACTGGACTTCAGGGTGGTCGTCGAGCTGTCCCTGCTGTTCCTCTCCAGGTTTCAGCGGGACGGAGAGGGCTTCATACTCAATGTAACCAGCCTGTCCGCGTTCCTCCCCGTCCCCTACCAGGCCGTATATGCCGCGGCCAAGGCAGCCGCGCAGAACTTCAGCGAATGCCTGCGGGCGGAGAACCGGGGCTCCCGCGTGCTGATCGCGACGTTCGCCCCGTCGGGGCTGGCCACGGATATGGTGGCTGAAGCCGGGTTGACCCGGCACATGGAAAAACACCTTTACTCCTACCTCAGCCCTCAGCGCGCGGCCTGGGTGGCCCTGACCGCCCTGAAGCGAGGGCGGCGCGTGATCGTTCCCGGTCTCCTCAACCGGATTGTCTATGCCCTGCTGCAGGTCATCCCGCGCCCCGTTCTCCTCGCGCTGGCATCAGCAATCTACAGGTACGACCGCTACCGGGTACCTGGCACCGCGGCGCGGTAGGCCGGGGGGCAGAGAGCTCAAGAGATGCCATCCGTTCTGATCACCGGGGCAAACGGTTTCATCGGCTCACACCTTTGCGATGCGTTCATCGAGAACGGCTACGCCGTGTACGGCCTTGTCCGCGCGACTTCCGACCTGCGCTTTCTGCAGCGACCGGAAATCAAGCTGATCTATGGGGACCTGACGGAGATCAATCTCATCCGCTTTCCCGAATCCGTAGATGCCATCGTCCACGCCGCCGCGCTGGTGTCCGACAACGCAACCAGGCAGCAGTGCCGGCGGCACATCTACGATATCACGGTCAGCCTCGTGGAACTGGCCGGCAGGCTGTATCCGCGCCTGACCAAGTTCGTATACCTGTCTTCTGCCCTGACCCTCGGTTACTGCGCCGACAACATCTCCGAACAGAACCCGGGCAGGTCAGTCGCTTATGTGCCGTACAACTTCATGAAAAAACAGACTGAGGCCTACCTGCTGGAAAAGAACCGGACCACGGGGTTTCCCGTGGTCGTGCTGCGGCCCGGAGACGTCTACGGACCGAGGGACCGGACGTCCAGCGAGCTGATGCTGCAGGCCGCCGCAAAAGGCGTCCCGTTGATCGTCGGCAGCGGCAGGAAAAGATTCGGCCTCTGCTATCCGACGAACCTGTGCAGGGCGGTCTTGGCAACGCTGGATAAACCCCAAACCAACGGCCGGGCCTACACGGTCGTGAATCGGATCGCGCCCACCTGGGGGGAATATTTCCGGGCGTTGCAGAAAGGGGTGGGCGGCCGCCAGCGAGTCTATGTGCCGGTGTCGCTTTCCCTGACCGTTGCCCTGTTCTGCGAACTCCTCAAGATGCTGTTTCCCGGCTTTCGCCCCCCGATCAACTACTACCGCATTCGCCGGATCACGGCACAGACAACCTACGATCTATCCCAGACCCAGAGAGAACTCGGCTACGAATCGGACGACGACTACCTCGGGCAGTTCGACCGCATCGTCGAGTGGTACAACCAGGAAAAACACTGAAAGGATAAACCATGAGGCCGTTGTTGGAGGCGCTTCGCTCCTCGCCGTTGTCCCCCGCGAGCCTGGGGATACTGCTGCCCTATCTCGCCGTTGCCTTGACCCTCATGGTCACCGGCCTGCACCAGCGGCGGCTCAGGGCCCGCCTCGGGGGCGAGATGGGCATGTGGCTGTATTTCGCGCTGTTCTTCCTGCTGCTGGCAGCGCTGCCCGTGGTGATCGTCTCCGTCGCGGAACGGGATCCGAACCGCGTCCTTGCTGCCCTCGGCCTGCGTGGGGGCGATTGGCGGATGGGACTGCCCATCCTCGCCTTGGCCCTTCCGGTGGCAGCGCTCATCAGCGTGTTCGCCTCCAAGTCGCCAGCAATGAAGGAGCACTACCCCTTCTCGAAAGCCGCCTGCTCCAGCGACGGCAGGTTCATTGCCTACGAGTTGGGCTACATCCTCCTGTACTACACCGCCTGGGAGTTCCTCTATCGTGGCCTGCTGTTCTTGCCCCTGGTGGGCAGCGTCGGCCTGCTCGCGGCGGCTTCCATCAGCACGGCGCTGTCCGTGCTGCATCATATCGGCCAGCCCGACTCAGAGACCACCGGCGCCCTGCTGGGCGGGTACCTGCTGTGTGCCGTCGCTTTCCTGACGAATTCGATCCTCTACTCGATCGCCATCCACGCGACCCTCGGGGTGAGCAACGACCTGTTCATCTACCTTCGCTACCACAGGGGGAAGGACTCTCCCGTTTGAAGCACGGGCGGGGGGCCAACGATTGTCAGAGCAGGACGCGCTTGCTCACGCCGCCCCACCGCCTCATGCGCCGATAGCGGGCGGCGTTCTCCTTGAGGTCTGTCTCGAGCTTCGCTTGGGTCTGGTTGAACACCTCGTTGATGCGGAAGGCGATCGCCCGATAGTCTTCGTAGCGCATGGCTTCCCTGGCGTAGTCCGCGTAGAGGATTGGCTCACAGAAAGTGGCAAAATACAGGGTGTTCCAGAAAATCGTGTAGGGATACACGCCGCCCTTGCCGTCGCGGTAATACTTGAAGATCATCTTGCCCTGTTCGATCATGAGGTGAACCGGGTAGATGTCCGCCCCAGCCAGGTGGGCGATGCGGATCCCGCCGGTACGCGGCCTCACGTCTTCTCCGAAATCCACGCCGTATCCCTTCAGGGAGTAGATCAGCGGCGCCCCCGTGTCCATCAGGCGGAGCGACTCCTGGATTACCTCTTCGCTGTTGTCGGACTTGAGCATCGGGAAACCGGTGTTGCGGAAAAGCCAGCCGACAAGCGGATGAGCGAACGGACCCTCGGCCACGACCACGTAGAAATTGCGCTTCGAGATGTGCGCGAGCACGGGCAGATCATAGGTCGTCGGGTGACTCACGATATAGACACGATGGCGAGCGCCGGCCGAAGCGAGGTGCTGCTCTCCGCAAGTGATCACCCGGCAGTGAGCCCTGGTCCACACGTCGGAGTAGAACTGCAGCAGCCGGAAATACCCCTTGTGACTCATCTATCCACCTTCCCCGCCATGCTCTGTGTAGAAATCAATGCACTCCCGGATGGCAGTGTCCAGCGTCGTTTTCGGCTCATAGCCAAGCTCCCTGGTCGCCTTGGCGTGAGCGAAGCGGTGGGTGACACTTCCCGACAGGATGAGCCCCTCGTTCAACTGTGAGCCGGGGGGGACTGCTCGTGCGGCGCGCGCCGCAACCCGGGACAGGGCGGCCGGCACCGTGAGGAACCTGCGGGGAACACGTCTGCCGTACTCGCGGCGGCTGACCAGTGCCACCTTGTTCATGAACTGGGCATAGCTCAGATTGTCCTCCGCCGCACCGGTGATGATGTAGCCTTCCCCTTCCCGGCCCCGCACCCAGGCCAGGCGCAAGCCTTCGCTGACATCTTCCACCGCGGCGAACGACGTGCCTCCCGGCAGTGTGAAGCGCAGCTTGCCCTCGTAGACCAGCGAAACCAGGCGCGCGATCGAGAACCTGGCGTCCCCCGCCCCAACCGCCGTCCCGGGGAAAACCACGGTGACCGGCAGCCCGTGCCTGCGCCGGTACTCCAGGGCGAGCTCGTAAGCAGCCAGCTTCGAATCGAAATACGGCACCCGCACGTTGCTCAGGAAACCGTAGCCGTCGCCCAGAGAGGCATGGGCGGCCTGCAGCGCCTGTTCGCGGTCGCGAAAAGAGATCGGGTTCTCCCTGCCGGCATACGGGTCGTTGGTCTCATCTGCGAGAGCGCCGGGGGTGGTGGCTGCGCCCAGGACGCTGATCGATGAGACGTAGACTACCTTGCCGATCTTGTTGGCTAGCGCGGCGTCGAAAACATTTTTCGCTCCAACGACGTTGATGTCCCATGTTCTTCTGAGGTTGTGTTTCGAATAGTCCACTGCCCCCGCCAGGTGAAACAGGACATCCAGACCGCGAGTGCGCTCGAAAACCTCCTGCCGCGCGGTCACATCCAGGTGCACGTACGGCAGGCTCAGCCCGTCGGTCAGGGGATTCCCCGTCCTCGTGGAGTAGAAGGGAACGAGCTTCACGTCGGTCATCTGGACGCCGTGGAGCAGGCGCAGCAGATTCGCTCCCAGGAAACCGGCGGAGCCGGTCACACCGATGGTCATCCCGCTGCCTTGTCGCCCACTCTCCTCTTCAGCAGAACCGACATCACCGCGGGCAGGACAATCACGGCCCCGAGGGTGGCGGCCATCAACGTGAACGCCACCAGGAGGCCGAAATAGACGATCGGTTTGAAAATCCCCAGCGTCAGGATCAGCAGGCCGGCAATGATCGAAACGGTCGTAAGCACTATCGGTCGGCCGGCCACCATCATCGTGTTGCGCAACACCGTGTCCAGATCACCGCGGGTCTCTGCCGCCTGCCGGCGGAACTGGATCAGGAAATGGATCGAATTGTCCACTCCGACTCCCATAGCGATACTCGAGACCATGATCGTGATCATGTCCAGAGCAATGCCCGTAATGACCAGAAACAGCCCGTTCAGGATGATCCCGGTCAGAATCGGAACCAAGGAGAACAGGCCGAACCGAAATGACCTGAAGGCGATGGTGGTAATACAGAGGATCGCCGCAATGGCCACGAGGTTGGAGCGCAGAGAATCGCGCTGCAGGATGTTGGACAGGGACAGGTAGCGGAGTATGCGCCCCCAGCGCGTCACGGTGATCTCCCCTGGAATCTCTGCGGCCTGGATGGCATCGATTTTTCCCAGAAGCTCCCGCAGGCCTAACTCGTCGATGAAACTGGCCCTGGCGCTGTCGTAGATGCGAAGCTTGACGGTGATCGCCGAAAAGTCCTGGTTGGCCAGCGAGGCGAGTCCACCGGCTTCCTGGTCTTGCGACCCCAGCGCCCTGAAGTAGCGCGACAGCAGCAGTACAGGCGCCCGGGAGTCGGGCACAGTGTAGGTGCCGTACATCGTCCGGTTGAAGTCTTTCACGTACTGGAGGAACGAGGTCAGATAGCAGATGTCCGGAATCGCCCGCAGCCTGTCTTCGAAGCGCGACACCATCGTTAGAGTGTCCAGGTTGAGGAAATAGCCTTTCTCGTTGTTGGGCGCGGCCAGGGTGAGGTTGATCTCCTCGAAGCCGCCGACCTTCGCGGTGAAGAAGCGCATATCCTGGACCACCTGCTCGCGTTCGGGGAAATAGGTCATGGCATCGGTGTTGTAGCGGATCTTCCGTGCAGAGAACACGAACAGCACGATTAGCACGACCAGGAGCCCGACGATCACGTAGCGGCCCCGCAGGGCGACGCCGCCCAGGCGGCCGATGGTTCTGGCCAGCGCGCCCTCCCGCACCTGCTGTCTCTGTTTCTCACGCGGGGCTTTCAGCCGATAGAGCACGGCGGGAAAGAAAAACAGCGAGAGAACCGCGCAGGCCACGATACCGACGCTGGTGGCGAGGGCGAATTGGCGGCCCTGCTTCATGCTCACCGCCAGGAGGCTGAGCAGGCCCGCGACGGTGGTAACCGCGGCCAGGAAGATGGTGCGGTTGATGCCGGCCACCGCGGCGGTTATCCAGTGCTTATCCGGGTCTCCCTCGCGGCTTTCCCGATAGTACTGGTTGAGCACGTGAATGCTGTAGGAGCTGCCCAGGGCGAGCACGAGGGGGGGAATGACTACACTCATGATCGACAGGGGGTAGCCCAGCAGCGACATGAAGCCCAGGCACCAGAGCGTGCCCATCAGCACGATCAGCAGAGGAAGCAGGGCAGAGCGGACAGCCCGGAAACCGAGGTAGAAGGTGACCAGGGTGACGAGGGCGGCGAGCAGCAAAAGTCGCGACAGATCCTTGGACAAGTAGGATTCGGTGGTCTTCATGAAGGGAATCGAGCCGGTTACGTGGGTTCGATAGTACGGCTTCAGCGCAGCGATGATCTGCTCGATGCGGTTCATCAGGCGCGTGTAATTTTCCGCCTTTTCCACCGGGAAGAAGGCGACCAGTGTCGTACCGTCGTTCGAGATCACGAAATTACGGGCAGAAGGAGTTTCCAGCAGGTTCTGCTTGAACGCCTCCAGGTCCGCGGCCGATGCGGGCGCCCTGCCGCCTTTGGAAAGGGTTTGCAGGCCGAGGCGGGTGCCGACGCGGGTGAAGCCCACCAGGTTGAAGGGGGTGATCCCCGATTTCATCTGCGGCAGCTCAGCGATCGCGTCGAGCGCCTTCGAGAGGGCGGCCAGGCCCTCGAGGGTGAACGGATCGGCGGCCTCCGCCGCCAGCACGAAGTAGTTCTGATTGACCTCTTCGCCCGCCGGACCCCGGGTTGCCCCAGTGACCTTCTCCACCTCCGTAAGGAGGCTTTCCACGTCGGGGTCGACGCGGATGTTCACGAGCGACACCCCACACAGGGCCGTGATCAGCACCGAAACTGCAATCACGGCCAGGGAATGACGATTCACAAACTCCAGGATCCTGAAGATGATCGTATTCGGGTCATGCATGCTTGATCATATTATGCATATTCCTCCGGGCATATCTACGGGCGGCGGTCTCCGGGCTCCGACCTCCCCCGAAGGCCAGTCAGGACTGGATTGGTCCAGTCTTTCCAGTCCTAAGTGATTGCGAGAAATCAAGTGACGCAGGGCAACTTCTATGCGGTCGAATGTGGACGTTCGCCTGCCGGCGATCGCCTTCACAATGGTGGCATACGTCAGCAGCGGCTGCCCTCGCCAGTTCCTGCTGATGGACGCCTACTTTCTGCGGATTGCCGCGGGGACGCCACTGCCGATCGCTATTAGGGCAGCGCTCAGACTCGGATCGATCGCTGTCGCACTCTTACGTCCCGCTCCTTGCCGACGAACGCGATTTTCGGCGACAACACTCTTGCTCCGGACCTCTCGCGTCCCGCGGATGATCGTACTTCTTGAGATCCCGGTAGCCCTGGCAACGAGGGATCCCCCCCATACCCAAGAGCCTGAGCCGCGGTCACGGCCCAAATCCTACGGCTGCGCTCGTTGAGCGATCCCTTAAGGTTTGATACTTCCTACGGATCATTTGCAGCTGTGTCATGGATCAAGAAAAGCACGGCAAATCAACTTGTGCCAGTTATTATCTCGCAAATCCTAAACAACAGGAAGTCGAAATCCAACCGCACGCCGCCGGTGTTCACCAGGTAGCTGCGTCCGAGCAGGTAGGGCTCGTCGGGTGCGGAGCGCTCGTCCGGCGCCAGGGACAGGTCCCCGACCAGGGGCAGGAAGCGGTAACGGTACAGCAGGGAGGTTTTGAGCCGGTCGTAAACCCCGGGTTCCAAGTCGAGCCGGTCCGGCCTCCCGCCGGCCCGTCGAATAAAAGCCCCATGGTTCGCGGGGGGGACCTGAGACTTTCGCTCGTGGCCCTCAGCCGTCAGGAGCGGGCCCCGCCCTTTCTGGAAGGCATCCCCTGCCGCCGGCTGGATTTCTCCGCCCCGGCGAACTTAGCGGGCGCCCTGGAAGATCTGAACGCCTTCGTGCACCTGGCCGTCCTGGTGCGGGCCGTGGACCCGCGCGAGTTCTACCGCGCCAACCGGGACGACCCCGATGGTCTGAACATCCTCAAAACCGCGCGCGGCGATTGCCGCTGCCGCCGTTCTGCGGTACCATGGCTTCGTCCCTATGCCCGATTTCGTACATCTCCA
>CAZMWZ010000079.1:0-3650 GCA_964570045.1 uncultured Spirochaetaceae bacterium
TAGCTCTGCACGATGAGGCCGGTGTGCGGGTAGTCCGCGAACTCCGGCTCCAGATTCAGTCCCTTGTAGATCGCCAGGGTGAGGTTCTTCCACTCCCGGCTCTCCATGTCCAGGATGACGTGCGCGCCGATCTTGACCGCCCGGCGGTAGATCTCGCGCAAACGCTCCTTGGCCCGCTCCACCGAGTGCTCGAAGGCCGCGGCGCGCATCTGGGAATACAGAGCCGAGGGCTTCACCGAGACGTTGATCTTGGGCGTGTGCCCCCAGTCCAGGCTCAGGGTACCGCTGCCCAGCGGCGGCCAGGCCGCGGCCCCGGCGGCCAGCTCGTCCAGGAGTTTCTGGTAGCCCTCGAGGTGGGCGTCCGCTTCGCGCTCCGAGACCACCGCCTCGCCCAGGAGGTCCGCCGAGAAGGCCACGCCCTGGCCGCGCAGCGCGGTGAGCACGGGGGCCGCCTCCGCGAAGGTGGCCCCGGCGATGAAGATCCCGGCCATCTGCGCCAGGCGCACCGCGAGCACCGAGGAGGTGTCCAGCGCCGTCGTGGAGTCCGGGTCGGCGCGCACGATGCCCAGCGCCTCGGCCTGGGGCTGCAGCTCGCGGCGGCCGAAGCACTCCTGCACGTGCCGGGAAAGCTCCGGCGGGGAGGTGAGGCTCGGGAAAACGTCCAGGAAGCGCAAGGCGACCGTCCGAAAGGCGTCGCTGGCCAAGCACTGCTCGATCGCCTTGCCGGCCCAGGTGTCCCTGCGGAACAAGGCGGGGCTCTCCGCTCCCATAGCTTTGAGAATCCGCTGCGCGGTCTTTCGCACCCGGGTTTCCAGGTCTGCGGCCATGCTCTTTCGCTCCTACAATGGAAGGTCGCCGGCGAGCTGCATCAGGACCCGCTCCGGCGTGAGCGGGGCGACCAGGCTCAACTCGCCGTCGGGACGGAAAGCCCTCATGGCGGCGCGCAGCGCGAAGTAGACGCCGATGCCGTACATGAGCGGCGGCTCGCCGATGGCCTTGGCGTTGAACACCCCCAGCGGGTTCTCGGTGTCCTCCAGGAAATGCACCGCCAGCCTGCGGGGGGCGAAGTGGATGTCCGGCACCTTGTAGGTGCTCAGGTCCTTCGAGAGCAGGCTCCCGTCGGGGGCGTGCAGGACCTCCTCGAGGGTCAGCCAGCCTATGCCTTGGGTAATGCCCCCTTCGGCCTGGCCGAGGTCCGCCGCGGCATCCAGGCTGGGCCCCAGGTCGTGCACCACCTCCACCGAGTCCACCACGTAGGTGCCGCGCAGACAGTCCAGGGTGACCTCGCACAGCGCCGTGCCGTAGGCGTGGTAGGCGAAGGGCTCCCCCTTCTCGGTAGACCGGTCGAAGTGGATACCCGGGGTGGCGTAGTGCGCCTGGGCGGAAAGGCTCACGCGCCGGCCGTAGGCGGCCGCGACCAGCTTCTCCCAGGTGAGCGAGCTGGGCTTCCCCTGGTAGAAAACCTGCTCCTCGCGGATCTCCACCCGCTCCGGGTGGTGCTTGCCCAGCTCCTGCGCCGCCACCTCCCGCAGGCGCCCCAGGACCGCGCGGCAGGCCAGCTCCGCCGCCCGGCCGTTCAGGTCCGTACCCGTGGAGGCGGCGGTCGGGGAGGTGTTGGCTACCCGGGCCGTGCTGGTGGTCTCGAGGCGCACACGCTCCCGGTCGATCGAGAAAGCGCGGGAGGCCACCTCCCGCAGCTTGCGGTGCACCCCCTGCCCCATCTCCACGGCGGCGGTGGCCAGGCTCACGCTACCGTCGGTGAACACGTGCACCAGCGCCCCGGCCTGGTTGAGCGTCTGGTTGGTGAAGGAGATGCCGAAGCACACCGGCATCAGGGCCAGGCCCTTTCTGGCCAGGGGGTGGGTGCGGTTGAACTCCGCCACCTGCCAGCGCCGCTCTTCCAGCCTGTAGCGGGTGCGGGCTTCCAGCCAGCAGCGGCGGGCCTGGCAGCCGCGGACCCGCTGCCCGTAGGGCAGGGCGTCGCCCTCGGCGAGCAGGTTCTTCTCCTGCACCGCCGCCGGCTCCACGCCCAGGGCCTCGGCCAGCCGGACGATGGCCGCCTCGATCACGAACATGGCCTGGGGCCCGCCGAAGCCGCGGAAGGCCGTGTTGGAGGGCAGGTTGGTGCGGCAGCTGGCGCCCGTGGCCCGCACGTTGGGGATGTAGTAGCTGCCCGTGGCGTGGAACAGGGTGCGCTCCAGGATCGGGGTGGACAGGTCGGCCGTCCAGCCGGCGTTCTGGTAGAAGGTGACCTCGTAGGCCAGCAGGCGCCCGTCGTAAGCGGCCCCCAGGCGGAAGTCCGAGGAGTAGGGGTGGCGCTTGCCGGTCAGGCGCATGTCCTCCTGCCGCTGGAGCACGAGCTTGACCGGCTTGCCCAGGTGAGAGGCGGCCAGCGCGGCCAGGCAGGCCCAGGGCGTGGCCTGGTCCTCCTTGCCGCCGAAACCGCCGCCGAGGCGCAGGACCTCCACCTCCACCTGGTGCATGGGCAGGCCCAGCACCCGGGCCACGGACTTCTGCACCGCGGTGGGGCCCTGGGTGGCCGAGAGGACCTTGAGCGACCCCCCCTCGCCGGGCAGGGCCAGGGAGCATTGGGTCTCCAGGTACAGGTGCTCCTGGCCCCCGGAGTCCACCCGGCCCTCCACCACCACGTCGCAGTCCTTCCAGGCCGCCTCCACGTCGCCGGCCGCGAACGTGCGCGGCGGGCGGATCAGCAGCCCTTGCTTGAAGGCCTCGCGCGGGTCGAACACGGCCGGGAGCTTCTCCACCTCCAACTCCACGCTGGCGAGGGCGGCGCGGGCCAGGCGCTCGGTGTCCGCCACCACCAGAGCCACCGGCTCCCCCACGCAGTGCACCTCCCCGTCGGCCAACAGCGGCTCGTCGGGAATGATGCCGCCAATCTGGTTTTCCCCCGGTATGTCCCGCGCCGTGAACACGCCGCGCACCCCGGGCCGGGCCAGGGCCCTGCTCGTGTCCAGGCGGCGGATGCGCCCGTGCGCCGCCGGCGAGGCGAACACCGCGGCGTACAGCGTGCCTTGCGGGGGGGTGAGGTCATCCACGTAGCGCGACTCGCCGCGCACGTGCAGCGCCATGTCCAGCAGGCGGTCCGACTCGCCGCTCACGCCGCGCCTCCGGCCAGCAGGGCGACGGCGGCCTCGCTCGACAGGGCCTGCGGCAGCAGGCGGAGGAAATGGGCGACCAGCAGGCGCTTCAGCAGCCGGCGCTTGTACTCGGCGCTGCCGCGCACGTCGCTGATCGGGGCGATCTCCTCCTGGGCCAGAGCGAGTGACCGAGCCAGCGTCTGCGGCCCGGCTTCGCGCCCGGACAGGTACTCCGAGGTCCGGCGCAGCAGCAGCGGCACCGGCGCCACGCCTCCGGCCGACAGACGCGCCTCCAGGATCCGGCCAGGGGCCAGGCGCAGGAGGGCCGCCGTGTTGACGCTGGCGATGTCCAGGTGCTGCCTGCGCCCCACCTTCTCGAAGTGGAACCCCGCCTCCCCCGGCTCGGGGAAGGCCACCCACTCCACGACCTCCCCCTCGGCCAGGTCGAGCTTCTTGTAGCCACGGTAGAAGTCCTCCAGGGCCAGCTCGCGCATCGCCGGCCCGCGGATGCCCAGGGAGGCGCCCAGGGCCAGGAGCATGATCGTGAAGTCC
>CAZMWZ010000079.1:3750-12657 GCA_964570045.1 uncultured Spirochaetaceae bacterium
CGGCCCGCGGATGCCCAGGGAGGCGCCCAGGGCCAGGAGCATGATCGTGAAGTCCCCGATCGGCGAGGCGTTCACCAGGTTGCCGCCCACCGTGGCGCGCTGCCGCACCGGCCCGGAGGCCACGCACGACAGGTAGCCGGCGAAGGGGGCAACGCCGCAGAGGTCCTCCATCGGCAGGGTGGCGCCCAGAAAGCGCCGGCCGTCCCGCACCCAGGTCCGCGAAAGGTCACGCTCCGAGAGGAAGATGAGCGGGGCATCCTGCAGCGCCTCGGGCCGTTGCACGAACAGGTCCGTGCCCCCGGCCACCAGCACCCCGCCGCCGATAGGAGCGGCCACGGACGCCGTGCCGGGCCCCGGCCCCCGCAGGGCAGCCAGGCGCGCCGGGGCTTCGGCCAGCCAGGCGGGCACGATCCCCCAACCCACACAGCGCTCCAACGGCGCCCCCGGGGGCAAGGCCCGGTGCTGCTCCAGCAGCCGGTCGATGGCGCGGCGGATGGAGGCGTAGCCCGTGCAGCGGCAGAGGTTCCCAGCCACCGCGTCCTGAGCCGTCTCCGGGTCGGGCGCCGGATTGCCCAGGAAGTAGCCGGTCAGCGCCACGATGAAGCCGGGGGTGCAGAAGCCGCACTGGGTGGCGCCCTCCTCCACGAAACTCTTCTGGATGGGGTTCAGCGCGGGGGCAGGCCCGGGCCCCAGGGGCGGGTTCAGGCCCTCGATGGTGACCAGGTGCCGCCCCTCCAGCTCCCCGACGGGCAGGAGGCAGGAGTTGACCGGCCGGTAGCGCACCGCCCCTTCCCGCGGCTCGCCCAGGAGCACCAGGCAGGCCCCGCAGTCCCCTTCGCGGCAGCCCTCCCGCGTGCCGGTGAGGCGCCGTTCGCGGCGCAGCAGGTCCAGAACGGCCAGCCCGGAGGGCAGGGTCGCCCGGGACATCTCGTCGTTGAGCAGAAAACGGACGGTACGCTCCATGGTTGCCCTTCCAGTATACCCTAGCGGCCGCGCCGGGCACAAGGAAAGTCCATAAAGCCCGGCCGGCGCCCGCGGGAATGTACCCGAGACCCGAATCCGGATACAATCCGGGCACGCGGGGAGGGAACATGAACCCCATCCGACGGCCCCCGCCAGGGGCCATTTCCACCGTGCTCGTCGCCGGCGACTGGGCGCCGATTCGCGCCTTCGACGCCGTCGTGCGCCAGGACTCGGAGGCCGCCTACGGGGATATCCTGGCCGTGCTGCGTGCCGCCGAGCTGCGCATCGTCAACTGCGAGTGCGCGCTTGCGGGAGCCGGGCAGCCGGTCTGGAAGAGCGGCTCCGCGTTCAAGGGAAGGCCGGCGCACGTCCGGGGGCTCTCCGCCGTCCCATTCGAAGTCGCCTGCCTGGCCAACAACCACGTCCTGGATTACGGCCCGGCCTCGTTGGCTAAAACGCTGGAGGTGCTGCGCGGGAGCGGGATCCGGACGCTCGGCGCGGGGCTGACCGAGGAGGAGGCCTGGGCGCCGCTGCGCATCAAGCTGAAGGGATCGCGCCTCAGTCTCATCAACTTCAGCGAGGGCGAAGACCTCACGGCGGCCAGCGGCGGTCCTGGGGTGGCGGGCTGGGAGATACAGCGGGTCTGCGATCTAGCCCGGGGCCTAAAGGCTCGGGGGGACTGCGTCCTCGCCGTGGCTCACGCCGGCCTCGAGTACATCCCCTTTCCGCCTCCCTACGTCCAACGCGCCTTCCGCTCGATCATCGAGGCGGGCGCGGACTGCGTCGTCGCTCACCATCCGCACGTGCCCCAGGGAATCGAGATCTACCAGGGCAGGCCGATCGCGTACAGCCTCGGCAATTTCCTGTTCTACCAGCCCACGGACCTGTACTGGAGGAAGGTCGGCTTCCTGCTGGAGCTCAAGGTCGCGGGCGGGACGGTGCAGGGCTTCGAGGTGCGCCCCTACGGCATCACGGAGGCGGGGGTCCGCGCGCTGGACCGCAAGGATGAAGCGGAGTTCCGCAAGACCCTCCGGCGCATCTCGCGGCCCCTGGGTACGGCAACCGGCGTCCGCAAGGCCTGGGAGGCCTACCTCGCCTACTACGGCATCGAAGGCCTGAAGAAGGAGATCGGCGGCATCCTGGAAACAATCGAGGCCGAGCCGCCGAAAGGCGCGGCCATGCTCCGCAACCGGATCACGACACCGCAGCATGCCGAGCTGTGGCGCGACCTCCTGACCCGCTTCATCGCCGGGAGCGCCGCGCCGGACAGGGAGCTGGCGGCGGTCGTCACGGAGTGGTTGGAGCGGAAAGTGCCGCTCAGCGGGGCTCGCCGCCGCGGCGGGACAAGCCGTAGCGGCGGCCGGCGGACTGGATGATCTTCGCGATCAGGCGCCGGTAGTCCTCCGGCTCGCCCGCTGGGCAGGCGTGATGGAGCGTGTAGAGCTGGGGAGCCCAGCTCTTGCGCGGCTTGAGGCCGGGGATGCCGTTGACTTCGAGGATCCTCAATGCCCCGTCGGCGCCGGCCTTGACGTCGATGCGGACGTGATCCAGGCAGTTCATCGCCTCGGCGGCCCGCGCCGTGAGCTCTCTCACCGCCTCCTGCTCCTGCCCCGCCGGCGTCACCCTGGTCAGGCCGACCCCCCGCAGGTCGCTGCGGAGAATCCTGTGCCGCCCGTAGTGCTCCTCCTCCACGCCGACGCGGCCCGGCAGGCATTCGCGGTCCTCCCCGTTGCCGATTACCAGTGAGGTGTACTCTTCGCCCGGCAGGAACTCCTCGACCAGGGCCGGCTGGTCGTATTGCCTTTCGATGAGGGCCACCTGCCTGCGCAGCGCCTCCTCGGTTTCCACGACGCTTTCGTCCGAAATGCCCACCGAGCGCGACTCGCCGATCGGCTTGACGAAGGCGGGGTAGCGGATTCCCGCCAGCTCATCCACGCTGCGCACCGGCCTGTTGGCCGGAACCGGGACGCCGGCCCCCGCCAGGATGGCATGGGTGGCGGACTTGTCGATCATGTTCCGCATGGTCCGGCTGTCCGAGCCGATGTAGGGCAGGCCCCGCGCCTCCAGCACATCGGCGACCCACACCCCGCCTTCGTTGCGGCCGATGAACAGCGGGTTGGGAGTGATGTGGTAGAGGGCGCTCCAGAGGATATCGAAGGCAGTACCGTCGATCAGCCGGCGGAACTCCGCCTCGTTCTCGACCCAGGCGATCCGGGGCGCGTGGCCGGAGGCCTCCGCGGCTGCGGCGACCGCTTTCGTCACTTCCAGGTCGCCCCATCCCTGGGCGTCGCCGCCCGGCCCGGTAAGAAGAAGGACTCTCATGCGCTTTCTCCGATGTCAAAACAGGTCAGGGTCGCAAGTATAGGACTGTAGAGCGCGGGCTGTCAAAGCGGACACGGCTGCGATCCGCCCGGCGATCGCCCTCCGCCCGGCCTCCTCCAGCGGGATCCTGGAGACGACCTGCACGGCCACCTCGCACGGCGCGGCACCCGCCCGGCCCCGATCCGGGGCTGCCGGCGGGACCAGGGCGTCCGCCAGGGCCCGGTTGGGGTCCAGCAGGCGCACGGGCAGGCCCGAGGCCTGCTCCAGGGCCGCGCGGATGCGCTCGCCGATGAAGGCGTAGTGGGTGCAGGCCAGGCCGGCGTACAGGCGCTCGCCCGGGACCTGGAGTCCGCGGACGGCGGCCGCGCACTCCCCGAGCAGCCGCTCGACGGCCGGTCCGTCGGGGTCTCCCTCGACCGCGGCCGCCAGGCCGTGGCAGGACACCGCGGCGATCCTCCCGGGCGCGAAGCCCTTGCCGAGGAGCCGCTCCCGGTGCACCCCGGACTCGATGGTCGTGCGGGTCCCGAGCAGGACCAGGCCAGCGGCGGGGTCGGCGGCGAGCGCCTCGCCGAACAACTGGACGCCGACCTCGATGATCCCCGTCACGCGGGCGGCGGCGTGCCGGGCGTGCAGGGTCCGCTCGTAGAGCACGGACAGGGTGTTGCAGGCCAGAACGATCCGGTCGGGGTGGAAGATCTCCATTGCCGCGAGCGCCCGGTCCAGTAGGGCGGCGCGGGAGTCCGGGTCGGGCAAATCGTTGTAGCCTCGACGCGCTTGCGGGGCGGCATTGAAGTAGGTCAGCCGCGCCCGCCGGCAGGGGCTGGAAAGCCGCAGGTTCCGCTCGATCCCGGCGCAGACCCACAGGCCGCCCAGGCCGGAATCCGTCAGCAACAGATGCGGGCCCTGCCCGCCGTTCGCCTCAGTCTCGACGATCACGGGAGGGTCCGGGTGGGTTCTTCGGCCTGGGGAGCCGCGAAGGATTCGCGGACGCGCTCCAGAAGCTGCGGCTCGCTCAGGAGCCGGTAGCCGCCCGCGGCCAGGAGAAACACCCCGTCCAGGAGGGCTCTATCGCCGCTCGCCGCGGCCGCATCACGGGCGAAGCCTTCCGTATGGATGGGGCAGTCGCTCGCCTTTACGAAGATCTCGATGGCGGGCACGGCCTGCGAGACGCTGGCGAGGTCGGTCGACCCGAACGCGCGCCGGGTCTTCCGCGGCTCGCTGCGCCCGATGGACTCGAACAGGCCGGCGAACAGGTCCTCCAGCGCCCTGTTCCTTCGAAAAGTAGTCACGGCGTGGCCGCTCTCGGTCGCGTTGACCCGGCAGCCGGTGGCCTCGGCGGCCGCCTGGGCCCAGGCGCGGAGGCGTTCGCGCAGCAGCTCCAGGCTGGACGGGCGGTCGGCCCGCAGGGAAAAGCGCCCGCGCGCGTAGTCCGGGATGACGTTCGCGCTCCTGCCGCCCTCCTCTATGATGCCGTGGAACAGGCAGCCCGGGGGGAACTGCTGCCGGGCCAGGGCCGCGGATTGGTAGAACAGGACCAGTGCGTCGAGGGCGTTCACGCCCTCGTGGGGCGCGGCCGCGGCGTGCGCCTTCTTCCCGAAGAACTCGACGACGACGGTGCGGCGGGCCATGGCCTGGCAGACGACCGTGTCCAGGGAGTGGGGATGCATCTGGAGGACGGCGTCGGCCCCTTCGAAGACGCCTGCCTGGAGGAGCGACACCTTGCCGCTGCCCCGCTCCTCGGCCGGCGTGCCGATGACCTGGATCGTGCCGGGGAAGGACGGGCCGAGAGCCGACTGGAGCACGATCGGGGCGTAGACGCCCGCCGCGGCGATGATGTTGTGCCCGCAGGCGTGGCCGATCTCGGGGAGGGCGTCCATCTCGGCGGTGAAGGTCAGGCAAGGGTGCTCGGCGCCGCCCCGGCGCACCGCCCGGAAGGCGGTCGGCAGCGACGCGATGCCCGGGGTAACCGCGAAGCCTTCCGCGGCCAGCACCTCCTGGAGCAGACGCGAAGTCTTGTGCTCCTCGAAGGCCGTTTCGGGCTCGGAGTGGATCCGGCGGCTCAGCGCAACGATGCGCTCCCGCCGAGCCTCCAGCTGCTGGAGGATGTCCTTCTCGCCCTGCCGGCTCATCCCTTCAATCTCCTCAGGACCTCGTCCCACAGGGGGTCGGGAGGCGGATCGGCGGTGATCCGCACGGGCACCTGCTTGACCGGGTGCAGAAAGGAGAGCTCCCGGGCATGCAGGTGGATCCCGCCCCCGGGGTTGGAGCGCCGCGCCCCATATTTCAGGTCGCCCTTGATGGGGCAGCCGATGCGGGCCAGCTGCGCCCGGATCTGGTGGTGGCGGCCGGTTTCCAGCTCCACCTCCAGCAGGTGGTAGCGCTCCAGGCTCAGGACGAGGCGATAGCGCAGGCGCGCTTCCTTGGCGCCGGGCCGGGGCTCGTCGGACAGGTAGCTCTTGTTCTGTTCGGGGTTGCGGGTCAGGTAGTGCACCAGCCGGTCCTCCTCCCGCGGGGGCCGGGCCTGCACCATGGCCCAGTACTTCTTGGCCACCCCGCCCTCGCGAAACAGCAGGGCCAGGCGCTCCAGGGCCTTGGAGGTGCGGGCGAACAGCACCACCCCGCTGGAGGGCCGGTCCAGGCGGTGAGGCACGCCGACGAACACGCTGCCCGGCTTGGCGTACTTGGCGCTGAGGTAACTTTTAAGCTTCTCGGCGAGGGGCTCATCGCCGGTCTTGTCGCCCTGCACGATGTCCGCCGGGCGTTTGTTCACGGCGACCAGGTGGTTGTCCTCGTAGAGCACTTGCAGCGGCGCACCGGTCATGAGGCGGCGCTCAATGCCCCGCGAGCGCCTGCCGGAGATCGGCAAGCAGGTCCTCGACGTGCTCGACTCCCACCGAAAGGCGCAGCAGGCCCGCCGAAATCCCCAACCGCTCCCGGTCCTCGACCGGGACTTCCCGATGGGAGGTCCTGGCCGGATCGCAGATCGTGCTCTCCACCCCCCCGAGGCTCATCGCCGGACGTATCAGGCGGAGGGCCCGCATGAAAGCGTCGGCGCTGAGCGCCCGCGGGTCGACCTCGAAGGACAGCATCGCCCCAAAGCCCGCCATCTGCTCCTTGGCGATCTCGTGCCCGGGATGGCTCCGCAAACCCGGGTAATGCACGCGCTTCACCCGCGGCTGGCTCTCCAGGAAAGCGGCGATCCGCCCGGCGTTCCCGGTTTGCCTCTCCACCCGCAGGCCGAGGGTCTTGAGGCTGCGTTCCAGCAGGTAGCAGCTCTGGGCGTTGAGGTTGCCGCCCAGCCCCGCGGCCGCCGCGCGGATCCTTCCCGCCAGCTCCCGGCTGGTGATCACGGCCCCGCTGGAGAGGTCGCCGTGGCCGCCGAGGTACTTGGTGCCGCTGTGCAGGCTCACGTCGATGCCCAGGGCCAGGGGGTTCTGGTTCACGGGACTGGCGAAGGTGTTGTCGATCAGGCTCGGGATGCCGCGCGACTTGGCCAGCGTCGCGACCCGGCGCAGATCCACGATCTGCAGCGTGGGGTTGGTCGGGGACTCCACGTAGACCAGCCGGGTTTCCGGCCGGATCGCCGCCTCGATCGCGGCGGGGTCGCGATCCACCAGGGTGTACTGGATGCCGAGCCCCGGGAAGCGGCCGGTGACGAAGGAGCGCGTCCCGCCGTAGATGTCGTCCTGGATGACCGCGTGGTCGCCCGCCTGCAACAGCGTCAGAAAGGTGGTGCTGATCGCCGCCATCCCGGAGCTGAACACCACGCCGTCCTCGCCCCGCTCCAGCGCGCACAGCTTCTGGACCAGGACCTGCTGGTTGGGGGTGTTGAAATAGCGCGGGTAGGGACGCGCGTCGGAGTCCAGGTACTCGTAGGCGGTCGCGGGGAAAATCGGTGAAATGACCCCGCGGGTCTTTTCGTCGCGGTAACCGCCGGCATGCACGCATTGGGTTTGTAGTTCCATGGCAGCCATTATAACCTCCGGGCGGCCTCCCGGCCTACCGCGCCGGACAGGTTGTCAGGAGCGCAGCAGTTCCCAGAACTTTCTGGGGGACAGGATGCGCAGGGAGGCAATGCGGCCGACGCCTTGAAGCTCTTTGTCGCCGGTGATAAACAGGTCAGCCTGCCCTGACAACGCGGCGCCGAGAATGGCTCTGTCGGCCTTGTCGCGGACCTTGTCGCCGGCAGGCTTGGCCGCGGGAACCGTTACGGCCTCGCGCTCCAGGAAGCGGGCGAAATCTCGAACAACCCGTGGCGGCACGTGGAATTTTTCCAGGAGCACCCGCTCCAGCTCAGTGCGGACCTCGGCGCTGATCAGCAGGTCGTGCAATGAGAGCACTTCCCGCAAGAGGTCGGCACAAAGCCCGCGCGTGGCCAGGGCGCTGGCCCACACGTTGGTATCCAGAAAAATCCTCACGAGATCCGGTTGAACACGTCCTCGTCCGTCAGGAAGCCGTTTGCTTCCGCAAAAGGCATGATTCTCTTCCGCAGGGAGTCGAATTCCAGCAGGCGCAGCTGCCGGCGGAGGGCATCGCGCGCTAGCTCACTCCTGCTGCGCCCCGCAGAGCGACTGGCCTTGCGCAACTGTGCATCCAGGGCCTCGTCCAGGCGGATGGTCAAGCTGACGGTCTTCATGTCTTACACTGTATTACGAAGCGTTCCGCTTGTCAACGACCGGTTCACAAGCCTCGGAGAATCAAGTAGCCTGGCAACATGAAAAGCTTCCGCAAAGAGCTGCTGTTCGACGTCAGGCAGCGCCGCGAGCTGCGCAACATCACCCCCCAGGTGGAGCAGGCGCTGGCCGAGAGCGGCATCCGGGAGGGGCTGCTCCTGTGCAACGCCATGCACATCACCGCCAGCGTGTTTATCAACGACGATGAAAGCGGGCTGCACCAGGACTTCGAAGCCTGGCTGGAAGGCCTGGCTCCCGAGAAGCCCTACTCCCGCTACAAGCACAACGGGTACGAGGACAACGCCGACGCCCACCTGAAGCGCACGATCATGGGACGGGAGGTGGTGGTGGCCGTGACCGCAGGTAAGCTGGACTTCGGCCCGTGGGAGCGGATCTTCTACGGGGAGTTCGACGGCAAGCGGCGCAAACGGGTCCTGGTCAAGATCATCGGGGAGTGAGGCGGGGCACCAGCACGGCGAGGTGCCTCTTTTTCACCCACACCCGCGCCGGGGTGCTCGGGGCCTTGTCCCCGTCCATCTGCATCTTCTGCCGGCGGTGGGAGCTCAGCTCCACGGCCGTGCAGCGGTAGTAGGCCACGTCCCGCAGGTAGCGCGTGCGGTTGAACAGGATGCCGGCCAGCAGGCGCAGCATGGCCGCAACCGAGCGCCGCTTGAACAGCACCACGTCCAGCAGGCCGTCGTCGATCCGCGTCTGGTCGGCGATACGGTACGGTCCCGCGTAGTAGCGGGAGTTGGCCACGATGGCCAGGTAGCCGCGGTCGCGCACCCCGCTCTCCGGGATGGCGATCCAGACCCGGCGGGCCCGGTAGCTCAGCACGGTGACGATGGCCGAGAGCAGGTAGGCGATGCGGCCGATCACGCGCTTGGTGCGCAGATCCACGTTATGCACCGCCAGGGCGTCCAGGCCGGTGGACACCATCAGCAGGAAC
>CAZMWZ010000080.1:0-12652 GCA_964570045.1 uncultured Spirochaetaceae bacterium
GTGCTGCTGCTGGTGCCGCGGGAGGAGCCCTCCCCCGCCCTGCAGGAACGCCTCATCGCCCAGCTGGCTGCCCGTCCCCTGGCGGCCGCCTGGGCCACCCTCGGGCTGCTCTCCCAGGAGGGCGCCGAGACCTTCTTCACCTTCGCTACGGACGCCTCGGGCCGCTGGCGCGAGGACACCGAGCGCCGCGGCTTCAACCCCCGCTCCTATCGCGAGCTGCGGGTCGAGCGCCTCGCCAACTTCCAGCGCGAGCTGCTGTACTCCAGCGACTGGGTCAAGCTGCTGTACCTGAAGGCCCGCGTCAACCCCAGGGACGAGCGCTTCGTCGCCCTGGTGGAGGTACCCTCGGCGCGCGTGGAACTGGACGAGCAGGGCCGCATCCGGCGCATGGTCTCCCTGGAGAACGTCTTCATGGAGGCGGTGTACGCCATGCGCGCCGAGCAGGCCCGGCGCCGGCAGCGCCTGTACTGGAACCGGATCGTGCTGCACGTGCACACGGTGCTGAACACCACCCTGGAACAGAACCGCGAGTACGCTGCCCTCCTGGCCGGCAGGACCGCCGACCTGGGGCTGGAGAAGATCGTGCTGTACTCCCGCCGGCCCGGGCGGGAGGGCCCGGAGGAGGTGGAGCTGCTGTTCGAGAACATCTCGGGGGCGACCTTCACCCTGCAGGGGCGCCGCCCCTCCGCGGAGCCCCTGCAGCCCGTGGACGCCTACGTGGCCCGCGTGGTGCGCGCCCGCCAGCGGGGAACCCTCTACCCCTACGAGCTGCTCAAGCTGGTCACCCGCGCGGGAGTCCCTGTGAAGCAGGCCTTCCCCCGCGGCGAGTTCGAGGAGTTCGACATCCGCAGGCGCGGCGCCCGCCAGCAGATCGTCTCGGTCAAGGGCCGGCCCTACGGCGAGAACCGCGGCAATGTGGTGTTCGGCATCATCACCAACTACCCGGAGTTCCGCCCGCGCGGCCTGGCCAGGGTGATCCTGCTGGCCGACGCCACCACCGACATGGGCTCCCTGGCAGAGGAGGAGTGCCGGCGGATCATCGCCGCGCTGGACCTGGCCGAACGGCGGGGCCTGCCGGTGGAGTGGCTGCCGGTCTCGGCCGGGGCGCGCATCGACATGGCGAGCGGCACGGAAAACCTGGACTGGACGGCCAGGGTGCTGCGGCGGATCGTACGCTTCACTCAAAGAGGGGGCCAGATCCACCTCATCGTGGCCGCGGTCAACATCGGCGCCCAGTCCTACTGGAACGCCGAGGCCACCATGCTCATGCACACCCGCGGCCTCTTGATCATGACCGATGAGGCGGCCATGCTGCTCACCGGCAAGCGCGCCCTGGACTTCTCGGGCAGCGTGTCGGCCGAGGACCACCTGGGCATCGGCGGTGCGCAGCGCATCATGGCTCCCAACGGGCAGGCTCAAGTGCGCGTGCGCGACCTGCACGAGGCTTACCTGGCCTTGTTTCGCCACTACGAGCTCGCCTACCGCGAAGCCGGCCGGCGCTTCCCCGAGCGCGCCGCCACCGCCGACCCGGTGGAACGCGACGTGAGCCGCGAGCCCTACCAGGACCGGCTGGGCCAGGGCTTTTCCACCATCGGCGACATCTTCTCCCCCGAGCGCAACCCCGAGCGCAAGAAGCCCTTCGACATGCGCCAGCTCATGGCCGCGGTGATCGATCGGGACGGCCCGGTGTTGGAGCGCTGGGGGGAAATGAAGGACGCGGAGGTGGCCGTGGTCTGGGAAGCCCGCATCGGCGGCTGGCCGGCGGGCCTGATCGGCATCGAGAGCCGGCCTCTGGCCCGCATAGGCGAGGTGCCCCCCGACGGGCCGGAGGCCTGGACCGGGGCCACGCTGTTCCCCCTTTCCTCCAAGAAGATCGCCCGGGCGATTAATGCCTGGAGCGGCGTGCTGCCGCTGGTGATCCTGGCCAACCTCTCTGGCTTCGACGGTTCCCCCGAGAGCCTGCGCAAGCTGCAGCTGGAGTACGGAGCGGAGATCGGCCGGGCCGTCGTGAACTTCCGGGGACCGATCCTGTTCGTGGTCACCGCCCGCTACCATGGGGGCGCCTACGTGGTGTTCTCCAAGACGCTCAACGAGGGGCTGCGCGCCGCCGCCCTGGAGGGGGCTTACGCCTCGGTGATCGGCGGCGCCCCCGCGGCAGCCGTGGTTTTTCCGGCCCTAGTGGCCAAGGAGGCGGAAAGCGACCCGCGCGTCGCGGCGGCCCGCCGGGAGCTGGCCTGCGGCCAGGCTTTCTACCGGAAGGACTTCGACGAGTTGTACCGCCAGGTGTACGCCGAAAAGCAGAACGAGCTGGCCCGGCGCTTTGACGCCGTGCACTCGGTCGAGCGCGCCCGGGAGGTGGGCTCCATCGACGACATCGTGCGCCTCGCCGACCTGCGCCCCTACCTGGTTTCCCGGCTCACCGCGGGGCTGACGGAGTCCCCCGAGCCCTCGGGGCCCGCCAAGGCCCGGGGGCCGGCTCGCGCAGCGCGCGGGAAATCGAGGTCACGTAGCCCAGGAGGCGCCTGAGGTAGGGCTTCTCCCAGTGCAGCCAGCGGCGGCTGATTACATGTGCGTACAGTCCGATGACCCAGGCACGGCCGCTGCCGGCCAACAGGCGCCGGAACACGCGCCCCAGGCGGAAGAAGCGGATATGGGCCAGGATCTGGGCCTTCTGCAGCTCCCAGGGCGAGAAGCGGCGAGGCTGGAACTTGACGTGGTGTCCATCATAGGTTTCCCAATCATAGTCCAGGATGCGGTTCTCGCGTTTGAGTCTCTGGAATAAAGCGGTACCCGGGAAGGGGGTCAGGATCATGAACTGGCAGGAATCGATGCGCTTGCGCAGCGCGAAGTCCACGCTGCAACGCGTCGTGGCCGGCGTGTCGGCGTCGAAGCCGAACACGAACATCCCGTGCACGTGGATGCGCCGGCGGCGGATCTCCACGATGGCCCGCTGGATCTCTTCCAGGCTCTGGGACTTGCGCATTTCCCGCAGAGCCCCGGGGTCCACGCTCTCGAAGCCGATGAACAGGACCTGGCAGCCGGCCTCTTTCAGCAGGTCGAGCATCTCGGGGTCCCGGGCCACGTCCGAGCGCACCTGGGTCACCCAGTTGAAACCCAGGCCCTCTGCAATCATCGCCTCCAGCAGCTCTTTAGCCCGGCGGGGGTTGGAGGTGAAGTTGTCGTCGTAGAAAAAAAGATAGTGCTTCCGCGGGTCGTAGCGCGCCAGCTCCGCCAGCACGTTCCCCGTGGAGCGGTAGCGGTAGCGGCGCCCGAACATGCAGGTCACCGAGCAGAAGGTGCAGTCGCAGGGGCAGCCGCGGGAGGTCTGGATCGGCACCATGGCCCTGCCGATCGGCCCGCCCAGCTTCCGCCCGCCGGAGTCCAGCAGGGTGAAGTCCGGGAACGGCAGGCGGTCCAGGTCCTGGAGCGGATCGGCGGCGGGGTTGAGTTGGAGCCTGCCTTCGGCCAGCCAGGCCAATCCGGGGACATTCTGCGGGGACTCGCCCCGGTCCAGCGCCTCCACCAGCTTCACCAGCGGCTCCTCGCCTTCCCCCAGGATGCAGAAGTCGGCGTGGGCCAGGGCCTCCTCGCTCAGGAAGGTCACGTGCGGCCCGCCCATGACCACGCGCTTGCCGAGGCAGCGGTAGTGGTCGCCCAGGGCGTAGGCCACTGGGGCGGTGGCCGTGATGGAGGAGATGGCGATCAGGTCCGCCTCCCGCTCCAGCTCGCGGGTCAAGATCTCGCGCTGCGAGAGGAAAAAGGCCCGCGCCTCGTAGCCCCTGTCGCGCAGGATCGTGGCCAGCAGCACCCCGCCGAGGCGCGGCAGCTGATAGCGGGAGAACAGGTGCAACCGTTCGCCCTTGGGCTCCAGGATGGCGATGCGTCGGATCATCCGCTCCAGTGTAGCCCTGATTTCCCAGGATGAACAGCTTGGGGTATAATGAGGCTGCCATGTATTTTTCCCCCGTGACCCTGGCACTCCCCGGGTGGCTCGAGGAGCTGACCGGCGACCCCGAGGCCACCTACCCCGACCCGCGCGATCGAATGCGCCTGGCCGTGGAGCTGGCGCGACGCAACGTGCAGAACGGCACCGGTGGACCCTTCGGGGCCGCAATTTTCGACCTGTCGAGTTTCCAGCTGGTCGCCCCGGGGGTGAACCGGGTCATCCCCGAGTCCTGCTCCGTGGCCCACGCGGAAACCGTGGCCATCATGCTGGCCCAGAAGCGGCTGGGCACCTTCGACCTGCGCTCCTGCGGGTCTTTCGAGCTGGCGGCCAGCGCCGAGCCCTGCGCCATGTGCTACGGGGCGCTGCCCTGGTCCGGGGTCCGGCGACTGGCCTACGGGGCGACGCGGGAGGACGTGCAGAGCATCGGCTTCGACGAGGGGGACAAGCCGGCGGACTGGGCCGGCGCGCTGGAGGCGCGCGGGATCGAGGTGGTCCATGCGCTCCTGCGCGAAGAGGCCCGGGAGGCGCTGGAGTACTACCGCCGCAGGGGCGGGGTGATCTACTAGAGCGACGGCGCCAGGCCCTGGCCGGCTATCTGTCTTCGGACCTGTCCTATCCCTCGGCCACGAGCTCCGTGTAAGCCAGGCCCGCGAAGGCCAGCGGGGGTCCCTGCGCCTGGCGGCGCTCCAGGTAGGCCCGGGGGTCCTGGGGCAGGGGCTGCGGCGCGGACCCACCGACAAGAGGCTCCTCCGGCAAGCCCAGGTAGTCGGCGTGCTCCTCCCCGGTCAGGGGCAGCCCCAGGGCGTCGACCAGCACCACGGTGCGGTTCCCCCCCAGTCCCTTGGCCAGGTACAGCATCCGGTCGGCCCGCCGGAACAGCGATTGCTCATTGGGGCAGGGACGCGGGTGGGCCCGTCCCAGCCCCTGAGCCACACCGATGGAGAGGGTCCCGATGGCGCGGTCGGCAGTGCCTTCGGCCAGGCCGGCCTGGCGCTGGGTCAGCTCCGCCAGGCGGGCGGCCACGGGACCCTCCTTGAGCCTTTCGAAGCCGGCCCGGATGCGCTCGGCCAGGTGCGCCCCGGCGGCGGTGCCGCCCCGCAGCACGACGAGCAGCTCGTCCCCGCCGAAGCGGGCGGCCGGGTCCTCCTCGCGGCAGCAGGACAGCACCGCCCGCCCCGCCAGGGCGAGCAGGGTGTCGCCGAACTCGTGCCCCAGGGAGTCGTTGACGGCCTTGAAGCGGTCCAGGTCCATGAGCAGCAGGGCGAGCTCCCGCCCCGCCAGCTTCTCCTGCCGGAACAGCGTCGGGGCGATGCGCAGGTACTCGTTCTTGCTGTGCAGCCCGGTCAGGCGGTCGACCTGCTCGAAGTCGCGCCGCAGCTCCACGCGCAGCGGGGTGCGGTCGCGCTGGATCTCGGCGCGGATGGCCTTGTCCTCCTCGCCGGCCAGCACCACCCGGCCGCCCAGGCCCCGTAGTGGAGAGGATTCGTGGTTGAGCAGGAAATCCAGCAGGTCGGTCGTGCCGTGCAGGATCTCCAGGAACAGGCGGTTGCCCTCGGCCTGCGGCTCGGCCAAGAGCCGCTCGCTAGCCGGCACGGACTCGATCCAGCTCCTGATCTGGTGCAGCAGCGGGCCGGGGGAGGCCTGCACCAGGTCGTCGGCCTGCAGGCGATGCAGAGGGATAGGGCTCTGAGCCCCCAGCTGCTTTCGGTCCGGCACCAGCCGGGCGAGCAGCTCGCACAGCTCGCGGCTCACGGCGTACAGAGGGGGCACTCGGAACAGATCCTCCCGGTCGACCTTGAGCGCCACCTGGCCGTAGCCCCGCACCAGGTGATTGCGCAGCTGGTTCACCATCTCCACGGCCTTGCGGCCCGCCGGCGAGCCCAGGTAACGATGGGCTGTCTCCGGCGGCAGCACCGAGAGCTGCCTGTCCAGGTCGGTGAGCTCTTTGAGGTAACGCAGCAGCAGGACCTCGCGCAGGAGCGACCACTGCGCCCGCAGGTCCAATAGGCGCTCAGGAACGGGGGTCCCCCCCAGGGCCAGGGGGTCCACCAGCCGCCCCACCGCCTCGGGGTTCAGGCAGTCCAGCATCTGCCCGGCGATCTCATGCAGCACCAGCACCGCCCCCACCGGGTCCCGGTGCGACACCGCAGCCAGCAGGTCGTTGAAGTTCGGGCGCCGGGAGATCGACCGGCCGCGGTGCTCGGGGTGGGCGAAAATCTTCCGGTGAAACCAGGCGAGCACCGAGTAGTCCGCGCTGGCGATTCGCTCGATCCGGCACCCGGGAAAAGCCTGCGCCAGGATGGTCAGGATGCCGCGGAACTCCTCGGCCAGATCCACCGGTTCCGGGGCCTCCACCGTGCTCGGGGATTCGGGTGGCGGCGGGGGAAGGAGCACCGAGCGCTCCAGGGTCAGGATCTCTCCCGGGTCCAGGGCCACGAAGCGCAGCACCTGCGGCAGGATCGCGGGGAGCTCCTCCTCGGGCCGGTAGACGCGCAGCATCTTGAGCAGCGCCGGGAAAAGTTCGTGGGCGAACCACTTCAGACGCGCCCAGCAGGCCAGAAACTCCTCCACCAGCTTGTCGACGCGCTGGCCGATGCGGGCGAGCTCCTCCTCGTGGGTGAAAATACGCCGGTACTGCGCCTTGATCAGGGCCCCGACCCCCTCCAGGGTATCGCGCACCGCTTCGGGAGGCGCGGCCGCGCACAGCGAGGCCCGGAGAACCGCCCGGACCAGCTCCTGCAGCTGCAGCACGTCCGCCGTCCGCCCCGTCTCGCACGCCGCCCTCAAGCCGTCCAGCGCGGTGAACGCGCCGTCGGGAAAACGCTGGAAAGCGGTGAGCAGTTTCAGCCCCTGCGGCTCCCAGACGGCCAGGTCGCGCTTCAGCTCCGCGCTCAGGTTGTGTCGGCGATCCGCCTCCCGGCGCAGGAAGGAGCCGCCCTTCAGCAACATCTCGGCCGCCCGGGCCAGCTCCAGCAGGGTCCGGCTCAGGCTGTAGCCGGAAGGGTCGCCGCGCTGGGGGCTGTCGTGCACGAGGGTCTTCAGGAAGCGGCGGCTCACCCGGTCCCGTGCGGGATTCAGGAAGGACAGCAGGCTGGCTACCAGCTCGGAGAGGCTGCAGATTTCGAAGCCCTCGGAGAAGGCGTACCCGTCGATCCGCACCCTCAGGGAATAAGAGGGCCGCCTACGCAGCGGGCGGGATTCAGGCTGCCGCCCCGCGGGAAGCTCGCGCAGCTCCTCGCTGGATCCGGAGGCGGCCAGGGAGTGCTCCCCCGCCGGTTCGCCGGTCGCCCGGATGGACTGCGCCGCGCGGCGCAGCCCTTCGGCAAGTTTCCTGCGCTCCTCGTCGGACAGGTGATCGTACTTGCCCATAGGACCCACAGATAGTATAGCCCGCGGGAGCGCAATTGTCCCGGCCGCCTGCATGGACTCCATGACTGGCATCCGCCTGCCCCGCGATTCGAGCTTGACAACCGTCCCGCCCTCCCAGCATACTTAACACATGAAACGTACAAATCTTGTGCTTGATGAGAAACTCTTGAGCGAAGCCACCAGGCTGGCCGGCGGCAGGACCTATTCCGGGACCGTGAACCTGGCGCTGCGGGATTTCGTCCGGCGAGCACGGGCGCGGCGCATCCTGGAACTGACCGGCTCCGGACTCTGGGAAGGCGATCTGGGGGCGATGCGGCAGGACACCCCGCCGGCGCGCAGCAAGAGGTCCAGGCGGTGATCCTCCTGGATACCTCGATCTGGGTCGCCGTGTTCAGGAAAAAAACCCCGCTGCGCCTGGAAGAAACCGTCGAGCTGGAGGAAGTCACCACCTGTCTTCCGGTGATCCAGGAGGTCCTCCAGGGATTTCGCGACGAGGTCGCCTATCGGATCGCTCGCGAGGCGATGCTGGCCCTGCCCATCGTGGAGTCACCCATGGAAGAATCCCTGTTCCTGGAAGCCTCGAATCTATACCGCGCGGCGCGCCGTCACGGATTGACGGTCCGCTCTGCGACGGATTGTCTGATCGCGGCCTGCGCTCTGCGCCACAACCTGGCGGTTCTCCATCGAGACCGGGATTACCAGCTCCTGGCCGAGATCTCGGCGCTTAAGGCCAAAACGGCATAAGAGCCCGAACCAGTCCCTCATGGGCTCCCTGGCCGTCGCCGCGGGCCTCAATACGGGATGGCCGCCCCGCTGGCCGGGTCGCGGGTAATCTTTATGGCGTAACGCTCATCGGCGTGGCGCACCAGGCGTGGGAGCTTACCCGCCACCCCGATTTTCCCGCCTTTCACCAGCAGCAGCCCGGACACCCCGGGGATGGCGGCCACGCGCTGCAGGGCCGCGGGGATATCGGCTTCGGTGCGGACCAGGTTGGCCGCCAGGGTGGCGGCCGCGTCGGCCAGGGCGGCATCGCGGGCGACTACGGTGGCCAGGTCGCAGTCGCCTAGGCTGAAGGAGTGCCCCAGGCGGCCGGAGGAAGAGCAGACCGCGAGGGGCATGTCCCGCGGCTTCACCTCCAGGGCGAGCGCGCCGGAAAGCGGGTTGTCCCCGGCATACAGGGCGATCACCACCGACTGCGGGGAAGCCAGGTAGATGTCGCCGCCGTTCTCCACGATAGCCTCGCCGGCGCCCTCGGCCAGGGCCGCTTCGGCCGCCAGCTGGGCCATGGCTCCGGCCACGGCGGCCATGGGCCCCACCCCGGTGGCAAGCGAAGCGGCGTGCATGCGGCGCGCCACCTCCGGAGCACCGGGAAGCAGCCCAATCGGGACGAGCGCCGTCCGGAACTCCGGCTGGCGGCGGATGTAGCCCTCGAGGGTGTTGCGCTGGCGCCGGATCTCCCGCGTGAGCCTCTCGAACAGCGGGCAGGCGATGCGGAAGTTGGCGCCCTTGAAGGCGAAGCCGCGGTACTCCCGCCCGGGGCGCCCACTCACGGCAGCGCCTTCAACGCAGGAGCTGGAGCCGGATCCCCGCCGCCTCACTTAGGGGCTCCAGCTCCGCCAGGCGGTGCCCGTGCACCACGACCCAGTGCTGGCTCACCCCGCTTTCCACCGAACGGCGGAAGAACTCGCGCACCGGCACCTCCAGAGCGCAGAACAGGTGGCTGTTGCCGTCCATCCGGGGCGGACCCTCCAGCGACCGGCCTTCCAGGGCCACCCACTTCAGGCGCTCCCCGTCCCACACCGAGTTCACCATGGTCACGGGCCCCGCGCGGTACTTGAAGAAGCTCACCGCGCCGGTGAAGCGGTCGGAGTTCTCGTACTCCACGTCGCTCACGACCTCGACCGGGTGCGCCGGGTCCGCGTTGGCAGTGTCGTGGTAACCGGCGTGCCCCAGGAGCAGGGCGCCTGCCGCGTAGTCCACGCTGAAGGCTTCAGTGTAGAAGGGTCGCTCGCCGGTGGCCAGGCGCAGGGCGTGCATGGCCACCCCGGCGGCCACGTCCGCTTCCATGGACACCACGGCCCTCTCGGACAGGCGCGGGTTGGCCAGGCAGGGGCGCAGGCCGAAGCTGGAGTGCATCTCGGGGATCACGTCGTTCATGGCCAGGACGGCGAGCCCCTCGGTCTCCAGCACTTTGTCCAGGGCCAAGGCGTAGCGGATGCCCTCTTCCAGGTTGAGGTCGTCCACGCGCACCCGGGCGCCGGCAGCTTTCAACCCGCGACGGAAGGCAGTGACATCGGACGCGGTCACCTCCGCGGCGGTGCGGCGCACCCGTTCCAGCTCCAGGTAGGCGAGCTCCACCCCGTACAGCCGGCGCAGCTCAAACTCGTCCACGTAGGTCGTGGACATCTGCGCGCAGCGAAACGGCAGCACCCCGACGCGCAGGCCGTGCAGCCGGCGCGTCACGGCTACGGCGCGCGCCCAGGAGGCGATGTCCCGGTAGACTTCGGCGTCGCCCAGGGGGCCGACGACCGAGCGGTACTTCCGCTTCTCGCGCTTGAGCATTCCCGAAAGCTGCAGGGTGCACACCGCGCCCGAGCCCTGGATCATGCGCTGGAAAGGCAGGAACTCCGGGAGGGAGGCCTCCGGCGAGAAGGTCCACAGCACCAGCGGCAGGTCGGGCAGCTCAGCCAGCGCGGCGCGCACGATCTGGTCCTCGCACCACATCAGGGGCGAGGCGAGCAGGCCGTCCACGTCCTCGGCGGCCAACCGGCGGCCCGCCGCGCGTGCCTCCTCGGCCGAGAACAGCACCCCCGTGAACACCGGCTCGCAGAAGGCCTTCAGGTCAGCCACCACCCGGCGCGCCGTGGCTTCCACCTGGGCCGTGGTGTCGGAGCCAGCGTCCTGCAGACCCACCTCCCGGAACCAGCCGGAGCTGAAGAACAGCACGCCCAGCCGCGGCCGCACCGGAAAGCTCCCTTCGACGCTCATCGCAGGTCCCTTAAAAGATCGAGGAACAAGCCCCGTAGGGGCAGTTCTCCAGGCAGCTCAGGCACTCGACGCACAACTGGCTGGCGAAGGCCACCTCCATGGTAGCGCGGTCGGCCACGTGCAGGGCCTTGGTCGGGCAGTGCGGGATGCAGTTGGTGCACATCGTGCACTTGCCCTGGTCCCAGCGCACGCCCTTCTGCGTCTCGTCGACCTGCACGTGAAAGGTGCGCACGAAGTCCATGCCCCGCGCGATGTTCTCCTCGCTGCCCGTCACGTCCAGGACCAGGTAGCCGAACTCCTCGGGGGTGACCTTGGCGCGGAAGATGTTGATCACCAGGTCGTAGTCCTTGACCAGGTGGTAGACGATGGGCTTCTCGGTCTCGCTCTTGGGGAAATACAGCAAGAGGCGCTTGGTGCTCATCGGCGGTCCTCCCCGATCTTCAAGCCTCGAAAAACTTGCTGGACCGGCAGGGCGCGGAGCGGCCGGGCGAGCAGGAAGTCGCCGCGGCGAATCTCGTCGGCCAGGATGCCGGCGATCTCCCGCGCCTTGGCGTAGGAGGACATGGCACCCGCCTCCACCTTTTTGCCCAGCAGGGTCACCTCGCCGCGCTTGAGCTCCTCGTAGCTCAGGCGAGCCAGCACCTTGCCGGTGCGGTTGGGGTAGTCGGTGGCGTAGTCGATCACCGGGGCCAGGATGTCCCGGTCGCGCACGGTCGTCCTCTTGAGCACCTGGGTATTTAGGACCGGGATGGGGATGCCCACCCCCAGGGCCAGGGACACGCCGTAGCCGCGCAGGCTGGCCCCGCGCACGAACTGCGGGCGCATCTCCTTCATGTTGGCCGTCAGGGCCAGGGTGCCGGCCCCCTCGGTGGGCACGTCGTTGGCCCCGCGCTCGCAGGTGGGGCTGTGCTGGGTGCCCTCCGCGTACACGTGCCCCTGCGCCCCGGCCAGCCACACCCTGGTGCCGATGCCGATGGTCTCGTACAGCGGGTCGTTGAGCAGCGGCGAAAGCTGCCCGGCCGAGGAATAGGAGAGGTTCTGCATCCCGGGCTTGAGCTGGCCCAGGTAGGTGTAGACCGGGCGGTCCGAGCTGTTGACGGCCACGTTGTAGTTCTGGTAGCAGTTGCGCGGGTTGACCATGATGGCCTGGTTCAAGTCCTTGATCGTGAAGGTGGTGCGCACCTCCCGCCGCGGGTAGTCGTCGGTGCCGTAGGACAGGCCGTGCAGCTCCAGGCTCTGGCCGGCCACCAGCTTCTCGATCACGTGCCCGCCGCCGAAACGGAACTCCCCCGGGTAGTAGGTGTTGGCCGGGTCGCCCTGGCGCAGCTCCGTGGCGCCCAGGTAGGCGTCCACCGCGGCCACCCCGGAATAGGCCGGCACCCCGTCGATCCAGGCCTGGGTGATGCGCATGCGCGGCTGGCTGTGCCCGAAATTCAGGAAGCAGCCGGAGGAGCACATGGCCCCGAAAGTGGCCGTGGTGACCACGTCCACCTCGCGGGCCGCTTCTTCCAATCCCTTGCGGTCCACGTAGTCGATGATCTCCTCGGCGGTCAGGACCACGGCCTTGCCGCTCTCGATCTTGTCGTTGATCTGCTCGTAGCTCTTCATCGCAAGGAGAGGATAGCAGGGAGTCAGGCCGCGGGCAATCCCAGCGCGGGGAGATTGGCCAGGATGCGCTGGTCGAAGGATAGAAAGGCCAAGTTAGGGTAGAGGGCAAGAAATTCCAAGGCTGTCGACAGATGGATGGCATCCATGGCTCTCACCGGTTCCGCCGGAAACGGCTTGCCTGCCCGGTCCCGGATGGCGGCCGTAATTTCCCGGAAATGCCAGCCGCCGATCGACCTGTGAAAAACTCCGTAGACCTTTTGCCTTTGCGCGGGTGCAAGCTCACCGCCGAACTCGGTCCTGATCAGCGCCCGTTCGGTTTCAACGATGGAGAGCACCGAGGATACCACCCTTTCATGCTCATTCGCCCCGTTGCTCGTCGAGGACTCGCTGCGCACTACCTTCCGGCAGTCACACGGGGGATTGGGGTAACGGTCTCTTTGCCGTTCTAGGCGGATGCAGCGACCCCTCCCGGATCCACTCCTGCTCCAGCGCGTTGCCCTCCTCCAAGGGCCTGCCCATTGTCGGCTCGCGCAGCTCGGCCACTACGTTTTCCCTGTCGGTGACCAGGATGACGGTCCCGCCCCGCACCTCGCGCAGGTAGGCGCTCGGGCGGTTCTTCAACTCCTTCACTCCCACTGCCTTGATCCTGGTGATGGAAACAATGTAGCTACCGGTAGCTACCTGGTCAAGAGCTCCGACAGCTCAGGTGTGCAGCTCCAGCAGGTCGCGGTCCTGAAGCGG
>CAZMWZ010000081.1:0-12559 GCA_964570045.1 uncultured Spirochaetaceae bacterium
CTGCACCCGCGCTTCGTCACGCTGCTGTTGAACGACCTGTTCGGCATCCAGAGCCGCGCCGGCTGCTCCTGCGCGGGCCCCTACGGCCACCGTCTCCTGCACATCGATCTGAGCAAGTCGCGCGAGTTCCGGGAGGAGATCCTGCACGGGCACGTGGGCGTGAAGCCGGGGTGGGCGCGCGTGAACTTCCATTTCCTGATGAGCGACGCGGAGTTCGACTTCCTCTGCGAGGCGATCCGCTTCGTCGCCGAGCATGGGAAGTATTTCCTGCCCCTGTACGACTTCGACTTGAGCACGGGTTCCTGGCGGCACCGCGGCTTCCCGCTGCCGGAGTCGCAGTTCGGCCTGGCGGAGGCGCTGGCCCCTGGGCTCCCGTCCGCTGCCGACGACGCAACGCCCGCAAGCGGCGTGCCGGAGCAGGAGCTGTACCGCGCCTACCTGCAGGAGGCCCGCCGGCTGGCGCAGGAGCTGAAGGAGGGCTTCAACGAGGCGGAGCTGGACACCACGGAGCGGGACCTGATCCCCTTCGTCTTCTGCCGGCGCTGAAGGCCACGCGGTCCACGGCCGCGCGACCCGCGGCTGGACCCCTCCGCTGTGTTTCGGTACATTACACCCATGTCCGAGGGGCGCCGCCGCGAGTTCCATACCGAGGGAGAGTACCGCTACGATCGCTCCTCTCCCGCGCGCTGGGTGTTGTCACACAGCCTGCGCTACCCCCTGTTCGTGGCTCTCATGGCCGGAGCCTCGGTAATCAACAACATCGCCTACGGCAACATCCAGGTGTACATCGGCAGGAGCTTCGACCGGATCGTGACCCCGGGCTGGTTGCTGGCCGACCTCACGGCGCTGGTGCTGGTCATCGTGGGCTCCGCCGTGGTGCAGGGTCTGACCGGCCTCGCGCGCAACTACAGCGTGGAGTTCCTGGCCCAGGCCATCGAGCGGGACACCCGGGAGGAGTACTACGGGAGCCTGCTGGAGAAAAGCCAGACCTTCCACGGCCGGCAGCGCGTCGGGGACCTCATGGCGCGGGCCACCTACGACGTGCACACCCTGAACCTGATGTTCAGCCCCGGGATCATGCTGATCATCGACTCGGCGCTGACCTACGCGGTGCCACTGGTCATGATCGCCGCCATCCACCCCCGGCTCCTCCTCACCCCAGCCCTGTTCTCGGTTGCGCTGTTCCTCACCGTCTGGGAGTACAACCGGCGCCTGAAGCCCGTGAGTCTGGCCCAGCAGGACCAGTACGGCAAGCTGTCCGCCGGGCTGGAGGAGGCGATGGCCGGGATCGTGGCCGTCAAGGCCGGCGTCCAGGAGCGCTACGAGCTTCGCAAGTTCACCGGCGCCGCGCGCCTGTTCCGCGACTATTTCGTGAAGCAGGGCATCATCCAGGCACGCTACTGGCCCCTCCTGGCCTTCGCCGTTTTCTGGGGCGCCGGGCTTTTTCACGCCCTGTGGCTGTGGCGCCAGGGGGTCATCTCCATCGGCTCGGTGGTGGGCTTCCTGATGCTGTTCAACGCCTTCCGCTTCGTGACCTTCATCTCGATTTTCTCCTTTAACATGGTGCAGCACGGCATGGCCAGCGCCGGACGAATCCTGGCGGTGATCAAGACCACCACCGAGCTGGACCAGAACCTGGGCGGCCTGGCCCGGCCCATCGAGGGGCGGGTCGAGTTCCGGGACGTAGCTTTCAGCTACAACGGGGTCCCGGTGCTCTCCGGGGTGAGCTTCACGGTGGAACCGGGGGAGACCGTGGCCATCGTGGGCCAGACCGGCTCGGGCAAGACCACCCTGACCCGTCTGGTGAACCGCATCTTCGATCCTGATTCCGGCGCGGTGCTGGTGGACCGGGTGGACGCCCGCGCCTGGAACCTGGAGAGCCTGCGCTCCCAGATCGGGGCCATCGAGCAGGACGTGTTCCTGTTTTCCCAGACGATCCGGGAGAACATCGCCTTCGGCCGCCCGGGGCTGTCGCAGGCCCAGATCGAGGAGGCCGCCCGCCAGGCCCAGGCTCACGAGTTCACCACCGGCTTCCCCAAGGGCTACGATACCGTGGTGGGGGAACGCGGGGTGATGCTGTCCGGGGGGCAGAAGCAGCGCATCGCCATCGCCCGGGCCTTCCTGACCGACCCCAGAATCCTGATCCTCGACGACTCCACCAGCGCCATCGACAGCCGCACCGAGGACGAGATCCAGAAGGCGATGCTGCGCATCAGCCGCGCCCGGACCACCTTCATCATCACCCACCGCCTGAGCCTGATCCGACGAGCCGGCCGTATCCTGGTGCTGCGGCGGGGGCGCCTCGCGGATCAGGGCCGGCACGAGGAGCTGCTCGAACGCTCCCCGGACTACAGGCGGATCTTCGCCGGGATTTGAGAGAAAGGAGAGCGGATGGGCTTCATCCTGGACGGCCTGGAAACCGAATCCTACGACCGCAAGTACCCCGACCGGGTGCTGCTCCGCCGCATCCTGGGCTACTTCCGCCCGCAGACCCTGCGGATGGGGGTGGTGAGCCTGGCCCTGGCCTTGACTTCCATCGCGGGGGTCGTGGGCCCGATCGTCATCGCCCGCCTGATCGACCTGATCATCGCTCGGCCCGCCCTCGGGGTGTTCGCCGCCGGGGCCGCGGCCGTGGTCCTGCTGGGGGGCCTGGGGTGGGTTTTCGGCTACGTCCACGAACGCCTGGGCACGATCGTGGTCGGGGATGTGGTGCTCCAGATTCGCCAAGAGGCCTTCGAGCGGACGATCGGGCATGACCTTTCCTTCTACGACGAACACCCCTCCGGCAAGATCGTCAGCCGCATCGCCTCGGACACCCAGGACTTTTCCAACACCGTGACCCTGGTGTCCGACCTGGCCAGCCAGCTCCTGCAGGTGGGCCTGCTCGCCGTGTGGCTTTCCACCATCAACCTGCGGCTCACGCTGCTCCTGTTCGCCATGGCCCCGGTGGCCGCGGCCATCGCCCTGAGCTTCCGGGCGATCGCCCGCAAGGTCTCCCTGAACGCCAAGCGCATCACCGCCGACATCAACTCCCGCATCCAGGAGTCGGTGTCCGGGATCATGGTGGCCAAGACTTTCCGCCAGGAAGGGATGCTGTTCTCAAGCTTCCTGGACGGCAACCGCCAGGCCTACCGCGTGGGCCTGCGGCGCGGGCTATGGATCAACACGATCTTCCCGCTCATGGGCATCGCCGTGGGGGCAGGCAACGCCATGCTGGCCTGGTCGGGGGCCCTGGGCCTGAGAGCCGGCGCCTTGAGCCCCGGAGACTGGTTCCTGTTCATGCAGGCCGTGGGCTACTTCTGGTGGCCCCTGATGAGCATCGCCTCCTTCTGGAGCCAGTTCCAGGACGGACTGTCCGCGGCCGAGCGGGTGTTCGCTCTGATCGACCGGGAGCCGCGCCTTCGCCAGACGGGGCAGAACCTCCCGGTGGGCGATGCGCGGGCCTTCGGCGTGGAGTACCGCGACGTGCGCTTCGCCTACAACGACAAGGAAACGGTCCTGGACGGCTTCTCGCTGGAGGTCCGTCCGGGGGAGTCGCTGGCCGTGGTGGGCCATACCGGGGCCGGCAAAAGCTCCCTGGCCCGCCTCGCCATGCGCTTCTACGAGTTCCAGGGCGGCCAGGTCCTGATCGACGGCACCGACATCCGCAGCCTGGAGCTGGACGCCTACCGCCACCGCTTAGGCTACGTGCCCCAGGACCCTTTCCTGTTCAGCGGCACGGTGCTGGACAACATCCGCTACGGGAAGCCCGACGCCACCGACGAGGAGGTGCTCTACGCCGCCTCGCACCTGGGCCGCGGGGACTGGCTGGCCGACCTGCCGGGCGGCCTGGCTACCGAGGCCGGGGAGCGCGGCTCCGGCATCTCCTTCGGCCAGCGCCAGCTCGTGGCCCTGGCGCGGATACTGCTGAAGGACCCGGCCCTTTTCATTCTGGACGAGGCCACCGCCAGCGTGGACCCCTTCACCGAAGCCCAGATCCAGGAGGGGCTGGCCACCGTCATGGAGGGCCGCACGGCTATCATCATCGCCCATCGGCTTTCCACCGTGCGGCACGCCGACCGGATCATCGTTCTGGACCGTGGCCGGATCCTGGAGGAGGGCACCCACGAGGGGCTGCTGGACGGCGGCGGCACCTACGCGCAGCTGTACAACACCTACTTCCGCCACCAGTCCATGGAATATATCGAGCAACCGTTGAAGGAGTGAACATGAGCGAAGCCAAGATGCCCCATCCCAACCACGAGCAGCACCTGTGCTACTTGTCGAGCACCGGGTACCTGGAGCAGTTCCCCGAAGCCTGGCGGGAGCTGGTCCGCAAGGGCCGGTACCTTTGCCGCTCTTGCGGGCGGGTGGCGGCCAGCAAAGAGAGCCTCTGCCTCCCGGAGCTGCTGTAGGGCTCCCCCATGAAGCACCATGCGCTGCTGACCGCCTTCGGCGCGGACCGGGTGGGGATCGTCGACGACCTCACCTCCCTCATCCTGGAAGCCCGCTGCAACGTGGAGGAGAGTCGGATGTCCGTGCTGGGAGGCGAGTTCGCCGTGATCCTGCTGTTCTCGGGGGACGAGGGGGAGGTGCGCCGCCTGCTGGAGCAGTTGCCGGCCCGGGCCGCGGCCTTAAGCCTGCAGGTGAGCTTGAAGGAAACCGCCCCGCCTCAAGCCGACCCCGCCGCCCGGCCCTACCTGCTGGCCACTACCTCCCTGGACACCCCGGGTATCGTGCACGCGGTGACCTCGCTGCTGCGCAAGCACCGGGTCAACATCCTGGACCTGGAGACCGACACGACCCCCGCCCCCTGGACCGGAGCCCCGATGTTCCGCATGCGGGCCCGGTTGAGCGTGCCCGGCCCGGTCGCGGCACTGCGCGAGCAGCTCGCGGAGCTGGAAGCCGAGACCAACCTGGACATCCGGCTCACCCCGGCGGACCCGGAAGCGGCCTCCGATTAGGACAGTCCCCGGAGCCAGGCGCACAGGCGGTCCGCCGTCCGCTCGATCTCCAGGGACTCCTCCTCGATCCGCCGCACGGTGGGGTGTTCGCCCAGGCGGCCGCGCACGGCGGTAAAATCCGCTTCGCGCTCGCCCGGCCCGCCGTCACAGCCGAAAGCGATGCGCGAGCGCTCGTCGAACTCCTTGGCCGCGTCGACTAGGACCAGGTGGTTGAGCTTCACCGCGGCCTGCTTCCAGGCCTCCAGGGTCCGGGCCCAGTGCTCGGGCTCGGCCTCCGCGGCCGTCATGCCCAGCCGTTCTTCCAGCAGCCCCCGGCACCAGGCCCACTCCCGCTCGGGGTAGTCCGCCGCCAGGCGGGCGAACCGTCCGGCCAGCTCCGCCAGGCTGCCGACCGCCCCCGCCTCCAGCTCCGCCTCCAGGGCCTCCACCTCCGCGGCCGGCGCGATCAGGCCGGCCAGATCCCACCATTCCCCCCGCTCCCCCGGGGCGCTGGCCAGCGCCTCCCGCAGCTCGCCGCGGCCGCCTTTCGGCGGGAGCGGCGCCAGGCGCGCCGCCAGGCGGCCCCCCAGGTACTCGTCCAGGGCCATCTCGTAGTAGCGGGCCGAGCTCTTCAGCATGAGCTTCCGAATAAAGGCGCCGGCGTGCGGCACCAGCTCCCGCTCCCTCGTGGCGCTTGCGGCCAGGGCGCGCAGCAGGTCCAGGCCGCGGCGGATCCGGCCCACACTGAAGGGATTCAGGCGCCCGTGGGTGATCAGGTCCAGGCGGTCCGGGTCCAACCGGCGGTCCCGGGCCGGCCATTTCTCGGCGTCCCTGCGCGAGCCCACGTTGACCAGGTTGACCCCCGGGGTGATCACGGTCCGGGGCCCGTCTTCACCAATGTGGGAGAAGGGCAGGTCCGCGGAGTCGAAGCTGGCGTTGTGCCTTCCCACGACGGTGGAGAAGGGGCCGACCCGGGCGGGCCACAGCAGGTAGGCGCCCGAACCGGTCTTGGCCCCCCTCTCCATTATTCCCTGGTGCAGGGGCCCCAGCTTGTAGAGGTGGTTGCTCTGGTTGGTGCCGCTGCCGGCGTTGAAGAAGGAGACGCAGGCGCCGATGAGCAGCGTGGAGCGGTGGTGGGTCACCGTGTACGGCCCGGCGAACACCGCGACCGCCTCCCCGTGGTAGCACTCCGAGTTGGCGAAGAAGGCGGAATGTTCGGCGGAGAACTGGCGGTGGATGAGCACCCCCTGCCCCACGAAGCAGGACTCCAGCAGCGCGCCGCCCTCCACCCGGGAGCCGGAGAGGATGATGAAGCGCCGGGCCTGCACCCCGGGGCCCACGTAGCTGGGGTCCGCGGGGCAGCCGCGCACCGTGCCCTCCTCTAAGAGTGCGGCCCCCTCCAGGGTGGCGTACGGGCCCACGGACAGGTTGCGCAGGGTCCCGCAGCGGAGGATCCGGCTGCCGCGCTTGACCCGGCCTCGGGCGGAGCGGCGGGCGGCAGCCTGGGCCTCGGCGAGCCGCTCCAGGGCCCGGGTCAGGGCCGGCCGGTGGCGGTGCATCACCGCCAGGTAGGCCTCCTGGGCGCTCAGGCGGTCGTGCAGCAGGAGGGTGCGGCCGCCCGCCTCGTTGAGGATGCGGATCCTCGTGCCGTTGCCGAAGGAGCTCTCCCCCTCCATGGCCAGCAGGCCCACGTCCAGGACCTGGACATCCTCCTCCAGGTCGTAGTCAGCCAGCCGGCGCACGTCGGCCACCAGCGCCCCGTCGCCCAGCGAGCAGTCGTGGATGCGGCTGTTGTACAGGCCGCGGGCGTGCAGGCCCCCGCCGGCAAGCTCCGCGTCCCCTTCCAGGCGCCCGACGCGCACCTCCCCGCTGAAGGCCACCTGCCGCACCCGCTCGGCGCGGAAGGGGTCGGCCACCAGCACCCGCTCCCAGCTCTCCGCGGTGCAGCCCTGGGCTTCCAGCGCCCGCCGCTCGGCGCTCGCCAGCCTCCGGAAGGCCACGCTCACAGCTCCGGCAGGGCGCGGATCTGCTCGCGCTCGATGTCCTTGAAGTAGCGCACCGTGCCCACCTTCAGCTCCTCGGTGGCCTCCTCGTCGCAGACGATCATGCTCTTCTTGTGCAGCTGCAGCATGGAGACGGTCCACTTGTGGTTCACCCCCTCCTCCACGACCTGCTGCAGCGCGCGTGCCTTGGCGTGCCCGCTCACGATGATGAGGATCTCCTCCGCGTCCATGACCGTGCCCACCCCCACCGTGAGCGCGGTCTTGGGCACCTGCGCCGGATCGCCTCCGAAAAAGCGGGAGTTGGCCAGGCGGGTGTCGTAGGTCAGGGTCTTGATGCGGGTGCGGGAAGAAAGCGAGGAGTACGGCTCGTTGAAGGCGATGTGGCCGTCCGGGCCGATGCCCCCCAGGAACAGGTGGATGCCCCCGGCCGCGCGCATCCGGGCTTCGTAATCCGCGCACTCCTTCTCCAAATCCGGGGCGTTGCCGTTGAGGATGTTGATCCGGGCGCGCGGTATGTCGATGCGGCTGAACAGGTGGTGGTGCATGAAGTGGTGGTAGCTCTGCGGGTGCTCCTCGGCGAGGCCCACGTACTCGTCCATGTTGAAGGTGACCACGTTGGCGAAGGAGAGCTTGCCCCGGCGGTGCAGGTCCACCAGGTTCTCATAGGTGCCCTCCGGCGAGGCGCCGGTGGGCAGCCCCAGCACGAAAGGGTGCTGCGGCGTCGGGCGGAAGTGGTTGATGCGGGAGCCGATGTAGTGCGCCACCCACCGGCTCAGGGAAGCGTAGTCCTCATGGATGATGATTCTCATGTTCTCCTCCTTAACACGCGCGCGTCCAGCGCGGCGCAGCCCCGCCCCCGCTCGTATACGAGCAATGGGTTCACGTCCAGCTCCTCGATCCCGGGGCAGGCCAGGGCGAGCCTCGCGAGGCGCAGGATGCAGCCTGCCAGCGCCCCGACGTCCAGCGCCGGGCGCCCCCGGGCCCCCGCCAGCAGGGGGTGCACGGCTAGCTCTTCGAGCATGGCCAGCGCCTCCCCCTCCCCGAACGGCGGGATGCGGAAACTCACGTCGCGCAGCAGCTCCACCCATATGCCGCCCGCCCCCGCCAGCACGGCGGTCCCGAAGGCCGGGTCGCGTTTGAACCCCAGGATGAGCTCCAGGCCGGGCGGGGCCATTGCCTGCACCAGCACCCCGTCCACCCGGGCGCCGCTGGCCTGCAGCGCCGCCTCGCGGACGGCCCGAAACCCCTCCGCGGCCTCGCCGCCGGTGCCGATGCCCAGCCGCACGGCGCCCACGTCGCTCTTGTGCACGACCTGCTCCGAGACGGCCTTGAGGGCCACGGGGAAGCCGATCCGCTGGGCCGCGGCCGCCGCCTCCGCGCCGGTGCGGGCCAGGGCATACGGCGGGACGGGCAGGCCGTAGCAGGTTAGCAGCTCCAGGGCCTGGTCCAGCGGCAGGTACCTGCGGCCGGAGGGGTTCGCCAGCAGCTCTCGCGCGCGCGCGGGAAGCTCCCCGGCCGCCGTGCTTCCCGCCGGCGCTTCGGCCTCCACCAGCTCGGAGCGCAGGCGCCGGCGGATCACCCCGAAGCGCCACGCGCGCGCGAAGGCCTCGCACATGCGCTCCGGCTGCCCGTACTGCGGCACACCGCCGCGCTGCAGTATGTCGGCCCCCTCGGCCACATCCCGCTGCCCCATGAAGCAGGTGTACAGGGGTTTGGGCTGCGCGGCCTCCATAAAATCCACGGAGGGCGGTTCGCCCGAGGAGGCCCCTGCCAGGCGGCAGATCTCCCCGGCGATGGCGGGGATGTCCGTCATGGACTGGGGGGTGAGGATGACCAGGGCTCCGTCCACCCCCTCGTCGGCCAGGACGGCGGAAACGGCGGCCTGGTAACGCTCAGCCTTGGCGTCACCGATCACGTCGACCGGATTCCTGATGCTGGCCGCGGCCGGCAGGCTCTTCTTCAAAGCCGCCGTAGTTTCTGCCGTAAAGCCCGCCAAGCTCAGTCCCGCCCGCACCGCCCGGTCCGTGGCGAGCACCCCCGGGCCGCCGGCGTTGGTGACGATAGCTACCCGGTTACCCCGGGGCACCGGCTGGCCGACCAGGGCCACGGCGGCGTCCAGCATATCCTCGACGGTGTCGCAGCGTAGGATCCCGGCCTGCCGGAAGGCCGCGTCGCAGATCTGGTCGCTCCCCGCCAGGCTCCCCGTGTGCGAGGAGGCCGCCGCCGCCCCGGCGCGCGTCCGCCCCGCCTTGAGCACGAGTACGGGCTTGCCCGTTTCCGCGATGGTTTGCCGCGCGGCGGCCATCAGGCCGGGACCGTCGGTCACCTCCTCCAGGTACAGGAGGATGACCCGGGTGCGGGGATCGTCGGACAGATAGCGCAGCAGGTCGATCTCCGTCGCGCCGGCCTTGTTGCCGAAGCTCACGAGACTGGAAAAGCCGATGTGCCGGGCCTGGGCGTAGTCCAGCACGGCGGTGCACAGCGCGCCGCTCTGGGAAAGCAAGGCGATGGCGCCGGGTTCGGGCAGGCGGCGGGCGAAGGAGGCGTTGAGCGAAACCCGGGGATCGGTGTTGATGAGCCCCAGGCAGTTGGGGCCGATCAGCGTTATTCCGTAGCGCCCGGCGATCTCCCGCAGGCGCTCCTCGCGCTGCGCCCCGGCCTGCCCGACCTCCCGGAAGCCGGCGGAGATGACGAGCGCGGAGGGGATGCCCTTACGCCCGCACTGTTCCAAGGCCAGGTGGCACACCGAGCTGGGGAAGACGATCACGGCCAGGTCCACCGGTTCCTCGATGTCCAACACGTACTTGTAGGCCTTGACCCCGTCGATCGAGCTCTCGCGGGGGCTAACCGGGTACAGCTTGCCCCGGAAGCCGTCGCGCAGGATGTTGTGGAACAGGTCGTAGGGCACCGAGCCCTGCACGCGGTTGGTTCCCACCACGGCGATGGAAGCGGGGCGGAACAGCGCCGCGAGGGCCGGGCTCACCCGCGGCCGTCCAAAATCGCCTTGATGAAATCCACGGCGCTGGCCACCGTCTGCACGGCCAGGGCCGCCTCCTGTTCCATCTCCACACCGAACTCCTCCTCGAAGGCGGCTACCAGCTGGAGGCTCTGCATGGAGTCAGCGCCAAGATCGAAGATGAAATTGGCCTCCGGCGTGACCTCCCCGGGCGGGAGCTTCAGCACGTGGACGATGGCCTGGCTCACTCTGCGCTCGACTTCGGATCTGTCCATACCGTCACAGGATATACCAGCCTCCCCTCCGCTGCAAATCTCTTTTCCCCGCCGGAGCTTGCCTCCGCCCGGAGCCCCGTATTACGATAAGGGCCGTCATGCCGGAGCTCAGCCCCGGGGAGCTGGGGCGGGTGCGCGCCCGCTTCTCCCTGTTCGCCGTCCTGAACGTGGTCGCCTTCACACTGCTGAGCGGCAACATCATCACCCTCTACGTCCTCAAGCTGGGGGGTGGCAACTTCCTGATCGGGTTGCTCTCCTCCTTCATGTACACCGCCTACCTGGCGATGCTCCTGGGCAGGCAGCTGGCGCCCCGCTGGGGAATGACTCACCTGATGGGCTGGTTTTGGGTCGCCCGCTACCTGTTCATGCTGCCGATGCTCTTCGCCCCCCTGGCCGCCGCCGCGGGGCTGCGCGGCCTGGGTTATGGCCTCATCCTGGCGAGCGTCCTGGGGTTCAACGCCGCGCGGGGGATCGCCATGACCGGCTACAACCCGATCCTGGGGGAGATCGCCTCCGAGCGGGACCGGGGCGCCTTCCTGGCGCGGAACCAGGCCATCCAGCACGCGGTGACCGTGGCCCTGGGCGTGGCCATGGCCCTGGTTCTGGGCTGGCGATCCTCGCTCGCGGTGTACAACGCCTTCATCGTCATCGGCATGGCCACGGGGCTCTGGGGGGCGCGGCTGATCTTCGGCTTTCCGGAACCCGCGCGCGGCCAGGGGCCGGGTGAAAAGCTCTGGCGCGGCCTGACAGAGTCCCTGCGCCAGCGGGCCTTCCGCCGCTTCATCCTCCTGTACTTCTTCACTTCCCTGGCGATCTACATGGCCGTGCCCTTTCTGGTCGTATACGTGAAGCAGGTCTATGCCCTGACGGACAGCCAGGTCGTCTACCTGACCGTGGTCGGCAGCCTGGGCGCGGTGCTGATGGCGCTGGCCAGCGGCTTCATGCTCGACCGGCTGGGCGCCAAGCCCCTGTACTTCGTGTTTACTTCCATCCTGACCCTCACCCTGCTCCCGATCGTGATCTCCCCGCCGGTCCGCGCCGGGGTGGGAGTCTGGCTTTTCGCCGCGGCCCTGTTCTTGTTCAACAACATGGGCCAGTTCGGCATCCTGAACGCCAGCCAGACCTACTTCCTGGCCGCCATCCGCCGCGAAGAAAGGCTCAACCTGGGCGTGATCTACTACATGACGTTGGGGGTGGCGGGAGGGATCGGCTCCCTCCTGGGAGGGGCGATCCTGGATTGGCTGGGAACCTTCTTCCCTGCGGCCTTGAGTTTCCGGGTGTACTTCGGCCTGTGCGCGGCCATCTTCCTGGTGCTCCTGGCCTTCATCACCCGGCTGGAGAACCTGGGGGCCTACCCGCTGGCGGACGCCCTGGGCATGATCTTCTCCCCCCGCGACCTGCGGGCCATCAGCCTGCTCAACCGCCTGGGCCGCATCCGCTCCCTGCGCGAGGAAAAAGACACGCTGCGCGCCCTGGCCGAGGCACCCTCCAGCCTGTCGGTGGAGGAGGTCCTGTCCCGCCTGCGCTCCCCACGCTTCACCGTCCGCGCCGAGGCCCTCCAGGCGCTCGCCAGCCTGCCGGTCGAGGAGGCCGTGGTCCAGGCCCTGGTGTCCGAGGTCAAGAACCACGCCTTCACCACGGCCGCCCAGGCCGCGGAGATCCTGGGCCAACAGCGGATCGCCCAGGGCATCCCGGCGCTGCGCCGCGGGGTGCAGTCCCGTGACTACATCCTGGCCAGCGCGGCCATCACGGCCCTGGCCCGGCTGGAGGACCGGGAGAGTCTGCCCGCCCTCCGGGAGGCGCTGCGCCAGGCCGCCAACCCGCACCTGCTGATCCACGCGGCTTCCGCCCTAGAGAGCCTGCGCGATCCCGAGGCGGTGCCCGTCCTGCTGGCCCGTCTGAAAAAAAAGAGCCCGCCCTACCTCCGCGACGAGCTTCTCCTGGCCCTGGCTGGAATACTGGGCGTGGGTGACTGGTTCTACTCCACCTACACGGATTTTCTGGATAAGGGCAGCACCGGCATCTCGCTGCTACGCGACCGGGCGGGCGAGCCCGAAGCCTCCCGGATCCCCCGCTCCCTGCTGGAGGAACTGCTGGGGCGCTTCCCGCAGGCGGAAAAGGGCTATTTCGCCAGCCTGGCGGCGGAGCTGCTCACCAGCCTGTCGATCGTCGTTTCCGGGGTGGATGTGGCCCCTACGCTCGCCGAGGCGATCGCCGACCCGCAGCTGGCGCGCCTGGAGCGCTTCTGCTTCCTGATCGCGGCGGCGATCGTACACTTCAGCGTCGCCTGAGGGCGCCCGCCCTCCGGCTCAGCCCTCGGCGGCGGAAGCCTGCGGCTCGGCGTAGGGCTCTTCCAGCATCCCCGCCTCGGCGAACCAGGCCAGGGTGTCGCGCACGGTTTCC
>CAZMWZ010000082.1:0-12370 GCA_964570045.1 uncultured Spirochaetaceae bacterium
GGAGGTCCGGAAGGTTTACGGCCCCTGAAGATGCTGCTGAGTGGCTTCCACGCTATCGCGGAGAGCCTGCGCCGTGAGGGCCGCGGCGAGCTGCTCACCTCCCGGTCCAACCCCCGCATCACCGAGCTGGAAGCCCTGGCGCGGGCGGCCGGGGTGCCGGTGCGGCGGGTGGAGGGCCGGGAGCTGGACGCCCTGTCCGGCGGCGCCGAGCACCGCGGCGCCGGGCTGCTGCTGGAAGGCGCGGGCCGCGCTGCCCCGCGCGCCGAGCCTGGGGGCTTGAGGGAACGCCTCAAGGCGCTGTCTGGCCCAACGGCGCTGATCCTGCTGCTCGACGAGATCAGCGATCCCCACAATCTCGGCGCGATCCTGCGCTCGGCCGACCAGTTCGGGGTGGAACTGGCGGTCATCCCCGCCCGGCGCGCGGCCCGTGAGACCCAGACCGTCGTGAAAACCTCCTCGGGGGCTAGCCTGTACGTGAGCGTAGCCAGCGTGCCCAACCTGGCCGCCGGCCTCCAGTTGGCCAAGGAGGCGGGCTTTTGGGTCTACGGGGCGGATGTGCGCGGGGAGCGGGTCGACGCGGTGGCCTTCGCGGGGCGCGTGGCCCTGGTGCTGGGCAGCGAAGGCGGCGGCCTGCGCCGCCTGGTGCGGGAGCGCTGCGACGCCCTGGTGCGCATCCCCGCCGGCGGGCACGTGGATTCCTTCAACGTCTCGGTAGCGGCCGGCATCCTCATGTACGAGGTGCGGCGGCAGCAGGGCTTTCCCGGATTTCCGTGAAGTTGCGCATGATCTTGATGAACAGCTGCAGGTTGGCCAGGCCTGAAGCCAGCCCGGCGAGAAACTCCTTGTTGGTTCGGCCCGCGATCTCCTTGACGTTGCTGATCAGCGCCGGAGTCTTTTGCCGCGCGTCCTCCAGCGTTTCGCCCATGAGCACGCTGAGGTTGTAGAAGTAGCCGGAGCCTTCCTCCACGAGCTTGCGCACGTCCTGCTCGATGGCCTCCAAGATCTTGTTGACCAGCGGGGCCGCGGGCTTGCCCTGGTCGTGCAGCTGCAGGAATCTCTCGATCTTCTCGACCGCCAGGGGGCCGCTCTTCAGGGATTCCTCCAGCTGGCGCAGCCGGGCGAACAGACCTTCGCAGCCGTAGTAGGTGTTGTTGAGCATGTTTTTAAAGACCGGATTGGCGAAGGTGCCTTCGATCAGCAGGCGCTTGAGCGGGTCCCGCAGGCTCTTTTCGAAATGAGCCAGGATAAAGCTCTTCAGGATGGCCAGCGGCTTGACCCGCGCGAAGCCCTCGTAGTCCCTGGCATTCAACTCGCGGGCGATCTCCTCGTTGTACCCGGGCACCTCCAGCGTCTGGGCCCCGGCAAAAAGGCTTTTTAAATCGCCGCCGATGGCGTTTTCGTTGATCTCCCATTGCACGCGCTCCCGGTCCTTCTGGAAGGAGGCCTGCAGGCCGGCCTTGACGGCGTGCAGGCAGGGGACCTCCTCGCTCACCGTGCGCGGGCTTAGCTTCGGATCCTCCTGGATCAGCCGAATCACGGTGAGCAGGAGATCAGGGGCCAGTTCCTGGCCCAGCATTTTGGCCAGGCGGGCCAGCACGGCGTGCACATTATCCCGGGCAGTGCCCGCGCGCTCGCGCGCCGCCTCCGGCGGGCTCCGCCCCAGCCTGGTGAGCAGGGCGAGGAGGTTCGCCTCCACCCCTTCGGACAGGTCGATGCCGGCCAAGATGAAGTACAGGTCGAGGAGCTCCTTCAGCGCTTTTTTCGCGGGGGCGGGCTGGAAGTTAGGCTTGCGGCCCTTCTGGGCGGGATCGAAGCCGGGCTCGAACAGCCTGAACAGCCTGCCCAGGTCATGCCGGCAGAGGCTGGCCAGGCGGTCGGTGGCCGTGTAGTCCAGATCGAAGCTGTAGAACTCCGGCGCCGAGAACAAGGCCATGAGCTGCTCGAACTCCTGGGTGATCCGGTCCAGCTCCTTGATGGGGCTGGGCGAGGCCAGGGCCCTCTCGCGCAGAGCCGGGAAGCGGAGCTCCGCGAGGCGGCCAGCCTGCGCCTCGGGCAGCCGGGCGACGGCCAGGTGCTGCCGGAAACGTTCCGCCAAGCGGGCGTCCTCGCCGTAAAGGGTCTTATTGAACAGCTCGGCCAGGGGAGTAAGCAGGTAGGAGAGCTGCAGAAGATTATAACCGAAGGCCGGCAGGAGGTGCCCCGTGGAACGGCGGTACAGGGCCGGCTGGACCTGGCGCAGCTTTTCGGCGAGCGACCGCAATGCCCGGCGCTTCTCCGCCTCCTGGGGGTTTCGTGAAAAAAAGGCAAACAACAGATCCTGCAGGTACTCGAAGACCGAGGCCACTATCGTGATTGTATACCCGAATGGCCCCTTATTCCAAATCCTTTTTTTCCAGCTGCTCCGCGACCAGCGCCTCGTAGTCGGCGGCACTTTCGGCGGCGACGGCAAGACCCCGCAGGCGTGCGCCCCCGGGGATGCCCCGCGTGTAGGCGCAGAAATGCTTGCGCATTTCCCGGCAGGCGGTCGCCTCCCCGTACAGATGGACCGCGGCGGCCAGCTGCCGCAGGGCCGCCTCCAGCCGCTCCCGTGGGGAGGGGGCAGGCGCGGGGGGCAGCCCCGCGAACAGGCGGCGGGCTTCGGCGAACAGGAAGGGGTTTCCCAGCGCGCCGCGGGCAAACATCACCGCGTCGCAGCCTGTTTCGCGGACCAGGCGGGCCGCCGCCTCCGCGCTGAAAAGGTCCCCCGAGCCGAAAACCGGCACACTCAGGCGGCGCTTGAGTTCCCCGATCTGGGCCCAGTCGGCGCGGCCGGTGAAGCCCTGGGAGCGGGTGCGCGGGTGCAGGCAAACGGCCGCGGCCCCCGCGTCGCAGGCCTCCTCGGCCGCCTGCAGGTAGTTCAGGCAGTCGTGGTCCCAGCCGGAACGGATCTTTACGGTCACGGGGGCGCCGGTCTCCTGCCGCATGGCCCGGACCAGCTCGCCGATGCGCTTCGGCTCGCGCAGCAGCGCCGCCCCCGCGCCGGCTTTCAGCACCTTGGGTACGGAGCAGCCGCAGTTCAGGTCGACGAGGGAAGGCTCGAGGCGCCCCAGCGCCCGGACGGCGGCGGCCGCGGCGCGCGGCTCGGAGCCGAACAGCTGCACGCCCCAGAAGGCCTCGCTCTGGGCGCGGGCCAACAGGGCCCAGGTTTTGCGCCCGCCGCGGGCCAGCCCCTCGGCGGAGACCATCTCCGAGAAGCACAGGAAAGCGCCCTGCTCGACGCACAGGGCGCGGAAGGCGGCGTCCGTATACCCGGCCATGGGCGCCATGAAGAGGTTGCCGGGGATCGTCAGGTTCGGGAGGTGTACCGGCGCAAGCAGGCTCAAGTGAGGGTTACAGTGCGATGCCGAAGAACCTCAGGCTGTTTTGCAGCAGGGCTTCGGCCAGTTCCTCCACGCTCAGGCCGCGGAGCTCCGCGACGAAGGCGGCCGTCTCCTTGAGGTAGGAGGGCTTGTTGCGCTTGCCGCGGAAGGCGGCGGGCACCATAAAAGGGGATTCCGACTCGATCAGCATGCGCTCCAACGGCATCTGGCGGGCCGTGTCGTGCAGGTTTTTAGCGTTGCGGTAGGTCACGTTGCCGGCGAAGGAGATGTACAGGTTGAGCTGCAGGGCCTTCTTGGCGTACTCGTAGTCCTCGGAGTAGCAGTGCAGCACGCCGCCGCGGTCCGGCAGGCGCTCGCGCAGTATTTCCAGCACGTCCCCCCCCGCCTCGCGGTTGTGGATGATCACCGGCTTGCCCAGCTTCTGGGCCAGGTCCAGCTGGCGGATGAACAACTCCACCTGGGCATCGCGGGCGCCGAACTTGTGGTAGTAATCCAGGCCGATCTCGCCCACCGCGACCACTCGTTCCAGCCTGCTGCCTTCCGTGACCTTGGCTTCCCAGTCCTCGCCGGGGTGTGAAACCTCGGAGGGGGATACGCCGATACTATGGTAAATGCTTTCTTCGCTTTTCAGATTAGGATAAATCTGGTAGAAATCCCGGAGGTTGTTGCAGATGCTGACGATGCCCTCAACGCTCTCCTGCTTGGCCTCCTGGACGGTGAGCAGCTGCTCGATGGGGTCTTCGGTGATGAGTCCTATGTGTGCGTGCGTGTCGAAAAGTCGCATATCCTTTTTCCAATTGACGTTGCTGTCCCAGGTGGTTTGTGGAACTGTAGAGCTAAAGGCTACCACGAACGGGGGGGGGTCGTCAACAATTATTTGACAAAGCCAGAGCTACATGATAATGTGTACCAATACTCGACCGCACCCGATAGAGGAGACCTGCGTGTCACCTGCGCATCAATATAAGAAGCTGGAAAACGAGATAGTGAACGGCCTCCAGAAGTGGCTGCGCCAGCGCTGGCAGTCGGCAATCGCCTTCTTCCGGCAGGTCTACCAGAAGGGCCGGCAGCGCTTTACGGTCATGTTCATCCCCCATTCGGAGAAGCGGATCTTCAACTTCCAGATCTCCGTGTTCACCCTGATCTTCGTGATCTCCCTGATGGCGGTGGTGCTGGCGGGCTTCATCGTACTGGCCACCCATTTCACCGGGACCAACGAGCGCTACGTGAAGATCACCAGGAGCCTTAACGCCAGCGAGATCTCGCTGGAGAGCTTCAAGGACGAGATCATCGAGCTGCGCAAGGTGGCCAAGGGATTCAAGGCCAGGATGGAGGACGTGCTCAGCGTGGTGGGTACCGAGGACGCGGCCAACTACCTGGAAAAGGGGGTCGGCGGGGAGCTGACCACCCTGGTGAGCCTGGAGGAGTTGGACGAGGGCAACCTGCGGGACTTAAGCGATCTGCGCAGCCTGCGCAGCTACCTTGACAACTCCGTGGCGCCGCTTTCGGAAATCTACAAGCTGCTGCAGGCCCAGCGGGCGCTGCTGGTCGACATCCCCTCGCTGTGGCCGCTGAAGGGCGCCCGCGGCAACATCACCAACGACTTCGGCTTCTCCCGCAACCCCTTCACCGGCGGGGCGTACGTGCACAAAGGGCTGGATATCGCCTGGGGGTACGGCACCCCCATCGTGGCCACGGCCAACGGCAAGGCACTCAAAATCGACAACGACCCGCTGGGCCTGGGGCTGTACCTCGTGCTGCGGCACGACTACGGCTTCCACACCCGCTACGGCCACCTGGACCGGGTGGTGGTGCAGAAGGGCCAGGAGATCCGCAGGGGGCAGGTCATCGGCTACATGGGCAACTCCGGGCTCTCCACGGGGCCGCACCTGCACTACGAGGTGGGCATCGGCACCAACGTGGTGGATCCCAAGCAGTTCCTGAGCATCCGCAGCCCCCTGATCGAGACCAAGTAGGGATCGAGCGATGAACGAAACACAGCTACCCGACAGCGCCTACATCAACTCGATCATCGGGGAAGGCACCCGCTTCAACGGCGAGCTGGACCTGAACGGCCTGTTGCGCATCGACGGGGACTTCTGCGGCACGGTGCGCACCAAGGGCAAGGTCCTGGTCGGCAAGAACGGCCGTGCCGAATGCACCGTCTACGCCGGCACGGTGGTAGTCGGGGGCATCCTGAAGGGGAACATCTTCGCCGACGAGAAGGTGGTGATCCTGTCCACCGGAGTGGTCCTGGGCAACGTCGCCAGCCCCCGCTTCATCGTGGAGGAGGGGGTCATCCTGAACGGCAACTGCCGCATCGTCCCGGAGCGCGCGGCCGCGCAGCAGCCCCAGGTGAGGGGGGCCGCGGTCCAGACGGGCGTTTCCTCCCCCCCGGCCGAAAAGACTCTGGTCGCCGCTTCCTCCGCCGCGCATGGATAAGGTCGACTCCCTCGACGCGGCCTTCTTTTCCAGGCGTTCCGACGAAAAAAAGACCCGCAAGAAGGCCCCCGTGGGCCGGCGGCTGTTCGGGGACGCCATCCAGGAGGCGCGGGAAGAGGAGGCCTCCACCGGCGACTTCGACCGCTCCGGCAGGAGGCGCAGGAGCCTGGAGGAGCTGCTCGACGAAGTGCATTCCAGCGGGAGCCAGTTGCTGGAAGCCCAGAGCCTGGAGGCGATCAAGCGCTACCGCGGGGCGGTGAAAGGCTTCCTGGACCTGGTGCTGGCCCGTATGCTGGCCCTGGAGGAGAAGATTTCCGGGGCGGGCGTGCTCAAGCGCAAGCGCTTCACGCAGATCCGGGTCATCGATCAGAAGCTGGAGCGTCTCGTGGCGGAGCTGCTGGCCGACCAGCACCGGCAGCTGGATATCCTGGGCCGGGTCAACGAGATCAACGGCCTGCTGGTCGACCTGCTTACCTGAAGACTATCAAGGAGCCCTTATGAACAGCCCCGAGGCCAAGGATATACAGCCGGCGGCGCCCGCCGGTGAAGCCTGTTACCGGGTCAAGATCGTGCATTCCAGCGCGACGGAAGTCTACCAGGCGGACCGCGGCCTGGGGCTGGCCCGCGGCGACTACGTCATCGTTCCCACCCGCTACGGCGCCGAGCTGGGCAGGGTGCAGGGGCCGGTGTCCGAGGCAGGCCGGGCCCCGGGGGAGCGCGACGAGACGGCCGCCATCGAGCGCAAGGCCAGCCTCGAGGAGGTGGAGCGCTGCCAGGCCTGCAGCCCTAAGGAGCACAGTGCCTTCCAGATCTGCCGCGCCAAAATCGCCGAGCACGGCCTGGACATGAAGCTAGTCAGCGCCCACTACCTGGTCGGCGAGCCGAAGATTCTGTTTTACTTCACGGCCGAGTCGCGCGTGGACTTCCGCGAGCTGGTGAAGGACCTAGTGGGCATCTTCAAGACGCGCATCGAGCTGCGGCAGATCGGCGTCCGGGACGAGGCCCGGGTGGTCGGGGGAGTGGGGGTGTGCGGCCGCACCTACTGCTGCCACGGCGTCACCGACAAGCTCAAGGCGGTTTCCATCAAGATGGCCAAGGAGCAGAACCTTACCCTCAACTCCATGAAGATCTCCGGGCCCTGCGGTCGCCTGCTGTGCTGCCTGGCCTACGAGTACGACACCTACCGGGAGTGCCGACGCGGACTGCCGGGCGAGGGCTCCCGCCTGCGGGCCGGCGGCCAGACCCTCAAGGTATTGGACGTGAACATCTTCACCCGTACCCTCAAGCTGGCCGGGGAGGATGGAAAAACCGTCACCCTCGCTTTCGAGGCCTTGAGCTATGACGCGCAGGCCGGGCAGTGGCAGGTGCGCGAAACCTGACCCGCGGGTCTTGACCTTTTCTCGAAAAACTGTATATTCTGCTGAACCTTAAAAAGCCTAGAGAATCTCAGGCCCGAAGGAAAAAGGAGGTGTTTCCATGGCTGAAATAAGCAAGAACGCCCGTGTAAACGTGGTTGTGGAGAAGTTCTCCTGCGACTGCGGCGGTGAGGTCAAAATGAAGTCGATCTTCGCCAAGGGGCGTATGGCGACTATAGCCGAGTGCACGAAGTGCCACCGCAGCGGGCGCCGGCCCGGCGACCTGAAGAGCTGACTGCCGAAGGTCGGCCACGGAAAGGCCCATCCGCCTCGGGGCGGATGGGCCTTTAGTTTTTCCCGCGCAGCAGGGTGAGCCACTCCCTGTTGGCCGGGGTGTCCAGCAGCAGGCAGGTCTCGTCCGTGCACACGCACAGGGCCGACCCGCCCAGCAGCCGGGCGAGGGGTGAGGGCCGGGCCCGCTGGACGCGCTCGCTTATGGCCGCCGGCGGCTCGGAAGCGGCCAGCCACCGCTTGCCGGTGGACGCCGGCACGATGGCTGCGGCGCGGATGCCCGCGCGGGGGATCTTCACCTGCTCGCTCAGTCCCTGCTCCCGCCGGGAGAACAGCACCTCCAGGATGGAGCGCCGGGAGGCTTTGGAGTACTCGAAAATCAAGTAGCTGGCCGAGGCGAACAGCACCCCGAAGCTCTCCGAGCCCCCGCTCTGGTAAGTGTGGGAGATGCTCTTCAGCAGTATCGGCTCCCCCAGTTCCTGCTCCTTGGCCTGCCAGTACTCCTGGACCTCTACTTCTCGCTTTTTTTCCATGTGTTCACCTGCCGTTGGATTTCGTCGTGGGCCTGCTGCAGCATATCCTGCACCTCGCTTCGCCCCTTAGGCGGCGGGTAGAGGTTGAGCAGGCGCACGCGGTATACGCAACCCCGCAGGTTACGTACGAGGCCCTTTAATTTCGCGATCCGGTAGCCCCCGTTCACGGCCACCGAGACGGCCGGCAGGAGGCTGTGCGCCAGGATAGTGCGTACGGCCGCGGAGTGGAAGGGCTGCACCTGACCCTCCCGCGCGCGAGTGCCCTCGGGGAACACGGCCGGGCATACCGCCTGGCGCCTGGAAAGCCGGGCCAGCTTGATCAGCGCGGTCTGCGTTTCGCGGAAACCGCCCCGGCGGTCGACCAGCGCATGCTCGCCCTTGCGCAGGACGAAGGAGATGCCCGGCAGCCCATACTTCAGCTCCTTCTTGGCTACGAAGCGCACGTTGTGCCCCGGGAAGGAATAGGCCAGCACCGCGATGTCCGCCAGGCTCTGGTGGTTGGCCAATATCAGGAAGCGCTCCGGGAGGGGGGCGCGCAGCCGCGATTCGCGGAGGACCCTGAAGCCCGCGTAGGTCTTGACCACGGCCACGATGCTCCGCAGACCCCAGAACTGCAGCCGGCTCAGGTTGGGAAAGCGGTTCCCGGGATCCAAGTAGTACGACAGACGCATCTGCACGTCGCAAATGAGGAGTATCAGCAGGATCCCCAGGAGGGCGATCAGGATGCCCATGCGGGGGTCAGGATAGCACGGACTTCGAGATTGTGAAAAGGAGCGTTATCCGCTATAGTGCCGGGACATGGCCAGCGAGCTGCTGCTGTACGCCCTGGCCGGCGCATCTGGCCTGATCGTGCTGGTTCATCTCGCGCTGGCCGTCGGCGTACTGGTGAACCTGGTGCGCGACGCCGGCTATTCGCCGGCCCCCACCGCCCTCGAGGTTTCCGTGGTGGTGGCGGCCAAGGACGAGGAGCGGAACCTGCCAGCCCTCCTGGCCTCGCTGGAAGCCCAGAGCCTGCGCCGCTTCCAGATCGTGCTGGTCGACGACCGCTCCGCGGACGGGACCGCCGCGCTCATGGACGCCTTCCAGGCCAGGCACGGCCGGCGGGTGGCGGTCGTGCACAACCGGGAGGAACCGGGGACCCTGAACCCCAAGCAGGCGGCGTTGGACATCGCCGCGCGCCTGGCCAGCGGGGAGGTGCTGGTTTTCACGGACGCCGACTGCGTCGTTCCTCCGCAATGGCTGGCGGGGCTGACAGGCTATTTCACCGACCCGCGGGTGGGCATCGTTTTCGGCCAGATCGCCCTCGGCGCTCCGCGGGCGGGCGGATTCCTGGCCCGCTTCCAGGCCTTCGACCAGCCTCTGATCCACCAGTGGAACTCTGGCACCGCCGGCCTGGGCATGCCCGGCAGCTGTTTCGGAAACAACCTGGCTGCCCGCAGGGAAGTGCTCCAGGAGGTGGGGGGATTCCGCGGCCTGGGCGATACCCTGACCGAGGACGCCGCGCTGGTGACCGCGGCGTCCAAGCGGCGCTGGCGGGTACGCGTCTGCACCCGGCGCTCCACCATGATCGTCACCCGCGCGCAGGGCACCTGGGGCGAGTTCCTCAACCAGCACCTGCGCTGGAACACGGGGGCCTTCTTCCATCAAGACGCGGGCACCCGCCTGCCGTACCGCTTCATCGTGCTGTTCCTGAGCGCGAGCGTGCTGGCCATCCCTCTGTGCGCGTTGTTCCCCCAGCTGGCAATGCTGCCGGCCGCCTCCTTTATAGCCGTGGGGCTTATGGGTTTCCTGGCCGGGGTTCTGTACCGCAGGGACCTCGCCGCCTACCTGCTGCGGCTGGTGCCGTATACGCTTTTTTTCATGGGCTTCTATTCCCTGGCTACGGTCCTGAGCATGCTGCGCCTCACCCCGGAGTGGAAAGGGCGCAAGCTTGGCGCTAGGCCGGCAAAATAGCCGGGTTGCCACCCCGCTCTCGCGGCGCGCTAGGCCGGCAAAATAGCCGGGTTGCCACCCCGCTCTCGCGGCGCGCTAGGCCGGCAAAATAGCGAGGTCGGACAACGCCGCGTCCACTTCCCCTTCCCCCCGCATCCCGTATAGTATGGCTCCCAGTATTGTGAAGATGCGCATTCTTTCGAAGAAGCTCACGGGCCTCCTCCTGGCGGTCTACCTGCTGGCCTCCTGCGCCGGCGCCCCCCGCAACGCGGCGCTGGCCCAGGAGTACTACAACCTTGGCAACGCCCACCTGGAGCTGAAGAACTACGACCGGGCCGTCTCTCTCTATCGCGAGGCGATACGGCTGGATCCGGATCTGCACCGCGCCTACTTCAACCTCTCGCTGGCCCTGAGCGAGGCGGGGCGGGCGGCGGAAGCGGTGGGGATCATCGAAGAACTCTCGGCCAAGGACCCGCAGAACCGCGACCTGCTGGAGGCCCTGGCCTATGCCTACCATGCCCAGGGCCTGGACGAGAGAGCGATCGACGCCTACGGCCGGATACTGGAGCTGTCGCCGGAGAACACCGGGGCGCGCTACAACCTGGCGATCCTGCTCGGGAAGTCGGGCCGGGGCAGCGAAGCCGCCGCGCATCTTGGGCGGCTCGTGGAGCTGGACCCCGGGGACCTCCAGGCCCAGTTCCAGCTGGGCCGGCTACTGGGTGAGGCGGGCCGTTACCAGGAGTCCGTTGCGGCCCTGGAGCAGTACGTGCAGGAGCGCCCGGAGGACGCGGCCGCCCAGGCCCTGCTCGGCGACGGATACCGGTACTTAGAGAAGTACGACCGGGCCCTGGAGGCGTACGCGGCGGCCCTGACCCACCAGGACAAGCTCGCAGAGGCGCACTTCTACAGCGCATTGATCTACCTGACCCGGATCGAAGACCCTCAAGCCGGCTTGGCCGCCTTGCAGCAGGCCCTGGAGGACGGCTTCACCGACGGCGGCCAGATCGCCGCCCTCTACCGCTCCCCCGGGCTTCTGGAAAAGGAGAAGGTGCGCGAGCTGTTGGCCGGCCGCGGCCTGTTGCCTGCGGGCGAGCAGGCTCCCTGAGCCTTAAGCCTTAGGTGCCGTGTTGCAGTTTTTGCAGGAGAGGCTTGAGCTGCACGAGGGAATCCTCGACGCTCCTGGCCGAGTCGATGTCGTTGAGGAGTCCCCGGCTCCGGTAATAGCCGATCAGCGGCTCGGTCTGCTCCCGGTACACGCGCAGGCGGTTGCGGATCGACTCCAGCCCGTCGTCGTCGCGGATGTACAGCTCCCCGCCGCAGCGGTCGCAGACCCCCTCCCGGCGGGGGGGCATGTTCTCCACGTGGTATATGGCTCCGCAGGCACGGCAGACCCGGCGCCCTGACAGCCGGCGCACCACGACCTGGTCGCTGCATAGGAAATTGATGACTCCATCGATGCGCTGGAAAGCGGCCAGGGCTTCCGCCTGGGGAATAGTGCGGGGGAAACCGTCCAGGATGTAGCCGCCGGCTGTGTCCCGGCGCCCGAGTCGCTCCCGGACCAGGGCGACGGTAAGCTCGTCGGGAACCAGCTCGCCGCGCTCCATGATGCCCTTCACCCGCAGGCCCAGCTCCGTGCCGTTCTTGACTGCTTCACGGAAAAGGTCGCCGGTGGATACCTGGGGCACACCCTGCGCCTTGCCGACCGCCGCGGCGATGGTCCCTTTGCCGGCGCCGGGGGCGCCCAAAAAAATGAGTTTCATGCGTGCTCCTCGGGAAGGCCGGATACAGGGCGCGCGCCCGCGAAGCGCTGCAGCCGATACTGCACGGCGCACTCCCGGCTGCAGTACAGCCCCGCGTGCCCGCTGCCGGCCTGGTAGTATCTGCCGCAGTTGCGGCAGAAGGCGTACTGCACGGCGCACTCCTCCGAGCAGTACCTCTCCTGCACGGCAGCCGTCGCCTGGAGGTACCTGCCGCACGTGCGGCAACGAACGAACTGCACCTGCACCACCCTTTCGTAAGGGTATTGTAGAAAAGGCGGTGCCGCCGAGTCAAGGTGCGCTTGCCAACCGGCAGGCGGTTGCCTATTCTTCAGGGAGGAGGAAAAGCATGGGCATATGGGACAGGATGGAGCAGTTGATCGGACAGGGAATCCAAAGCTCCCGTGAAGTGCTGAGCCGCGCCAAGGACAAGGCCCAGGAACTGGGGGAGATCGGCCTGCTCAAGTATGAAATCTCCCAGCTGGAGAAGCATGCGGAGAAGCTGTTCAGTCGGCTGGGCATGGCGGTATTCGAGAAGCTGGCCGTGAAGGGCCAGGCGACAGTTTCGCGCGAAGCCGTGAAGGAGCTGATCGCCGAGCTGGAAGACCTCCGCCAGCGGATAGACCAGAAGGAAGGCGATCTGCGCGCCTTGCGCTAGAAGCGGGTAGAGCAGTGGGCGGTGCGGCCTTGGCCTGCGGTGA
>CAZMWZ010000083.1:0-12200 GCA_964570045.1 uncultured Spirochaetaceae bacterium
TTCGAAGCCGCCCGCCTGCAGGGCGAGGGCGCGGCCGACCTGCTCGGGCAGTTGACGCGCCTGGCGGAAGGCGCCGACAATCTGTTTTATTTCTTCGCGGATAGCCCGCTGCTGGACGCCGGGCTGGCCGCCCGCCTGCTGGAGAGCCACGGGCGCTACTACGCCGACTACACCTTCGCCGACGGCTACCCGCTGGGCCTGGCGCCGGAGATCCTGCGCCCGGGCGTGCTGCCGGCCCTGAGCGCGCTGGCGCCGGGCTGCCCGGAGGTCCGGGCGCGCGACCGGGGGGCGATCTTCGAGGTGGTCCGCAAGGACATCAACTCCTTCGACGTCGAGACCGAGCTGGCCCCCGCCGACCTGCGGCTGCTGCGCTTATCCTTGAGCTCGGACACGAAGCGCAACTTCCTGCTGCTCACCCGCCTGCTGGAAGCCGGCGCCGCCGACGCCCAGAGCGCCTGCCGGTTGGCCCAGCAGCAGCCCGAGCTGCTGCGCACCCTGCCGGCCTACTACTCGATCCAGATCGTGGCCGGCTGCCCCCAGCTGTGCTCGTACTGCCCCTACCCGGGGTTCGGAATCCGGGAAACCGGGAAGCAGGCGGAGATGGAGTTGGGGCGTTTCCTCGGCCTCGCCGAGAGGATCCGGGAGTTCAGCGGGGACGCGGTAGTGAGCGTCTCGTTGTGGGGCGAGCCGGCCTACTACGACCGCTTCCCGGAACTCGCCGCGGCCGTGCGGGAGCGGGGCCTGCGCCTGATCGTGGAGACCTCCGGCGTGGGCTGGGACCCCGCGCGCCTGGCGGAGGTGGCGCCCGGGAGCGGCATCGAGTGGGTCGTCTCCCTGGATGCGGACGGCCCGCAGCTGTACCGCGCCCTGCGGGGCGAAGGCTACGAGGAGGCCCTGCGCACGATCGAGCTGCTGGCCGCCCGCTTCCCGGCGCAGGTGCACGTCCAGGCGGTGCGGATGAAGGAAAACGAGGAGCGCCTGGAGGATTTCTACCGCGCCTGGAAGGCCAGAACCGGCAAGGTGATCGTCCAGAAGTACGACCACTTCTGCGGGCTCCTGCCCGACCGCCGGGTCGCCGACCTCTCGCCGCTGAAGCGTTTCCCCTGCTGGCACCTCAAGCGCGACCTCGCCGTGCTCATCGACGGGCGCGTGCCGCTGTGCCGCGAGGACGTGAGCTGCCGCCACCTGCTGGGCAACCTCTTCGAAGAGGAGCTGGCGGCGGTCTGGGAGCGCGGCGAACGCTACCACCGGGACCACCTGCGCGAGGATTACCCGGGGCTGTGCGCGGGCTGCGATGAGTACTACACCTTTAATTTTTAAGCGGCCCCGGATTTCCTACACGGTCGTGGGCCGGAGCGAAGGGACCCGCGGCGGGGAGCTGACCGTCCTGCTGCTGGCCCGCGGCGGGCGGTTCTACCGTGAGCAGCTGCTGCAGGAGCTTGGCGGCCTGCCCGCGGTCCAGATTCTTTCGGTGGAGGGGCCCCGCCCCGCGTATGACCTGGAAGATCTCGCGCGCAAGTACCCGGGCGTGCGCTTCCTGCTGCTGCAGACCCCGGCCTCCCCGGGGGAGAGGATCAACCTGGGTATGCAGGAGGCCCGCTCGGAGCCGGTCCTGGTGCTCTGGTCGGACATGCACGACGACGGGGGCTCGATCGCCGCGAACCTGTCGGGGCAGAACCTGGGGCACGACCTGCTCTGCGTAGTCCCCCGCCTGAAGGGCCCGCGGGGCGAGGTGCTGCCTTCGATTCTGGTCCCCGCCCTGATCAAGGGGCGTCTGAAAGTGCTGCCCTGGAAGCCGACCCAGGAGGGCATGCGGACCATCTTCCCCTTCGATTTCTGTGGGTTGTACTCGCGGCGCCGGTTCCTGCAGCTCGGGGGCTTCGACGCCTGGATGGCCAACCCGTACTGGCAGAAGATGGACTTCGGCTTCCGCGCCGGGCTGTGGGGGGAGACCATCGCCTGGTACCCGCGCTGGCAGTTGGCTTACGCGGCAGAGCCGGAGGGGGAGGACAGCACGGCGGACTCCAGCTACAAGCTGTTTTTTTTAAAAAACATGGCCGTCCGCTTCAATGGCGACTCCGGGCTTCTGCCCCTCACCCGGCTGCCGCGCTACGCGCTGCGCTCGGATTCCGGGCCGTTCGATTCCCTGCTGGAGTTCCGAGAGGTGCGCGCGTGGGTACACGAGAATCGTTTTCGTTTCCAGGGGGATGTCGGTAGCCTGCTCGGCCGTTGGGAGATGCCCGAGTAATGGTGGGAGTTTTCCTGCAGGCGCGCCTGGGGTCCACCCGCCTTCCGGGCAAGGCGCTGCTGCCCCTGGGGGGGACCACCGTTCTACAGCTGGCGATGCGGGCCCTCGCCCGGGTGCAGGCGCGCGTGCACGCGCTGCTGACCGAGCCCGCCAGTGAGCTCTCCTTCGCCGAGCTGGCGCGAGCGGAGGGCTTCGAGCTGTTCGTGGGCTCCGAGGAGGATGTGCTGGACAGGTTCTGCAGGGCCGCCGAGCGCTTCGGCCCCGCAACAGTGGTGCGGGCCACGGGCGACAACCCCCTGGTTTCGCCGGCGCAGGTCCGCAGCCTGCTGGAGCTGCACGAGGCCCAGGGCTGGGAGCTCAGCCACTACCTGGGCCCACCCCTGGGCACGGGGGTGGAGGTGATCGAAACCCGGGCGCTGGCGGAGGCAGGCGCCGCCGCCCGGGATCCATACGAGCGCGAGCACGTGACCCCGTACCTGTACCGCCACCCCGAAGCTTTCCGCGTGGGGGAAATTCCCTGCCCCGAAGGCTGGCGCCTGCCGGAGGCCAGGGTGACGCTGGACACCGCCGCGGACTACGAGCGGCTCACCGCGATCTTCAACGACCTGTATCGCGGCGAGCCCGTCGAGACCGGGGCGCTGGTCGGTTGGCTGCGGGAGCGGCGGTGAAGGTGCTTCTGGTTCCTGCCATCCGGCGAGGCATGGGCAGCGGGCACCTGCGCCGCTGCCTGGGCCTGGCGCGGCGCTGGGGAGGGGATGCGGCCGTTCTTCTGGAAGACTGCCGGGCGCGAAGCGGCTGCGATGTGGGGCAGCTGCTGGCCCCGCTGGACGCGGAAGGTTTGCGGCCGCGCATCCTGGAGGCTTTTGACCCCCGGGAGCCGTGGGACCTGGTCCTTTTTGACCGCTGGCGGACGGATCTGTCCGCCCTGGAATGTTTTGCACGGCTGCCGGTGGTCGGGCTGGATGAGGGCGGGCCCGCGCGGCGTTTTTTTCCATATCTCATCGACACGCCGGTAGGCTGGAGCGCGGGGCACTCCCCGAACCTCGCCAGCACCGCTTTTCTGGACCTGCCGCCGCGCCGAGCCGGCTGGAACTACCCCTTCCGGCGGGTCCTGCTGAGCTTCGGCGGCGAGGACGCGGCGGACCTGAGCGGGCGCCTGCTGGACTCGCTGCTCGCTCGGGGGGTATTCCGGGCGGAGGAGCTGACGGTCGTGCAGGGGCCGTACTTCCGGCGCACCCGCTGGCCCGCCGGCATTACCGTGCTGGTAAACCCGCGGCTCCAGCCCCTGCTGGCGGGCTACGACCTGGTGCTCACGATGTTCGGGCTGACGGCCAGCGAGGCCCTGTCCGCAGGAGTCCCGGTCATAGCGTTCAATCCTTCCCGCTACCACCGCAGGCTGGCCAGGGCCGCCGGCCTGCCGGAGATCGGGGTCCGGCGCCCGCGGGTAGGACGCCTGCGCGGGCTGCTGGCGGACCGTGAGCTCTTCGAGCGCCTGCTCGCTCCCCGCCCCCCGGCTTCCCCGGCCCACACCTTGGAAGGCCTGTCGCCGGAGGCGCTCCTGCCGGCGTTGCTGCCCGCCGGCTCGTGTGACTGCCCGGCCTGCAAGCAGCACCTCAGCCCGGCCGTGGCGCGTTTCCCCCGGCGCAGCTATTTTCGCTGCCGCCGCTGCGGGCTCATCTACCTGGCCTGCTTTGGGGTCGAGACGCGCAATTACGGGGAGAGCTATTTCTTCGAGGAATACCGGCGGCAGTACGGGCGGACCTACCTCGAGGACTTCGCCGCCATCAAGGCCTCGGGCGGCGAGCGGCTGCGCCTGCTCCGCCGTTTCCTGCCGAGGCGGGCGGACGGCCCCCCGCGCCTGCTGGACGTGGGCTGCGCTTACGGCCCCTTTCTGCAGGCCGCGCGCGAGCTGGGGATGGCGGCCGAAGGCCTGGACGTGTCGGCCGAAGCGGCTGGCTACGTGCGCGAGGAGCTGGGCATCCCCTGCACGCGCGGCGATTTCCTGCAGGACGCGATAGCCGGAGGGCCCTTCGACGCCCTGACCATGTGGTACGTGCTCGAACATTTCCCCGACGCCGCGGGCGCCCTGCGCAGGGCCAACCGGCTGCTGCGCGCGGGGGGCGTGCTGGCCTTCTCCACCCCGAGTGCCGGGGGCATATCGGCGCGCAGGAGCCTGCGCAGCTTCCTGCAGGGTAGCCCCACGGACCACTTCACGGTCTGGAGCCCGCGGCTCACCCGGCCCTTGCTGCGGCGCTTCGGCTTCAGCCTGCGGCGGGTGCGGGTCACCGGGCATCACCCGGAACGCTTTCCGCAGGGCCTGCCGCCTCGGGTGCTGGAGGCGGCCAGCCGCCTGTTCGCTTTGGGGGACACCTTCGAGGCATACGCGGTGAAGACCGGAGAGCCCGCATGAACATCCTGATCCTCGGCGGGGGCACCATGCAGCTGCCCGCCGCGCGCATTGCCCGACGCAAGGGCTGGAAGGTCTTCGTGGCCGCCAGGAGCATCGATGCGGCGGTGCGCGGCCTAGCCGACGAGGCCCTGGAGGTGGACCTGCAGGACCGGGAGGCCATGCTCGCCGCCGCCTCCGCCCTGCAGACGAGCCGCGGCTTGGACGGGGTGTTCACCGCGGGCACCGACTTCTCCACCACCGTGGCCTGGGTGGCCGAGAGGTTGCGCCTCCCGGGCATCCCGTACGCCGTGGCCCTGAACGCCACGGACAAGTCGCGGATGCGGGCGAGGTTCCGGGCCAAGGGGGTGCCCTGCCCGCGCTTCTACACGGTGGCAGGGGAGAGCGAAGAGAAGCTTCCCGAGGGCTTCGCCTTCCCCCTGGTGGTCAAGCCCGTTGACAACATGGGCGCCCGGGGGGTGCGCCGGGTCGACCGGCAGGAGGACTACGGGCCCGCCGTGGCGCTGGCCCTCGCACAGTCCCGCAGCCGCCGGGTGATCGTCGAAGAGTACCTGGAGGGACCGGAGCTGAGCCTCGACGCGGTGGTCTTCCGCGGCCAGGCCACGGTCTGCGGCGTGGCCGACCGCCACATCTTTTTCCCGCCCTACTTCGTCGAGATGGGCCATACCATGCCCAGCGAGTTGGACCCCGAGCTGCGGCGGCAGGCCGAGGAGGTTTTCCTCGACGGAATCCGGGCCCTGGGTATCCGCAACGGGGCGGCCAAGGGCGACATCAAGCTGACCCCCGAGGGCCCGGCCGTGGGGGAGATCGCCGCACGCCTTTCAGGTGGGTACATGTCCGGGTGGACCTTTCCGCTGTCGTGCGGCGTGGAGGTGACCGAGGCGGCGCTCAACATCGCGGTGGGGCGGCCGCCGGGGGATCTTGCGCCGCGGTACGCCGCGGTATCCGCCGAGCGGGCCTTCATCTCGATCCCCGGCAGGATCCGCTCCCTGGAGGGCTTGACCGAGGTCCGGCAGGTCGAAGGGCTGGAGGAGCTGTTCCTGCGGGTGCGGGTGGGGGAGCGGGTGCGCCTGCCGGCGAACAATCTAGAAAAGTGCGGCAACGTCATCACCCGCGCCTCCACCCGCGAGCGCGCCGTCAGCGCCGCCGACCGGGCCCGCCAGCAGGTTTTCTTACGCCTGACTCCGGCGGACGAAGAGACCAGCTCCTTTCTCCGCGAGGGCCAGTCCGGACCTTGGGTGGCGTTCCCCCGGCCGAGCGAGGCATTTCGCCGCTCGGTGGCGGGTCTGCCAGAGGCGGTGGGGCAACTCGCCTGCGTGCACCTGGGCGCGGAGGGGCTGGCGGTTCTGCGCCCGGAGGGACTGAAGGCGGAGACGGCCCGGGACTGGCACTGCCAGAGCCTTGCCGGCGCCCTGCAGCAGGTGGAAAGCCTGACTGGGGTCCCGTCGGCGGATGCGCCCCTGCCCGGGAGGCTTACCCTGGGCCGGGTGTTCTGGGAGGTGCTGTGCCGGGGGAGCGTGCAGGCGGGAGTCTACCTGATCGAGACGCTCTGCCGGGGCCAGGCGGCTGAGGTATTGAAGGGCCTGCGTTCGGGGGGCGGCGCGTGAAACGCCTCCTGGCCCTGGTCGCGGCCTGCCTGCTGCTGGCCGCCTGGCTGTCCCCGGCCGAGGAGCTGGAGGTCGTGCTGCGGGAGCTGGACGCCACCCTGAGCTGGGACCCGCTTACCGGGCAGGGGCAGTTCGAGCTTTCGGGCAGGAGCCTGGGGGAGCCGGGGGATCGCATCGCTTTCCGGCTCGGCTTCCCCTGGGCGCTGGTCAACTACCGCTACCTGGTGGCCTGGCCCGAGATCACGCGGAAGGAGGGAAGGCTCGAGTTCTCCCGGCAGGGCCTGGAAAATCTCAAGAGCCATTACGAGGCCGCGGCGCAGCGTTCGGAGCAGCCGCGGGTAGCGGCGATCCTGATCGACCCGGGCCATGGCGGTACGGACTCCGGCGCGGTGGGCAGCTACCTCGAGGTCGAGGAGAACCGCCGCCTCCAGGAGAAGGACGTCGTGTTGTCGGTGGCCCGCGGGCTGCACGAGCTGCTGGCCGCCGAGTATCCGGACCGGAAGATCCTGTTGACCCGTTCCGGGGACGTGTACCTGAAGCTGGAGGACAGGGCGGAGCTGGCCAACACGCTGCCCCTGGGCGAGCACGAGGCGGTGATTTTCATCTCGATCCACGCGAACGCCTCGTTCAACCCCAACGCCCGGGGGTACGAGGTCTGGGTCCTGCCCGCGGATTACCGGCGGCAGCTGATCGACGCTGGCTCCCTGGACGAGGAGCGCAAGGCCATCGCTCCCATCCTCAACGTTCTGCTGGAAGAGGAGTACGCCATTGAGAGCATCACCCTGGCACGCCAGGTGCTGGAAAGCTTCGACCGGGAGGTCGGCACGCAGAGCGAGAACCGGGGCATCCGCGAGGAGTCCTGGTTCGTGGTGCGCAACGCGCGCATGCCCTCGATCCTGATCGAGCTGGGGTTTGTGACCAACCCGCAGGAGGCGCAGCTGCTCGCCCGGGAGCAATACTTGCAGAAGCTGGCCCGGGCTATATATACTGGCGTGCGAAGATTCGTCCATGCTTTTGAAAAGACTAAAGGCTTTACCGAGTAGGCCCCTGGGCGAGCGGCTGCTGCTGGCCACCGGCGCCTCGCTGTTTCTGCTGCTGCTGCTGGTTTCCCTGACGCTGTACCTGACGGGCAGGCATTGGGCGCGGCGGACGCTGTTCTTCCCCGAGATCAGCTCCCAGAAGCTGGTGGGGGAGACCCGTTTCCTGCCGCGGCGGCGCAATTTAGAGAAGGATATCCAGCTGCTGGTCCAAGAGGTGATCCTGGGCCCGGAGCTGCCGATGCATCGGCCGCTGCTGCCGCGGGAAACCCACCTGCTCGCCGTGCTGGCGCGCCAGCGCCGGGTCTACCTCAGCCTTTCCCGCGGCATCCTGCGCGAGGGCGGCGAGACGCCCTTTGAGCCGGTCGAGGCCCTGCAGGCCCTGAGCAACGTGATCCTGTTCAACTTCCCGCGGGTGCGGCACCTGGACCTGCTGATCGAGGGGCAGGTGCCCCGCGGGGGCAGCGTGTTCGGCTTCCGGCCCGAGCTGTTGAAATAAAAAAAATGTTAAAGGCCGGAGTGATTTTTATGCTAAGCCGGGCCGATACAAAATAAGAAAAATATTGACAAAGAAATTTCGGGACGTATACTGTAAATGAAATGCGAACCGGAAAGGAGCAGTGCATGAAGAAGCTGTACATTCTGATAGCGATCGCGCTGTTGGCGGCGGGGGCGGCGTTCGCCGACAAGTCGGTGCTCATCGACTTTTCGAAGCTCACCGCGGACACCAAGCTGGGCGACGCCGAGAAGAACAACGAGCACGTCGCCACCCTGGTGGACTTCAGTGACGTGGCGGGCTCCAGCTATGACGCGGAGATCCGCAAGGCCATGAAGACCTCGCTGGCCATCGAAAACTGGTACGTGCAGCTGGCCTCCTCCTCCAGGACCGTCGGCAACCAGGCTATGTCCTATACCAAGGAGTCGAAGATGAAGGCCAACGCCAAGCCCTTCGACGGGGAGGAGATGGCCAATAAGACGGTCATGGGCGTGCGGGTGCACTTCCCGCTGGCCATGTACAACTCCTACGCGCTGATCCTGCCTCCCTTCGAGATCCCGGCCTACTCCAACAAGACGGAGCTGCGCCAGGACAAGGTCGTGGAGGTGGAGGGGGACAACGGCACCAAGTTCGACAACATCGGGGTGGTCAAGAACGTCGGCGTGCTGAAAAGCGTGGAGATCGCGGCCTACGGATCGAATTTCCCCAACGGTTTCGGGCTGATCCTCAAGGACCAGGAGGGCAACGAGCAGACCATCTTCATGGACTACCTGGAGTTCGACGGCTGGCGGAAGCTGGTTTGGAACAACCCCAACTACATCACCGAGGTGCGCAACCGTGAGGTCCGCAAGTACCCACTCTACCCCAAGAGCGAGCCGTTCCTGAAGCTGGTCGGCCTGGTTTTCTATCGCGACTCCATGCAGGAGGGCGGGGACATCGTCACCTACCTGAAGGACATCCGGATCACCTACGACAAGGCCCTGCTGGAGACCCAGCGCGACATCAACGACGAGGCCATCTGGGGGATACTGTCTGCCAGGCAGGAAGCGCGCAAGGCCGCGGAGCTCAAGCGCCTGGGCAACCTCCAGGTGCTGCGCACCCTGGAAAAGCAGAAGATGCACAAGGAAGAGCAGAACTGATCGTCCTCGCCCGGTTGCAGTCTGGACCTACAGCCCCGCCTCCCGGCGGGGCTTTTTTTCAGGCCTCCGGAGCCCGCTCCGGCAGCTTGCCCAGGTCCAACTTGAAGCCCGCGCTCGCCCGGAACAGGTACCCACCCGGGCCGGGATTGGAGATGCCCAGCAGCTCGTCCTGGCCGAAGCTGTACACGCTGCTGTCCAGGGCAAAAACCAGGGTCAGGGCGCTGCCGGCCTTCATGTTCAGCTCGGTGCCCAGGACGATGGAATTGAGGGTGTGCACCGGCGGGTCAGCCGACCCGTCCAGGAAGCTCTTGGCCAGGGTCTGGTAGGAAAAGCTGAAGACGATCCTGAAGGGCAGGTTCTTCTGGAAGATGTCGGTCTGGAAGGAGTATTCGGTGAGACTGTCCACCACCTCCAGCGCCGCCGCCTGCTTTTGGGTGAACTTGCGGGTGTTGAGGGCGAGGGAGCAGATGGCGTTGTGCACGTAGAAGCCCAGGGCGAGGTCGTTGCGCTCCTGCAGGTAATCTCCGCTTTCCACCAGCCGGCCGGCCATGGAGTTGTCGGCCCGCAGCTGCACGAAGATGACCCCCGGCAGCTCCAGGCGCACGCTGGTGGTGATCCCCGACTTCAGCACGGTCCCGGCGGCGTTGAAGGCGCCGAAGAACGGGCCGACGCCCAGGCTGATGTACTGCACGCGGTAGGTGAGCAGGGAGTAGACCACGTTTCTCAGTATCAGGTCGCGGTAGAAGCCGCCTTCCAGGCTGAGGTTGTCGGTAAAGCGGTGGGACAGGGTCAGGCTGCCGCCGTAGAAGAAATCCAGGCCGTCGAAGGAGGTGTCGGCAGGATCCCGGTCCGCCCGGAAGCCCAGGTTCCCGCTCTGGAACACGGCGCCGATTTCCAGGGCCGCGAGCGGGCCGGCCAGGGCCGCCAGGGCCAGAGCGGCGAGGAGGAGGGTCGGCCATTTTTTCATTGTCAGAACCCCGCCTTCACGGCTATCAGCACCTCCAGGAGGTCGTTGGCGTCGAAGGGAAGAATCTTGGCATTCAGCCGTACCTCCCAAAGGGCGCCGGGGGTGATGAACTGCACGTAAGGGCTGAGCCGCACCCGCAGCTGGTTCACAGGCCCAGTCTTGTCCTCTGTCTGGTATACGAAGTTGCTCTCCAGTCCGCCGGCGATCGGCCACTCGGCGGGCTTGCCGATGCCGAGGTCCAGGTTGATATCGAAGGCCTGTTCCTTGGTCGGCTTCAGCAGAAAATAGGATGGCCGCCAGAAGAAGGTGGGCACCACTGAGAAGGCCCCCAGCCGGACGCGCGGCTCGACGAGCAGGTACAGCAGGTCGATCCCGAAGGGTTCACCCGGCGCCCAGCGCGGAATTCCGGCCTGCAGCAGGAACTCCACGGACTGTTCGGCGACGTAGAACAGCAGGCCGCCGCGATAGTACCCGTAGGCGGACTGCGCCGCGGAGGTCGCGCCCAGGAAAGCCTCCAGCTTCACCTTGCTCAGGTTCAGGGCTGCGCGCAGGTCCGCGGACCAATGTCCGTACTCGAAGCTGAGCGGCGGCCCCTCCTCGACGAAGTGCCCATCCTGGTACAGGTGCAGGCTGAGCAGCGCGACGTCCTTTTTCAGCTTGAAGTCCAGGCCGAAGCCCGTTCCGCTCACCGTGTGGATCCCCTCGTACAGGAAGGAGGACTCGGGGAAATGCAGCCAGCTGGGGTAGCGGCTGGCGAAGGGATCGGCGCCGAAACGCTCGTCGAACAGCTCCCCGGAGCAGAAGGTGTCCTGCTCGCCGAGGAAGTAGGCGAAGTCCAGCGGCAGAGCGAAGAGGTCGCGGATCCGGATGTCGGCGGCTTTGAAGCTCAGTAGCGGCTCGGTGCTCTGGGCCGCCGTCTCCAGGCTGTCGCTGAAAAAGCCGAACACCAGGCGGCCGCCGAACTTGTAGCCGCCCTCGACCCGCAGGTCCAGCTCGCCGCGGGAACGCAGACCGAAGACCCCCCCCTCGGTCCTTCCCAGCGTGAACAGCTCCAGGGAGGGGACGTAGATTTCCGCGGCGGGCAGCGGCGCGGCCAGCCAAGCCGCCAGTAACGCCGCCAGCAGAACAGGCCCGTGTTTCATGCTCCAGAGTATATCACACCGCCGGATCAGACCGCGATCCGCTTGAACACGTACCTGGCCAGGGCGGTCTTCTCCGCGACCGTCAGGAAATCGAAGCGCAGGGCCAGGAGCCTCTCCTTGCAGAGCACGACCTTTCCCGGAGGAGCGAACTGCTTGCGGCTGAGGGTGAACTGGATGCGGGGGACCTGGGTCCCCGGCTTCAGCACCCCCTCGGCTTGCGGGTTGAACAGCTCCACGGCGACGCCGCCGACGCTGATGTCCACGATCCGGCCGGCGATGAGGCCGGCGAGCCCCTGCAGCTTGAAGTGCAGCCGCAGCAGCTCGTCCGGGTCGGGCTTGACCCGGATGTGCCGGCGCTGGTAATCCTGCGCCTGGCAGCGCTCCAGGACGTTTTTCAGCTTGGCGTAGATTTCCTTCTCGTTGTAGGGCTTGAGCAGGTAGCCGACGACGCCCAGCTCCATCATGCGGACTACCAGCTCGCGGCTGGACTGGACGGTGTGGACCACGATCTTGATGCCGCGGCCGGCCTCGGCTTCCCGCAGCTCGCGGATGAGCTCCTGGCCCTGGGCCTCGCGGGTGTCGATGTCCACGATCGCGCCGGTGACTTCCGTTTGCCCGCGCAGGGCCTCGAGGGCTTCTGAGCGCCCGGAGACCGGGAGCGCCTTGACCCCGAGTGAGAGCAACACGTAGCACAAGGATTCCCGGACCGTCGCGGAACCCTCAACGACCAGGCAGACCATCTATATGCGTCCCTCGACTACATTTATCGGCGAAAAATGTCCTCTCGATTAAACCTTGACAAACGGTGAGGATTGCGCTAAGCAGTACGGGAACGAGGGCGGCTAGCTCAGTTGGTTAGAGCACTAGCTCGACACGCTAGGGGTCGTGAGTTCAACTCTCGCGCCGCCCATTTCTGCCTATCCGAGTGGTTGCCCAGCCGGCCCGTTCATGCGGGTTTTTCAAAGAGTTTTTGAAAAAAAATTGGAAAAAGGAATGGACAAATCCCGTTTTTGCCTCTATGATCGCTGCCAATCGGTATCTGACCAGCGGTGAAGCTTTTTGTCCGCTTTCGACAGGTTCTCCAACTCGATGCGCAAGTGAGTCAGTGAACATCGTGCCGCGTACGACGGCACTTTTTTTTTCCGGAGGTGACCATG
>CAZMWZ010000084.1:0-12132 GCA_964570045.1 uncultured Spirochaetaceae bacterium
GGCAAGCGATTCAACGACCCGAGGGCTCCCGAGGATCTCGCAGTAGGCCAGAAGGAAGCGGTCGATCGCCTCTGGCGGGCTCTGCGAGCGAGCGGGCGCGGGGGAGTCGCCCAGGGCGAAGCCGCACCCGCACAGAGGCGAGCGCAGAAGCTCCTCCGAGAGCCTTCTGTTGCACTGTGCCCGTTCACCCGCGGAAAGCTCGCTGAGAAACGCTTCCAGGCCTGCCGGCCTGTCCAGAGCCTCGATGGCGGAGAGCAGACGCAGGACCTCCAGCGCCCTCTGCGCGGAGCGCGACAGGGCTGGGGGCTGACGCGCCTGGTAGAAGGCCGCGTGTTCACGCGCGTACAGCGCGCCGTAGGCCTCGCGAATCTGAGCGAAGACGGCCGAGAGATGCTCGCCTCCGTCGCTCACCACGCCGGCCTCGGGGGATTCCAGCAGAGCCAGAGCGGTGGCGCGCAGCTCCGCGATCCGCCCCTCTCGCGACGCGGCCTTCTCGACGGCGGGATGGCGAAGGTAGTGCGTGATGAAGATGAACTGCTCGGCCTTCTCGGCCAGGAACCTCGACAGCTTGCCGAGCGAGAGCACCTCGGCGTTCGTGAGCCCCGTTCCCCGCCAGGCGCGCAGGAACGACTCCAGGCCCTCCTTGGCCTGGTAGGAGACCTTGATCGATCCCGCGAGGGTCGCGACCGCCGTGAGGGTCCGCTCGAGGTTCGCCAGGCCGAACGCCTTGAACGAGGAGAACTCCGCCATCCGGGCGAGGCTCTTCCTGACCCCTTCGGCCAGGTGCAGAGCCGTGTCGCGGAACTTGATTACTTCCTTCCACGCCTCTCGCTGCTGGTGAAGGCCGAAGGATTCTACACCCGCGACGGAGGGCAGGAAGGCGCACTCGCGCACGAGGGTCTCCCGATCGGCCTCGGCGATGAGCTCCCCCAGCGTGATCTCGTCGGCTTTCTCGACGGACTGCAGATTCAGGTAGTCCAGCGGGATCGCCCGCCCGCTCTTGCGCGCCCCGAGAAGCCCGCCCACGACAAGTGCCGCGACGAGGAAAGCGGCCGTATCGTGAGGCAGGCCGAAGGGGCTGCCCTCGAGGCCCTCGAGCACCCGCGAGACGGGCGTCGGCCCGGAAGGGCTTAAGAGCGACAGCAGGTGGGGGATCAGGGGATAGCCCGAAGCGTCGGGAGAAAACACGTACGCGCTGCGCTTGATCTCCACCAGGCCCAGAGGAGTGGCCAGACCGTCGATGAGAGCCGAAAGCGCCCGGGAGCGCGCCTCGGCAAGCGGGAGCGTCCCCGGCACGACAAACCCTTCGAGCACCTGCTGGTACAGCCGGGGCGAGGGAAGGATCTTGCGGGGGGCGACCTCTCGGAACCGGGGATAGCGCGCTTCCAGCAGCCTCTCGGCCGTGATCTCCAGCAGCCTGTCGAAGCGCTTGATCTGGCGGACGGACGGATCGACGCGGATGCTGGCATCGGAGAACTCCCCCGCGTACAGGGCCTCGAGGGCGGCCTGGATCGCCGCGGGAGCTGTCCGGACAGTCCGCTCCTTCAGCAGGGGGAGAAGGGGGATGTCGGCCGGATTCGTTTCGCTCGCCCTCGAGGCGACCATCCGCAGAGCGAGGTACTCGCGCAGGGGCCGGCTGTCCTTCGGCAGCGCGATGCGCCACAGCGCCGCGTGAGGGCATTGGAGGGACTGATCCCCCACGGCGAGCACGAGGGCGAAGTCGTATCTCTTCTCCGCGAGGTCGTAGGCGAGCCTGTCGGCGAACGCCCCTTCCGGCTCCCCGTGCAGGAAGCGCACCAGGGCGGAGCGCGCGCTGGAGCTCCACGACACGCTGCGCCGCGCCCCCTCTTCCCACACGGCCGCCCCCGGCCACGACTCCGATTCGCTCATCTGCTCGAGAGGCTCGATGAGCAGCCGCGCATCGTCCCGCGGGATCTCCGCCTCGCTGATCCTCACCCGCGCGTCCAGCAGCTTCCCCGGATCCTCCTCGATGGCGAGCGCATACACAGCCTGAAGCGGGTCCCCGGAGGAGGGGAGGGTCCTGGACAGGAAGCGGCTTGCCCGCACCACGGGATCCAGGATCGCCTCCGACACGTAGCGGGCGTTCAGCGAGGGCTGGGCGGCAGCGATGCTGCAGGCGGCCAGCTCGGCAAGCTGGGAAACCGTCGGGGCGCTGGCCGTGGGGTGCACCTTGTACAGCACGAGCATCCGCACGAGCCTGCGCGCCAGGGCGCGGTCCTCCTCGGATTCAAGAGCCGTCCCGATCACCTCGTCCAGGTGGGGCACGATGCGGCGGGGGTAGGCGTGGAAGGCGGAGAACTCGGCCAGCCGGGCGGCAAAGTGATCGTAGATGCTGTCGGGGCCCAGCAGCTCGGCGGCCGGCCTCGAGAGGATCCCGGGAATGCCGCGCGCCGCGTCTCCCGCGATACGGGAGTAGACGAAGTCCACGATGCCGCGATGCTGCGAGAACAGGTCCCCCAGCCCCTCCAGCAGGGAGAGGGTCGCCGGGTGCACAGGGTAGCAGGCGCGGAAGTCGTCGAATGGGGCCGAGAAGGTCGCGTACTGACTTTTGTAGTGCTGGTAGATCCGCGCGATCTCCTCGTCGGCGCCTGGCTTGCGCCTTACGAGCCTTCCGCCGATGAGGGAGCGGACGTGCACCGTGTTCAGCGCGAGCCTGACGGGGAACCGGTCCTTGATCTTCCTGAGGATGGCCTGCGAGACGTCGCCCGTGGCTTCGATCGACTCCTGCACGGCTGCGACGATCCACAGGGGCTGCCGGGAGGCGAGCTCGCCGAGCAGCTGCAGGGTGCGCGCATCCTCGTTCAGCGCCTGCGGGGTCGCCTTGGAGCGGAAGAACTCCGACAGCTCGTCGATGAGGAGGAAAAGGCCGTCGAACCCCGCCTGTTTCACCCGGTCGAGGAGGCGCGTGAAAGCCCCCAGCCGCTGCTCGCCGCTGGCACCCTCCTCGGCGCCCCGCGGCGGAAGTCCCGCATTGACCGCGTCGCTGACGATGGACTCCAGCGCGGTCGCGGCTCGGAAGTTCACCAGGGAGACATCGACGGGCAGGAACCGTTTGCCGCTCTCATCCAGGCGCTTCAATCCCGCGTGTCTCAGGTCCAGCGCAGCGCGCGCCTCGCCGCCGGCCAGCCACGCGTACAGCGCCGCGAGGAAGTGGGACTTGCCCGAACCGAAATCGCCCTGCAGGAAATAGCCCTGGCCGCGCCCGCTGGAGAGGGCTTCGGCGAGCACGGAGAAATGCGCCGCCGTTTCCGGCGTGAACACGAAGCTCGCGGCGATCTCCCCGGCGCTCGAGCGGCCCTCCTCCAGCCGGATCACCGTCCGCACGGGCGGGACAGCGATGAGGTCGCCGATCTTCAAAGACGTATCAGCCACGCTCACGATGGACTCTCCAGCTTCCGCCGCAGGGTCCTGATGCGGCCGTACAGGCCCTTCGCCTCGGGATGCCGGCCCAGGAGGGTGGTGTAGAAGTTGATCGCACGTTCCCTCTCGCCCATCCGCTTGCAGGCCGCTTCGTAGCTGGAATGCAGGTACACGTCCGCGGGCTCGGCGCGCAGCAGCTCCTCCAGCAGCGGCAGCGCTTCGCTCTCCCTGCCGGATTTCGCCAGGAGAAACGCCTGCCTTTTCTGGACACGCAGGCCCGCGCCCTGGGCTTCCAGCTTTTCGTACTCTTTCAGAGCCGCTTCGGGCCGTCCCGCCTTTCGGCACAGGGAAGCGTAGATCTCCCGGTACACGGGCGGGAGCGAGGGGATGCGCAGGAGGCGCTCCATCCGCTCGATCACCGGCGCAAGGCCATCCCGCTCGACCTCCATTTCGCTGAGCGCCCACAACGCCGGCGGATGATCGGGCGCGCGCTGGAGCCAGCGCGTGCACTCGGCGATCGCCTCCTCGCGCCTGCCCAGCCCGGCAAGTGCTTTCACTTTCCAGGGAGCGCTCTGTTCTTCGGGCAGCGCCCATTCGGCAAGCAGCGACAGCTCCTCCTCCCAGCGTGAAAGCCGCGACAGGCATTCGAGGGCTCCCTTTCGAGCCCGTGCGGCGACCTTGCCGAAGGCGAAAGCCTCGCGGTAGTGCGCGAGGGAATCCTCCACTTTGCCAAGCCCCAGGAGGGAGTCAGCCGCAACCATGAGGGCATAGGGGTTGGACGGGTCCGCCGCAAGGGCCTGGTTGGCGGCGGCCAGGGCCCGCTCGGGCTCCCCCGCCCTGACCAGGGCGACGGCCTGCTGGGTCAGCCAGAAGGGGTCCGGGTGAGAGCTTTTCTGGCATTCCTTCTCCGCCAGGTCCGCCGCGTCCCTGTATCGCTTCTGCTTCAGGAGCTGCTGGAACTCGCCGAACGCCTCGCTCATGCGCGGCTAGAGTAGCCCATTTTAGGCGCGCGTGGCGAGCCGGGCCAGGACGTCCGCCAGCGAATCCAGGGCGGCTGCATCGGCGAACTTCACGCTCATCCGCCATCCGCCGTCTTCGGTTCGTTCCATGCATTCGGAGAGAAGCCCCTTCATCCGCTCGCGCATCTGGTTGCCGGTAGAAGCGACGGGCTGGCTGCCTGCCTGGCTGCCTGGCGCCGACGCAGCGCCGCCCGCTTCTCCCAGCAGCTCCCCGATGAATCGGAACGCGGCGCCCAGCATCTCTCCTCCCGCGCGGGCAACCGTCTCCTTGCGCGCTTTCCCCTCCGCCTGAATCCGGGTCGCCCTGGTCTCATCGATTGGCGCCGCGGGTTTCTCGCCGATGAGGACCTCCAGCCTGCGCTTCAGCTCGTCGATACTTCCCGTCAGCGAGACTTCCTTCACGGTGGAGTCCGGGTCGAGGGCCGCGAGGGCGAGGGTCTGCTTCGCCGAGAGAGTCGAGAGCATGCCTTCCTCGATCGTTCCCTCGGTCACCAGGATGTACACGTGCACCGGCCGCTTCTGGCCCATCCTGTGCGCGCGGGAGATCCTCTGCTCGAGCACCGCGGGGTTCCAGGGCAGGTCGACGTTGACCACCGTGTCGGCGGCCTGCAGGTTCAGTCCCGTGGCGCCCGCGTTCGTGGCCATGAAGAGCGCGCACCGAGGATCGCGCTGGAAGCGATTGACCAGCGCCTGCCTCTTGGCCTGCGGCACCGAGCCGTCCAACCTGACGAACCCGATATCGCGCTTCTCGACGAGCGGCTCGATGAGGTCGAGCATCGTGGTCCATTCGGAAAAGAGGAGGATCTTCCTGTCCGGCTCGGCAGCGAGCCTTTCCAGCAGCGAGTCGAGCTCGGCGAGCTTGGTCGAGTGCCCCGGCGGCTGCTTGTCCACGAGGAAGGTGCTGTCCGCGGCCATGCGGCACATGAGCAGCGCCTTCTGCAGCCTGAGCAGGTCCATCTCGCTGATGTACCGCTTGGCCAGGATGGTCATCACCGTCCTCTTGTGGCCGTCGTGGATGTCGGCCTGCTGGGCGGTGGGGGCGATGCGCAGGATCTCGGTGCTGCGAGGCGGCAGCTGCCTCAGTACCATGGCGCGCGTTCTACGCAGGAGAATGGGACCCAGGTCACGGCGCAGCTCGTCGAGGTTCTTGTAGCCCAGCACGCGGCCCTTCTCGTCGACAACCCGATGCCTGTGGAAGAAGCGGAAGGCGGGTCCCAGCTGCCGGGCATTGATGAACTGGACCACCGAGTACAGCTCATCCAGCCTGTTCTCCAGCGGAGTGCCCGAGAGCACGAGGGCGAAAGGCGAGGCGAGACCCTTGATGACGCGCGAGGTCTTCGCCTGCCAGTTCTTGATCCTCTGTCCCTCGTCCAGGATGATGAGGTCCCAGCGCGCCCGCTCGACGGAGGGGAGGTCTCGCAGCACCTGCTCGTAGTTGCAGACCGTGTAGAACGCGTCACCCTGGTACATCTCGGCGCGTTCGCGCGCCCCGCCCGCCACCAGTCGGGCGGTCCTGCCGGCAGCCCGCTGGATCTCCCCGGCCCACTGCGACTTGACCGACGCGGGGCAGACCACGAGCACGCGGGCGATCCCCACCTCCCGGGCAAGGAGCTCCGCGGTCCCGATGCCCTGCATGGTCTTGCCCAGGCCCATGTCGTCCGCGATGATCGCCCTGCCCGCGCCCACGGCAAAGGCGATGCCGTCCAGCTGGTAGGGGAGGAGCTCTACGTGTAGCAACGACTTTCGCAGGGGATGGGCGGCAGGGTCGCGGCGGATTGCATCCACCAATGTGTCCAGCCGCTTTTTCAGGAGGAGGCCGTTCACCATCTCCTCAGCGTCGGGGTAGAGGTGGACGGGATGGCCGAGGCGCTCAAGCTGGCGAATCCGCGAGAGCAGGTCAGCCAGGTCCGTCACGGCCAAGCCTGCAAGCGGCGCGGCGACCGCCTGCGCCCGCCCCTCCAGCTCCTCAGGGAGCGCCAGCCGCAGCTCGGCGGTCTCGCCGTAGCGGACGTGCAGGCTGATGCGCGTACGGCGGTAGCTCTTCTGCCGCTCGCTCTTCGGGAAGCGCCGCTTCACCGCACCGAGGGCGAAGAGGAGATGCTTGCAGGTGCCCAGGGTGTTCGTCCTGAAGTCGGGGCAGGAGCAGTACGACTCGCCCCTCTGCCATCCTCGGAGCGCGACCCTGTAGGTTTTTCCGGACACGGAGCTGGTGACCGCGTAGTCGCTCCAGATCCCCTCGCCGTTCAGGGAGGAGAGGGACATTTTCTCTTTCCGTGCCCTTTCGCTGCGGTCCGCAAGAGCCCGCTCAACGAGCTGCTCCTCCGTGAGGGTTTCCAGGGGAGCATCCTCGGGCGGAGGGGCCGAGAGCCCGAGGGCGAGCTTCTCTTCGAGAACCAGGGAGAAGGCCGCCCCGATGTGCTCGCAGCCGGTGGCGCAGGTCGTGCAGGAAGCCTCGATTCGCCCGGAGCGCTCCTCCGACAATCGGATCGTCGCCCTGCTTCTCCCCAGGTCGAGGATCAGGCGTCTGGCGTCCAGCGTGACCTGAGATTCCAGATCGATCTCGAAGAGACCTCCTTCGCGAAGGAGCCTGTCGCAGGAGGGGCCCAGGAGCTTCTTGACGTCCGTGTATTTCAGATGCGAGAGCACGTCGCGGAGCTTCCGGCCGGTGGGAACTCGGGCGGATCGAGTTTGCATACCGGGATTCTACGCGAGGGGCAGTGCGGAATCAATGGGGCGTGGCGCAGTTCGTCAGTCGCGGGTCCGCTGCTCGAAGAACCCGGGCGCGGCCGCTTCCGCCAGCTCCCGCCCCAGCTCGATCAGCACGTTGTCCGCGGTCGGTCTCATCACGGCGACCTTGCCGCGATCCGTTCGGAGGCTCAATGCGGAAATTGACAGATGCCCCCCGCCCGGGTACTGTATATCAAATACTTTTAAGGAGGGAAATATGACAAAGCGATGGATCATGATTTTGCTGGCGCTGCTGCTGGCTAGCACGATGATCATTACCGTCAGCTGCAAGAAAAAGGAAGCAGCGAAGGCTGCGGAGCTGAAAGTGGTGCTCTACGTGAACGGTCTCCTGGGCGATAAGAGCTTCTTCGACTCCGCCAACCGTGGGGTCCAGCGAGCGGCGAAAGAGCTGGGCATCACAGCTAAGACCGTCGAAGGCGACTTTAAACAGGACCGCTGGGAACCGGACCTCATCCAGCTGTCCGAGGGCAACTGGGACATCATCATCGCCGGCACCTGGCAGCTCCAGGAGTACCTGGAAAAGCTGGCGCCCAAGAACCCGAAGACGAAGTACATCACCTACGACACCTCGGTGGATTACTCCAAACCCGGCCTGGACAATGTTTACTCCATCCTCTACAAGCAGAACGAGGGTTCGTTTCTGGTGGGCGCCCTGGCCACCATGATGACCTCCTCCAAGATGCCGCTGGCCAACCCGCAGAAGGTGATCGGCTTCCTCGGCGGCATGGACATCCCGGTGATCAACGACTTCAAGGTCGGCTATGAGCAGGGGGCCAAGTACATCGACCCGGCTGTGAAGGTTCTGGTTTCCTACGCCGGCTCCTTCAATGATGAGGCCAAAGGCAAGGAACTGGTGCTAGCCCAGTACGACCAGGGTGCGGACATCGCCTATAACGTGGCAGGCCAGACGGGGCTGGGGTTGCTGGACGCGGCCAAGGAGAAAAAGCGCTACGCCATCGGCGTGGACTCCGACCAATACTTGATGTTCAAGGACAGCGACCCGGAGAAGGCCTCCTACATCGTAGTTTCGATGATGAAGAACGTGGACTTCTCCCTGTTCCGAGCGATCAAGGGAACCATCGATGGGACCGTCAAGTACGGTTCGGCCGAGGCCCTGGGGATCAAGGAAGGCGGGGTGGGGGTGGCGGACAACGAGAACTTCCGCAAACTGGTCCCCGCTGACATGCGCAAGAAGATCAAGGATCTGGAGCAGAAGGTCGTCAGCGGCCAGATTACGATCGACACCGCATTCGGCAAGTAGACATCTGCGAGGGGCGGTCCAGGAGTGACTGGATCGCCCTTTTTCGTTGGGGGGCCTCATGGAAATGATCCTGGAAGCGCGCGGCATCCTGATGGTCTACCCGAACGGCGTGGTCGCCAACCGGGGCGCCAGCCTGGAGGTACAGAAGAACAGCATCCATGCCGTGGTCGGCGAAAACGGTGCCGGCAAATCCACGCTGATGAAGGTCCTGTTCGGTATGCTCCAGCCCCAGGAGGGGGAGATCTTCTTTAAGGGGCGAAAGGTCCAGCTACGCAGTCCCCACGAAGCGATCCGCCTGGGCATCGGCATGGTGCACCAGCACCTGATGCTAGCCTCGGATCTGACCGTGGCCGAGAACATGGTGCTGGGTGTGGAGCCGCGGTGGGGCCAGTTGTTCTTGGACACCAGGAAGGCCCAGGAAATCACCGAGCGGGTCTCGAAGGAGTACGGGCTGCCCGTACCGGCGGACCGCAAGATCAAGGACCTACCCATCGGCGTGCGGCAGCGGGTGGAGATCATGAAAGCGCTGTACCGCAACGCGGAGCTGCTGATCCTGGACGAGCCCACCTCGGTGCTGACTCCCCAGGAGGGGGACGTTCTGTTTGCCACCCTGCGGCAGTTGAAGGAGCACGGCAAGACCATCATCTTTATCTCGCACAAGCTCAAGGAGGTAAAGCAGATCGCCGACCGGGTCACCGTGATGCGTGACGCCAGGGTCATCACCACCAAGGAGGCGGGAGAGCTCACCGAGCACGACATCGCCTATCTAATGGTCGGACGGGAAATCAGCTTCGAGCGGGTCCCGCCGCCCGCTTCGGTCGGGGAGACGCTGCTCAGTGTGCAAGGTCTCTCCTACGTGAACGAGGAGAGCATGCGCGTTCTAAATAACGTATCCTTTGACGTGCGCGCTGGTGAGATCCTGGGCCTGGCCGGCGTGGAGGGCAACGGACAGACCGAGCTGGTGCGCATCCTGACCGGACTACTGCCCGCTGCCAGCGGCCGCATCACCATTAAAGGCAGGATGGTGAACGGGCTTTCTCCGCGGGGCATCCGGGAAACCAATACCGCCCACATCCCCGAGGACCGTATGGAGGACGGGGCCGCGGCGGAGGCGAGCCTTCAGGAAAACGTCATCGTGGATCGTTACTACAAGAGCGGTTTCTCCCGGGGCCTGCGCCTGCTGTGGTCATCAATTTTCCGGCACACCCAGGAGCTGATTGGCCGCTTCAACATCCTGGCCCCGTCGCCCCGCGCCTCCGTGGCCTCCCTCTCGGGTGGAAACATCCAGAAGGTCGTGGTGGCCCGAGAGCTGTCCAGCGATCCGGAGGTGATCATCGCCTCACAACCCACCCGCGGGATCGATGTAGGCTCCGAGGAGCTGGTACACAATCTGTTGAAAGAGGCTCGGGACAGGGGCAAGGCCATCTTTCTGACCTCAGCCGACCTGGATGAGATCCTGAAGCTCTCCAACCGGATTCTGGTGATATACAATGGTGAGCTGGTAGTCCACTTCCCAAATACAGCACAACTCACCGGGAAAGACCTGGGGCCCTTCATGCTGGGCGTGCAGAGAGAGGAGGCTGTGAGTGGAAAAGTTCGTCCTTAGATACTTCAACCTGATCCGCGCCGTCATCGCCGTTGTGATCGGGATCGTCATCAGCGTTTTCCTGATCTATCTGGTCAGCAAGGACCCGGGCTTTTCACTGCAGCAGTTTCTCCTGGGACCGATCCTCTCCCGCAGCCGTTTCTCCAACGTGATCGAGACCGCCTCGCCGATCATCCTCTGCGGGTTGGCTATCGCCGTGGCTTTCCAGGCCCGGCAGTTCAACGTGGGCGCCGAGGGCGCTCTGTACCTGGGAGCAGCGGTAGGTACGGCCTTCGCTGTCTCCACGCATATGCCCGCCTTCCTGCACATCCCGCTGGTGCTCCTGGTAGCCGCCGGGGTAGGAGCCATGTGGGGTATGATCCCGGGCATCCTGAAGGCCAAATGGAAGGCCAGTGAATTGGTGGCCTCCCTGATGCTGAACTACGTGGCCTATTACCTCGGCCTGTACCTCATCAACTTCCATTTTCGGGACAAGCAGGCCGGGTACCTGGCCTCCTACCAGCTGCCCAGGACCGCCTGGCTGGCGCAGTTCATCCCGGACACGCGTATGCACTGGGGCATCTTGATCTCCCTGGCCATGGCCTTACTGGTCTACCTGTTCCTGTACCACACCACCAGCGGCTACGAGATCAGAATGACTGGCTTCAATGAGCACTTCGCCCGCTTCGGCGGGATCAATGTTTTCAAAGTCGTGGTGTTATGCCAGCTTATCCTGGGTCTGCTGGCCGGGATCGGCGGCATGACCGAAGTGATGGGCATCCACCGGCGCTTCCTCTGGCAGAGCCAGGGGCATCCCGGCTATGGCTGGGACGGGGTGGTGGTGGCCATCATCGGACGTAACCACCCGCTGCTGATCATCGCTGCTTCCTTCTTCCTGGCCTATCTGCGGGTGGGTGGACAGGTGCTCAATCTCATGTCGGATGTCCCCGCGGAGATGGTGACGGTGATCCAGTCGATCATCATCCTCCTGATCACGGCTGAAGCCTTCCTGAGCCAGTGGCGCTACCGCATCATGGTACGACAGGCGGCGCGCCAGGAGGTCGCGGTATGAACGCGATGCTCAAGAGCATCCTCTCTACGGAGTTCGGCTTCGCCATACTACGAGTGATGACTCCCTTGCTATTGCCGGCACTCGGGGTCGCGATCTCCGGCCTGTCTGGAGCCACGAACATCGCCCTGGAGGGGATCATGCTCGTCTCCGCCTTCACCGGCGTGATGATCAGCGCCTTCACCAAGAGCCTGATCCTGGCTCTGCTTGGCGGGATAGCGGCAGGCATAGGCCTGGCCGCACTTTTGGGCTACTTCCACCTGAATTTGAAGGCTGACATCATACTCGCGGCCATCGCCCTGAACATGCTAGCAGAAGGGGTTACCGTGTTTTTCCTCTTCATGTTCACCGGGGACAAGGGCACCACCAGCTCCCTCAAGAGCTTGATTTTCCCGGCCCTGCATTTCCCCCTGATCCAGAACATCCCGGTATTGGGGGCGATTGTGAGCGGGCACAACGTCCTGGTCTACGGGGCGCTTCTGGCGGTTTTCCTGTACTGGCTGATTACCTTCAAGACCCCGCTGGGCCTGCGCATCCGGGCCGTGGGCCAGAACCCGGATGCCGCCGAATCGGTGGGCATCAATGTGAACCGCACTCGGATGTGGGCGCTTATGCTTTCCGGGTTCTTCGGCGCCCTGGGCGGATTGTACCTGGCCATGGGCTACGTCTCCTGGTTCTCCCCCCGCATGACCGCTGGACGGGGTTGGATCGGCATTGCCGCGGCATCCCTGGGTGGAAACCTGCCCCTAGGCACTTTTCTTTCATCGCTCCTGTTCGGGGTGGTCAACGCGCTGGCCAACTATCTGGCCCCCCTGAGGGTGCCCTCGGAGTTCATCCAGATGATCCCCTACCTGGCCACGGCCGTGGCCCTGACCATCTATTCCATCCAGGCCATGCGCAAGCGCCGGCGGAGGATATGAGGCATGAAGATCCTCATCGACTGCGACCCCGGCCACGACGACATGGTGGCCATCATGCTGGCCTGCGCATCTGCGGAGCTGGAGCTCCTGGGGGTGACCACCGTGGCTGGCAACCAGACCGGGGAGAAGACCTGGCGCAACGCTCGGCG
>CAZMWZ010000085.1:0-11922 GCA_964570045.1 uncultured Spirochaetaceae bacterium
GGGAAGGGTTTCCGGTGTCCAGGCCGCGGGGGTGTTCAACCTCCTGGAGGGGCCGATCGCCGGTGTCCAGGCCGCCGGGGTGTTCAACCGCGCCGCCTCGGTGTCCGGGACCCAGATGGGCCTGGTGAATATCAGCGGCGAGGTGCGGGGGGCCCAGGTGGGCCTGGTGAACGTAGCCACCGGGGAGGTGCGGGGCACGCAGGTGGGGCTGGTGAATATTGCCCGCCGCATGCGCGGGCTGCCCGTCGGGCTGGTGAACGTTTCCGAGAAGGGCGGTTTCTCCTGGTCGGGGTGGATCACCGAGGACGGCTTCGGCTACGTGGGCCTGCAGATGTCCAGCGGCCTGATGTACACGCTGCTTTACGGCGGCACCGAGCTGGTTGCCTCCCCGGCCCTGTGCGCCGCAGGGGTTGGGCTGGGCCTGCGCCTGCCCATAGGCCCCTTCTCCGTGGAGACGGACTTCAGCGCCCAGCACGCCTTCGAGGGCGACCCTGCGGACTGGGACGCGGGTTTCCTCACCGCGCCCTACTCGTGGGTGTTTCCCACCGCGCGCCTGCTGGTAGGCCTGAAGCTGTTCGGCTCCCTGTCGCTGTTCGGCGGGGTGGTGCTGAACGGCCACATCCCGGGCAGCACGCTGGCGACTCCCCTGCATACGGGGGTCCCATTGGATCTGGCATTTTCCACCGGCCACCTGCTGCTGTACCCCAAGCTGGTGGCGGGCTTGCGCTTCTGAATCCCCGCAACCCGCCCTGGCCCGCGCGGGGCTACGCTGGGGCCGCTATCGCCGGCTTCTGGGTCTGGCGGGATTCCTGATCTCCAGGGACAGCACCGCCGGCAGGATGACCAACGCGCCGAGGGTGGTCGTGAACAGGGCCAGGGAGACCAGCAGGCCGAAGTACAGGATCGGCATGAAGCGCGAGAACACCAGGACCAGCAGCCCGGCCACGATAGTGAGCGAGGTGAGCACGATCGGCCGGCCGGCGATCACCAGGGTACTCGTCAGGGCCTTGTGCCGGTCCTGCGGGTCCGGAAACACCGCCAGCTGCCGCCGGTACCACAGGATCAGGTGGATGGAGTCGTCGATGCCCACCCCCATGGCCACGCTGGAGAACATGACCGTGACCACGTCGAAGGGGATGGCCAGCAGGATCATGATGATGAAGTTCAGCATGATGCCGACCAGCAGGGGGATCAGGGTGATGGCCCCCAGGCGCGCGGAGCGGAAGCCCAGGGACGTCACCAGGAAGATCAATACGATGGAGGCCACGGCGGACCAGACCTGGTCGCGCGCCAGGGTCTCGGAGATGTACAGCAGCACCATGGAGCGGCCCCAGGCCTGCGGGCGGGGCATCCCGGTGAGGGTTTCCGTCATGATCGCATCCAGGCGCTTGAGCAGCTGCTTCATCCTGGGCTCCAGGATGACCGAGCCGGTCTGGCTGTCGTAGACCCGGACCGCGAAGTTGAGGCGGCTGTAGTCCTCGTTGGTGGGCAGCACCTCCAGGGAGCTGCCGTACGGGGTAGCGGCGATGGCCCGCAGGTAGCGCGAGGCCAGCAGGATGGGGGCGCGCTTCGCCGGGACGCTGGCCTCGCCGGTGAGCGCCTGGTTCATGAGGCGCAGCAGGGTGGTGAAGGAGAACACGTAGGAGACGTCGGGCTCCGCCGCCAGAGCCTCCTCGAAGCGGGCCACCCGGCCCAGCACTTCGGGGTTCAGGAAGTAGTTCGCCTGCCCGCCGGGGGCTTCCAGGGTAAGGAAGATATTCGTGAAGCCACCGAAGCTTTCCACCACGGCGAGGCTGTCCCGAATGAGCTTCTCGCTTTTTCGATAATAGGCCAGGTAGTTGGTCTGGTACTGGATGTGGCGCAGGGCGACGGCGAAGCCGGCCACGATCAGCACGATCACCGCCAGGATGGCGTAGCGCCAGCGGATCACCCAGGCGGCCAGCCAGGCCATGGCCCTGGCCAGCGACCCCTGCAGAACCCGCTCCTTCTCCGCGGGGCTCGGATTGGGCCCGATGGACAGCAGGGCGGGCAGGAACAGCTCGGCCAGGAGCATGCAGTAGAAGATGCCGATGCCGGTGGCGATGCCGAACTCCCGGATCTGGCGCAGCGCGGCGATTCCCAGGCTCCCGAAGCCGATGATGGTGGTCAGGGCGGCCAGGAACACCGTCGCGTTCACCAGGCTCACGGCGTGCGCGATCCACTGCTTGCCGCCGGAGTGATGGGCCTGCCGGTAATACTGGTTGAGCACGTGGATGCTGTAGGAGCTGCCCAGGGTCAGCACCAGCGGGGGCGCCATGATGCTCACCACGGTCAGTTTGAAGCCCACCAGGACCATGGTGCCCGTGGTCCACAGGGTGCCCAGGCTGACTACAATTAATGGCAACAGGATCGAGCGCACCGAGCGGAAGGACAGATACAGCACGATCAGGATCAGCAAAAAGCTCAAGCCCAGGAACTTGGGCACGTCCTGTATCAGGGCGTCGCGCGTGGTCTGCATGATGATCGGGGCGCCGGTCAGGTACACCTGGTAGTAGGCCTTGAGCGGGCGGATGGCTTCGTCGACCGCGGCCAAGAGGCTCCGGTACTCCTTGGCCAACTTGACCGGGAACACCACGCACAGCTGCCGGCCGTCGCGCGACAGCAGGAGGTTGCGCGCCAGCCCGTTCTCCGTGAGCCGCCCCCGGAAGCGCTCCAGCTGGGCGGGGGTGCGGGGCGCCCAGCCCCCGGGACCCGCGGGGGCCATGCGCAGCTTCCCCTCCTCGCTCTCGAAGACGATCATGTTGAAGGGGTGGATCGCGCCGGTCACCTGCGGGTGGCTCTGGATGCGGCGGATAGCCCGCTCCAGCGCACCCAGCTTCTCCAGGCTGAACAGGTCGTCGGCTTGCACCGCCACCAGCAGCTCGCCGGAGTCCTTGGAGCGGCCGTACTTCTCGGTGAGTTCCATGACCTTCAGCCTGGCGGGCAGGAGGTTGGTGACGTCGGAGTCGACCTCGAGGTCGAGGACCGCCCAGGCCATGACCCCCGTGATCGCCGCCGTGACGATGATCACCGCGACCCGGTAGCGGATGCAGAAGCCGACCACACGCTGCACAAACTGATTGACCATGACTGTTGCGGTGCCCCTACGATGCACCAAATCCACAGCGCTGTCAATGTTATGGTAGAATGCGGAAATGAAGGACTTCGCGTTTGCCCCGGAGGTGAAGCCGGACGTGGAGGCCCTGCTGGGGGTCATCCGCAGGGACCGCCCGCCTCGGCGGGTGCATCACCTCGAGCTGTTCCTGGACCCGGAGGTCAAGGAGGCGCTGGCCGGGCGCTTCAGCCTGGAGCAGGGGCTGGACCGCGCCGACCCGCGCTTCGCCCTGCGCCGGGAGGTTCGGCTCCACGCCTTTTTGGGCTACGACGCTTTCCGTCTGGGCCTGGCGCCCAAGAAGATCTTCGCCCTGCCGGAGCACGGCGCCGCCGACACGACCTCCGGCCTGCAGAACCGGGGCGAGCGGGCCTGGATCGAGGAGCACGCGGGGCCGATCCGCGGCTGGCGGGACTTCGAGGCCTACCGCTGGCCGCGGGTGCGCGACATCGACCTGTCCGCGCTGGAGTGGCTGGAGGAGAACCTGCCGGAGAACATGGGGGTTTACGACCTCACCGCCCACGTGCTGGAGATGGTGAGCTTCCTGCTGGGCTACGAGGCGATGTGCTACCTGATCCACGACGACCCCGACCTGGTACGGGCCGTTGCCGAGCGGATCGGCGGGTTCTACGTGGAGTGGTCGCGCACCCTGGCCGACTTCCGCTGCGTGCCCTTCCTGTGGGGGTCGGACGACATGGGCTTCCGCACCTCCACCATGGTGTCCCCGCGGTTCCTGCGCGAGCTGGTCCTGCCGTGGCACCGGGCCTGCGCCGAGGCGGGGCGAGCCCGGGGCAAACCCTACCTGCTGCACGCCTGCGGAGACTTGAGCCAGATCATGGACGACCTCATCCTGGAGGTGGGCATCGCCGCCAAGCATTCTTTCGAGGACGGCATCCTCCCGGTCGCCGAGGCCTACCGTCGGTACGCGGACCGCATCGCCGTGCTCGGGGGCATCGACATGGACCTGCTGGCGCGGGGAAGCGAGCAGGCCGTGCGGGCGCGCGTGCGGGACACCCTGGAGGCCTGCTTCCGCCCCCGGGCGGGGCTGGGCTACTGCCTGGGCACGGGCAACACGGTGGCCAACTACCTGCCGCTGGACAACTACCTGGCCATGCTGGATGAAGGCCGCCGCTTCGCCGTGTAGCCCCCCGCCGCGCAGCGCGCAAAGGCGGGCTTACGCGCCGCAGAGCGGCCTTACGCGCAGGTTGTTACTGCCCGGGAATTGGCGCTATGATGGGCGCAAGGGGGGTGCCTTGAACCGGGTTCGTCCCATCCTGATCGCGGCGCTGCTGGCCGGCGCTGCCGCCGTTTTCGCCCAGGACCTGCGGGTGGAGTATCTCGATGGGCTTCTGGAGGTGGAGCAGGGCGGGCGCTGGCGGGAGGCGCGCCTCGGCGAGACGGTTCCCGCCGCATCCTCCCTGCGACTGGCCGCCGGATCCCTGGCGGAGCTGGCCGCCGGCGAGCTGCGCGTCACACTCCACCAGCCAGGCACCTATGCCGTCGGGGCGCTCCTGCGGGCCTCCCGACAGTCCCTGGCCTGGGGCCTGGGCCGCCTGCTGAAATCCAAGATCCGGGCGCTCTTCAGCTCGCCCGCGGCCGGTTCCTCCGGGTCCGGAGGCGCGCGGGCAGGGGAGGTGGCAGCCGAAGAGGACCCGGGCTGGATGGATGAGGAGGAGGAGGCCAGGAAGGCGGCCGCCGAGGCCGACAAGGACGCCGCCGAGCAGGCTCGGGTGATGCTCACCCAGGGCAGGGCCGCGGAGGCCGCGGAGGCGCTCGCTCGGGCGCTGGAGCAGGCGGAGGCGGGCAGCCGGCCCTACCTTCTGTACCTGCTGGCTTCGGCCCGTTTTCTGGAAGGCCGCTACGCCGCGGCTTCGCAGGCGCTGGAACAAACCGAGGTGCCGCGTGCGGCGCCCTACTACCCGGAGTACGCCTTGTTGAAGGGCAGGCTGCTGATGGAGGGCCAGGCCTACCGCGAGGCGCTGGCCCTGTTCGACGCTCTGCTGGCGGGCTCACCCGCCCCGGCCACGGCCCAGCCGGCGTGGTTCCTGTCGGCCTTTTGCAGCCTGCAGCTGGGCGACCCCGGGCAGGCCCGCCGGCGGCTGGAGAACGCCCGCAGGCTGGACCCGGGCTCCGAGCTCGGAAGCAAAGCCGGGGAGATGCTGAGCACCCTGTGAGAAGATACTTGCTGGTCGCCGCGCTGCTCGCGGCCGCGGTCCTGATGGGCGCCGAGGCCCGCCTCAGGGTCCTGGTGCCGCAGTCCACCTCCTCGCTGCCGTTCCTGCTCATGGCAGGGCGGAACTCCCTGCCGGGGGTCGAGCTGGCCTGCGAGATCTTCCTGAGTCACCCGCAGGCCCTGGCCCTGCTGCTGCGGGGCGAGGCGGACCTGCTGCTCACGGGGACCAGCCAGGGCTGGGAGAACCACCTGGCGGGCGGGCCCCTGGTGCTGATCAACACCGGGGTCTGGGCGGTGTCCTCCCTGGTCGGGGGACCCGGCGCCCCGCCGCTAGCGAGCATGGCTGAGCTGGCCGGCAAGCGGATGGCCCTGCCGTTCCCCGGCTCACCCCTGGATTTCCAGACCCGCTTCATTCTGGCGCGGCGCGGGCTGGACCCCGACCGCGACCTGCGCATCGTGTACCTGGCTTTCGGCCAGTCGGTGCCCCTGCTGCTCAAGGGGCAGCTGGACGCCGTGGCTCTCCCGGAGCCGCTGGCCACCGACCTGGTCCTGAACCGGGGTCTTAGCCGCCTGCTGGACTACGGCCGGGCCTGGGCCGAGGCTGCCGGGGGGGACCCGCGTTCGCCCCAGGTGAGCCTATTCGCCACGCGCCCATTTCTGCGGAAGAACGCCGGCCTGGTGCGCCGGCTGGCGGAGGCCTGGGCCCGGGCGTCGGAGGAGGTGTCCCGCGACCCGCAGGGCGCGGCCCGCGCGCACGCCCCGGCGCTGGGCCTGGGGGCGGAGGTGGTGGCCCGGGCCATCGGCTACACCCTCTTCTGGGTCCCTTCCGCGGAGGAGGACTTCCGCAGGGTTTTGGAGTATTTCGAGGCGGTCAAGGAGCACCTTCCCGGCGACAGGGGCGGCCTGACTCGGGACTTCTTCCTGCTCGAGGACTCGGCGCCTTGAGGGCCGCCGGCGGCCCCCCCGGCCCGCGGGGGCTCTGGTACGCGGTCGGGGTGGTCCTGATCCTGGCGGGCTGGACGGCCGGGTCGCTGGCCGCGGGCGCGTACATCATCCCCGCCCCCTGGCAGACCCTCATCGACACCCTGCGCCTGCTGGGCCAGGGCCACACCTGGATGCAGATCCTGCTCACCTGCGCGCGGGTCACCGCGGGCTTCCTGCTGGCCCTGGCCGGCGGCCTGGTGGTGGGCATCCTGGGTGGGCGCCGCCCCTGGGTGGAGGCGCTGTTCCACCCCCTGGTGGTGCTCCTGCAGGGCATGCCGCCCCTGCTGTGGGCCATCCCGCTGATCCTGATCCTCGGCGTCGGGCACCTGTCGCCGATCCTGGTCATCACCCTGATCTGCTTCCCCCTGGTGGCCGTCAGCCTGGCCGAGGGGATGCGGACCCTGCCGCGCGGCCTGGAGGAGATGCTCGCCTTGTTCGCCCCGGGGTTCCGGGCCCGCCTGCGGGAGCTGATCCTGCCGCACCTGCGGCCCTTCCTCGCCACCGCGCTCAAGCTGGGCCTGGTGCTGGGGATCAAGGCCTCGGTCACCGGGGAATACTTCGGGGCCAACAACGGCATCGGCTTCCAGATCCAGGCCGCCTACCAGTCCATGCAGGTGCGGCGCCTGTTCGCCTGGGCGCTGCTGCTGATCCTGCTGATCCTGGCCTCCAACCGCCTGCTGGGCTGGATCGAGAGGCTGGCCCGCGGCGCCGTGCACCCGCCGGTCCGCCCGGCGCGCAGCGGGAACCGCGAGGCGCTGGCCCTGCTGAAGCGTTCTTTCCTGTCGGCCGCGGACCGGGACGGCATTCGCCTCCGCGGCGTGTCCTTCGCCTACCCGGGCGGGGCCAGGGTCTTGGAAGGGGTCGAACTGGCCGTGGCGCCGGAGAGGATCGCGGTGGTGAGCGGCGATTCCGGGATCGGCAAGACCACCCTGCTGTACCTGATCGCCTCCCTGCTCCAGCCGGATGCCGGGAGCGTGGAGCGCCCGAAAAAGATCGGCCTGCTGTTCCAGGACGACCGGCTGCTGCCCTGGCGCTCCAATGCCTGGAACGCGGCCCTGCCCCTGATCTACGACGGCCTGGACCCGGCGGAAGCCCTCTCCTTTGCGGTCTATCTGCTCGGGGAGGCTGGCCTGAACGGGCGGGAGTGGGAGTACCCCCAGGCCCTGTCCGGGGGCATGAAGAAGCGCCTGTGCTTCGCGCGCTGCTTCGCCCGCTTCCCGGAGGCCATCCTGCTGGACGAGCCGTTCACGGGCCTGGATGCCGAGGCCCGCGGCCAGCTCTGGGGCAAGTTCTTCGACCTGCTGGAGCTGCACCGTGTCCCGGTGGTGGTGGTGACCCACTTTCCCGAGGAGGTCCCCCGCAGCACCCGCTGCGACTTCTATACGCTGGGCGGGGGAGGGGAGGGCGCCCGCGGGCCAATAGGCGCCTACGGGCCGGCCACCCTGCGCTCCGCGAGCTCTCCGGCCACCCGCCGTCCGCGCGCTCCCCGGGAACCGAGTACACCCCGGGCGCCGCGCACCGTGCGGGGGCAGGACAGGCGCGGCTGATTTTCTCGCCTCTCGCCTCTCGCTGGCCACGCATCGAGAATTTTTCCACGATATTTAAAATACCTATTGACAAATAAATCACGATAAAATATCTTTTCTTTAGTGAATAAAATCACTATTGATGCTATAGTTAAAAGTGATTATATTCGCGATTCCAGGCATGGAGGAGTTATGGTTTCCACAGAGACGATCCGGCGCTACCCTCCCTCCCGGGACTACCTGATCCCGATGCTCCAGGCGGTCCAGGAGCAGGAGGGCTATATCTCCAGGGAGAGCATCTGCGAGATCAGCGATTACATGGGGCTGCCGGAAGCCAAGATCTTCGGCGTGGCCACCTTCTACAACCAGTTCCGCCTCAGCGCACCGGGCAAGTACCAGGTGCAGATCTGCCGTGGCACGGCCTGCCACGTCAAGGGCTCTTTCAACCTGCTGGAGGCCCTGCAGCGCGAGCTGGGCATCGAGGCCGGGGCCACCACCCGCGACGGGCTGTTCTCCCTGGAAGTGGTGGCCTGTCTGGGGGCTTGCTCGATCGCCCCCGTCATGACCGTCAACGGCGAGTTCTACGGCCGCCTCGACAAGAAGAGAGTCGAGAAGACCATCCGCGAGTTGCGCGTATGAACACGATTTACATCGGCATGGGGACCTGCGGGCTGGCCGTGGGGGCCGCCAAGGTGAAGGACGCCGTGGGCAGGTGGGCCGAGGCGCGCGGACGGCAGGTCGAAGTGACCCCCACCGGCTGCGTGGGCTACTGCGTCGCGGAGCCGATCCTGGACGTGGTGACCGACGAGGGCTACCGCCTCTCCTACGGCAACGTCACGCCCGAGGAGGCCGGGTTCATCCTGGACGAGGTCCTGGTGCGCCGCAAGTACAACGTTTCGGGGCTGCTGGGCCAGTACCGCAACGGCAAGCCGGCGCTCCCGGGCCTGCCACTGTTGGAGGACCATCCCTTCTTCAGGAAGCAGGTGAAGTACGTGCTGCGCAACTGCGGGGTGATCAACCCCGAGAGCGTGGCCGATTACCGCGGCACGGGCGGCTTCGGCGGCCTGGAGAAGGCCCTGGCCATGGGCCCGAAAGCGGTGGTCGATGAGCTGCTGCGGGCAGGCCTGCGCGGCCGCGGCGGGGCCGGCTTCCCAACCGGCAAGAAGTGGCAGTTCGCCCAGGAGCAGAAAGGGGAACGCAAGTTCGTGATCTGCAACGCGGACGAGGGCGACCCGGGCGCCTTCATGGACCGCTCCCTGCTGGAGGGTGACCCCTTCGTGCTGATCGAGGGCATGATCATCGCCGGCTACGCCATCGGCGCCCGGGAGGGCGTGGTCTACTGCCGCGCGGAGTATCCCCTGGCCATCAAGCGGCTGGAAAGGGCCATCGAGCTGGCGAAGCAGGAGGGGCTGCTGGAGAAGCCCCTCACGCCGGCCGGCTTCTCCTTCTGCCTGCGCATCAAGCAGGGCGCCGGCGCCTTCGTGTGCGGCGAGGAAACCGCCCTGATGGCCTCACTCGAGGGCAGGCGAGGCATGCCCCGGCCGCGGCCCCCCTTCCCGGCCGTCTCCGGCCTGTTCGGCTGCCCCACGATCATCAACAACGTGGAGACCTTCTGCAACGTGCCCCACATCCTGCGCGAGGGGGCGGAGGCTTTCGCGGCCATGGGCACGGCGACCTCCAAGGGCACCAAGGTGTTCGCCCTGACCGGTAAAGTGAAGAACTCGGGCCTGGTGGAGGTGCCGATGGGCATCAGCCTGCGCGAGATCATCTTCGACGTGGGCGGCGGCATCCCCGAGGGCAAGGCCTTCAAGGCCGTGCAGAGCGGCGGCCCCTCCGGAGGCTGCATCTCCGCCGAGCACCTGGACACCCGCATCGACTACGAGAGCCTGAAGGCCATCGGGGCCATGATGGGCTCCGGCGGCCTGGTGGTCATGGACGAGGACACCTGCATGGTGGACGTGGCCAAGTACTTCCTGTCCTTCACCACCAAGGAGTCCTGCGGCAAGTGCATCCCCTGCCGCGAGGGCACCCGCCGCATGTACGAGATCCTGGAATTCATCACCCAGCCCTACACCCAGATGAAGAGCGAGGAGGACAACCTGCTGCGCTTCAACATGGTGCTGAACCTGGAGAACCTGGCCACCGTGATCAAGGAGACCTCGCTATGCGGGCTGGGGCAGAGCGCCCCCAACCCCGTCCTGTCGACCCTGAAGTACTTCCGCGAGGAGTACGAGGCGCACATCTACGACCGCAAGTGCCCCGCCGCCCAGTGCCGGGGCCTGCTCACCTACCGTATCGACACGGAGGCGTGCCGGGGCTGCACCCTCTGCGTCAAGAAGTGCCCCACTGGCGCGATCGTGGGCGAGGCCAAGAAGGCCCACTACATCCTGGACGACAAGTGCGTGCGCTGCGGCAGCTGCCACGAGGTCTGCCGCTTCGACGCGGTGCTGGTGGCATAAATGGAGGCAACTATGACAGCGACCATCACCATGGAAATCAACGGCCGGCCGGTGGAAGCCGAGCCGGGGGCCACGATACTGGACGCGGCCAAGAAGGCGGGGGTGCGCATCCCCACGCTCTGCCACCTCTCGGGGCTTTTCCCGAGCGGCGCCTGCCGCATGTGCATCGTGGAAGTGGAGGGCCGCCCTGGCCTGGTCCCCTCCTGCGCCATGCCGGCGGAAGAGGGCCAGAAGGTGTCCACCCGCAGCCCGCGCGTTTTGAACGCCCGCAAGACCATCGTCGAGCTGCTTCTGGCCAGCCACCCCTTCGACTGCCTGACCTGCAACCGCAACCTGCACTGCGAGCTGCAGAGCCTGGCCGCGGAGTACAACATCCACAACGTGCCCTTCCAGGGCAAGATCCGCCACCACTACATCGACTTCTCCTCCCCTTCGATCGTGCGCGATCCCGACAAGTGCATCCTCTGCGGGCGCTGCGTGCGGGTGTGCGAAGAGGTCCAGGGGGTGTCGGCCATCGACTTCACCCACAGGGGCTTCGACACCATGGTCCTGCCGGCCTTCAACAAGGACTTAAGCGAAACCACCTGCGTGAACTGCGGCCAGTGCGTGCTGGCCTGCCCGGTGGGGGCGCTGCACGAGGCCTCGGAAATCGAACGGGTCATGAGCACGATCCAGGAGGGCAAGAAGATCATGGTGGCCCAGGCCGCCCCCGCCATCCGCGTGTCCCTCGGCGAGTTCTTCGGCCTGCCCGCCGGGGCCAACGTGACCGGCAAGGTGGCCGCGGCCCTGCGGCGCATGGGCTTCAAGCACGTGTTCGACACGGACTTCACCGCCGACCTGACGATCATGGAGGAGGGCACCGAGCTGGTGGAGCGGATTAAAAACGGCGGCAAGCTGCCCATGTTCACCTCCTGCTGCCCGGGGTGGGTCAAGTACGCCGAGCACAACCTGCCCGACCTTCTGGACAACCTGTCCACCTGCAAGAGCCCCCAGCAGATGATGGGCGCCCTGATCAAGAGCTACCTGGCACAGAAGGAAGGCTACAAGCCGCAGGACGTATTCGTGGTCTCGGTCATGCCCTGCACGGCCAAGAAGTACGAGGCGCGCCGCTCCGAGATGTCCCAGGACGGAATCCCGGACGTGGACGCGGTGCTGACCAACCGGGAGCTCGCCCGCCTGCTGGACCACTACGGCATCAACTTCGAGCTGCTGCCCGAGGAGGGCTTCGACTCGGTGCTGGGCAGCACCTCCGGCTCCGGCGACATTTTCGCCGCCTCCGGGGGGGTGATGGAGTCGGCCATGCGCACCGCCTACCACCTGGTGACCGGCAAGGATCTGAAAAAGCTGGAGTTAAGCGAGGTGCGCGGCATCGAGGGGGTCAAGGAGGCCGTGGTGGACCTGGGGGGGACAAGCCTCAAGGTGGCCGTGGTGAACACCCTGGCCAACGCCCGCCGTCTGGCGGACAGGATCCGCAAAGGGGAGGCCGATTACCACTTCGTGGAGGTCATGGCCTGCCCGGGCGGGTGCGCCGGCGGCGGCGGCCAGATCTACGGCCTGGAGAAGGAGCGCATCCGTCAGCGGATCCAGTCGCTCTACGAGCTGGACCGCACCCGGCCCATCCGCCAGTCCTACAGGAACCCTCAGATCCAG
>CAZMWZ010000086.1:0-4004 GCA_964570045.1 uncultured Spirochaetaceae bacterium
ACCGCGGGCACCCTGACCTTCCAGACGGTGCGCAGCCTCTATGACACCCTGGTGGAGCCCGACCCCCAGGGCAAGCTCGTCGGCGCGCTGGCCGAACGCTGGACCACCTCGGCGGACAACCTGACCTGGACCTTCACCCTGCGCAAGGGGGTCAAGTTCCACAACGGCGACCTGCTGACTTCCAAGGACGTGAAAGCCAGCTTCGAGCGCATCAAAAATAAGGAGTTCGCCTCCCCCAAGGCCAGCGAATATGCGGCGATCACCGCGATCGAGGCGCCGGACGCCGCCACGGTCGAGTTCAAGCTGTCCGCGCCCGCGGCCCCGCTCCTGGCGGCTCTGGCCTCCGGCTGGGGCGCGATCCTGCCCAAGAGCCTGATCGACACCGGGCATGACTTCACCAACAAGCCCGTGGGCACCGGCCCGTTCGCGTTCAAGGAATGGGTGCGCGACAACCGGATCGTACTGGCCAGGAACCCCGAATACTGGCTGAAGAGCATGCCCCGCTTCGACTCGCTGGTGTTCCAGATCATCCCGGAACGGGCCGTGCAGGTCCAAGGGCTGATCGCCGGACAGATCGACGGCAGCGACATCATCGACCAGGAAGACGTCCCGGCCCTGGAGGCCAGCGGCAAGGTGAACGTGCAGCGCCCGCTCACCGCCCTGATCCTGGTCATGGCCATGAACTGCGGCAAACCGCCCCTGAACGACCTGCGCGTGCGCCAGGCCGTCAACCAGGCGATCGACAAGCAGGCGATCCTGGACGTGGCCTACGGCGGCGGCCAGCCGATCGGCACCTTCATGAACTACGGCAACGCCTACTACAAGGACTTCACCTCCCTGTACCCCTATGACCCGGCTCGGGCCAAGACCCTGCTCGCGCAGGCGGGCGTGACCGAGGACACCGTGTTCGAGATGGTGCTGCCCTCCAACTACCCGCCCCACGTGAAGGCGGGGGAGATGTACCAGGAGATGCTCGCCAAGGTCGGCCTGAACGTGCAGATCAAGCAGGTGGACTGGCCGACCTGGCTGAAAGACGTGTACACGGGGGCCAAGTACGACTTCACGGTCATCGGCCACACCGGCAAGCTGGACCCGGATGGCACCCTGGGCGGCTACGGCACCGAGAAGCGCTACGTGCGCTGGGTCAACGCCCAGGCGGCGGAGCTGATCGCCAAGGGGGCGACCACCATCGGGTACGAGAACCGCCGCAAGCTCTACGACCAGGCCATGGAGATCATGGCCAAGGAAGTGCCCTTCGTGTTCACGGGCACCTCCTACCGGCGCATCGTGACCAACAAGCGGATCCGGGGTTTCCGCATGGACCCGGTCCTGGACACCTTCGACTTCCGATACACGGAGGTGCAGTGATCGGAGGGCAGGCAGCGCGGCGGTTGTTCTACGCCGCGCTCGTCTATCTTGCCATTCTGGGGGCCGCGGCCGCCGCGGCCCCCTGGGTGGCCCCCCACAGCCCCACGGAGCAGCACCTGGACAGGCGCCTCGCCCCGCCCGGCGGCGTCCACCTCCTGGGCACCGACAACCTGGGGCGGGACCTGCTCTCCCGTACCATTTTCGGCTCACGCTCCGCCCTGCTGGTCGGCATCGTCTCGGTGGCCATCTCGGCACTGCTCGGCTCCCTGGTCGGTCTGGTCGCCGCCCTGTCCCCTCGAGCGGTGGACAACCTGCTCATGCTCGTGATGGACAGCCTGCTGTCCTTCCCTACGGTCCTGCTGGCCATCACCGTGGTCTCCTTCCTGGGCTACGGCCTGGTGCAGGTCATGGTCGCCGTCGGGGTGATCTACTCCCCCACCTTCGCACGCCTCGTGCGCGCCGAGACCCTGGCCCTGAAGACCGAAGGCTACGTGGAAGCCTCGCACGCCCTCGGGACGCCGTTGGCCAAGGTGGTGTTCCGGCACATCCTGCCCAACCTCCTGGGCAAGGTGGTGGTCCAGTGTTCGATCACCTTCGCCCTGACGGTGGTGATCGAGGCCTCCCTGTCCTACCTCGGCCTGGGCGCCCAGCCCCCGACCCCCAGCTGGGGACTGATGCTCAAGGACGCCCGCGACTACCTGGCGCAGGCCCCTTGGATGGCCCTGTACCCGGGAGTGGCCCTGGCCCTCACGGTGCTCTGCTTCAACATCCTGGGAGACGCGCTCTCCGAGCGGCTGAACCCCAAGCTGTAGTGCGCATCGGCGTGATCTCGGACCTGCACGTGGACCTGAACGGGGGCGCGGCGGGCCCGGAAACCTTCTCCCGCCACCTCGCCGTCGCGGCGCGGCGCCATGGCGCGGAGCTGCTGCTGATCGCCGGGGACCTCGCCGACCGCTACGATGTGACCCTGCACGCCCTGGAGGAAATCCAGGCGCAAACGGGTCTGCGGGTGCTGTTCGTCCCCGGAAACCACGACCTGTGGAACGAGGCCGCGGGCCGCCCCTTCGGGGACGCCTGGGGAGCCTGGGACAGCCTCGAGGCCCTCGACACCTTCCCGGGCAACCTCGGGCGGGGGCCAGCCGAGCTTCCCGGAGGCTGGACCGTGGTCGGGGCCATGGGCTGGTACGACTACGCCTTCGGCCACCCGCGCTTCTCGATGGAGGAGTTCGACCGCATGCGCTTCGGCGAGCGTCTGTGGCAGGACAAGGTGAACGCCCGCTGGGACCGGCCCACCCGGGAGGTGCATCGCTTCTTCCTGGAGAACCTGGAACGGCAGCTCGCGGCCGCGGTCAAGCGGGGACGGCGCCTGGTCCTCGTGACCCACGTGGTGCCGCACGAGGGGTTCACCGTGCGCCCCCCCGACCGGCTGTGGGAATACCTCAACGCCTTCCTCGGCAGCCCGCAGTACGGGGAGCTGGCCGTCCGGTACGGGGTGGAGGTTGCGGTGTTCGGGCACGTGCATTACCGCCGCCAGTCCCGGGTGGGCCGGACGCGCTTCGTCACGAGCTGCCTGGGCTACTCCCACGAGTGGCCGGATCCCGCCGATGCGGCCGGCGAAGTGGAGCGCTCCCTCGCCGTCCTGGAAGTCTAGCCCGGCGCTCCCTTTAGGCACTCGACGGCGGGCAGGGGATCGGCGTATTATCCGGGTATGAAGTCAACCATGCGGCGTTTCGCTCTCGCTTTGGCGGCGATCCTCCTGGTGTCGGCGGCGGCGCTGCCCGTCATGGCCCAGAGCTCGGCCAACTCCGTGGGCCTGGGCGTGGCCGTCGGCCTGGCCTTCCCCCAGGGAAACACGGCGGGCATCCCGAGCACGGACTGGAAGACCAGCTTCAACTGGGGTTTCTACGTGAACATCCCGATCATTTCCACCCTCCACCTCACCCCCTCCTCGGAGCTGTACCGCTTGGACGGCGGGAACGTCACGGATTTCGCGCTGGCTTTCAAGTTCATCGTCCCCCTGCCGCGCTTCGACCTGTACGCGGGACTGGTCCCCGGCCTGACCGCCGTGAGCGACCTGATCGCCCCCAACGTGGGCCTGCTGGCCGGCGGGTCCTTCCGCCTGGTGGGCAACCTCGACCTGTTCGTGCAGGGAAAATACTCGTGGGTGTTCGAAGGGGGCGAAAACCTGCGCGTGCTGCACGCGAACACGGGCATCCTGTTCGTGTTCTGATGCCGGGGACCGGAGGCCGGACCCCCCGGGTCCTGATCACCGGGGCTTCCAGCGGCATCGGCTGCGCCGCCTCCCGCGAGCTGGTATCGCGGGGATGGACCGTGTTCGGCGGCGTGCGCCGGGAGGCCGACGCCCGCCGGCTGCGCGCCGAGCTGGGCGAGAGTTTCCAGCCCTTGATGCTGGACGTCACCGACTCCGCGGCAGTGCGGGAGGCGGCCGGCGTCGTAGAGGAGGAGCTGGCGGGCGCCAACCTCGACGCGTTGATCAACAACGCCGGCACCACTTGCCTGGGCCCGCTGGCCTGCCTGTCCACCGAGGCGCTGCGGGGGCAGTTCGAGGTCAACCTGTTCGGCCTGTTCGAGGTGACGCGGCGCTTCCTGCCCCTGCTGGGCGCGGCGCGCGGCGG
>CAZMWZ010000086.1:4104-11837 GCA_964570045.1 uncultured Spirochaetaceae bacterium
GCGGCTCGCCGGGCAGGATCGTCAACCTGAGCTCGGCCAGCGGGCGCCTGGCCTTCCCCTTCTTCGGCTTCTACGCCGCCTCCAAGCACGCCCTGGAAGGCCTGTCCGACGCCCTGCGCCGCGAGCTGCAGCTCTATGGGATCCACGTGATCCTGATCGAGCCGTCCATCGTGCGCACGCCGCTGGTGGAAAAGTCGGTGGCCCAGGCGCAGGCCTTCCGGGACACGGCCTACTGGCCCGCCATCCAGTCCGCCCTCAAGGCCGCCGGTCTGGACCGTCCGGATGGCGTGCTGCCGGTGCAGCGCGTGGTGCGGGTCCTCCTGCGCGCGCTCACCAGCCCGCGGCCCCGCGCGCGTTACGCCATCCCCCGCAACCGTCTCCTGGGCTGGTGGCTGCCGCTGGCGCTGCCCGCGCGGGTGCTCGACCGCTTCGTGGGCCGGTCGCTGGGCTTGCTTCCCGGGAAAGGAGCCTGACCTGCGCGAGCTGCGCGACCGCCTGCCTTCGCTGTTTCTGCCCGACCTGAGCCTCTGGCATCCCTGGCACTCCGCCCGGGGAACGCTGCCCGCGGCCTGGAAAGCGGATTCGCTGGCGGGGGTCTGCCGGAGGATGGGCGTGCCTCTGTGGCAGCCGGTACGCGCCTGGAACCTCGCGACCCCCGGCATTCCCATCGAGACGGCGGAGAGCACAGAGGAGAGGACGACCCGCTGGCAGGCGCCTTCCGGCACCCTCCAGGCGCGCTGGACCCTCGGGCCGGACGGGGACTGGTGGCAGGCGGAGTACCCGGTGAAGGACGCCGGGGACCTGGCCGCCGCCGCCCAGATCGTGGCGGCCCGGGTGTACCGACCGGAACCCTCGCGCCTCGTGGAAGGCGGGGGGCTAACCGTCGTGGAGCTGCCGATGCGCCCCTACTCGGACCTGCTGCACTCCTTCCTGGGCTTCGGCGAAGGGTTCCTGCTGCTGTACCAGGAGCCGGAGCGAATCGCTGGCCTGCTGGCGGCGCTGGAGACAAAGCTGCAGGGTCTTATCGGGGAGCTGGCCGGCCTGCGTTTCGAGATAGCCCTTTCGCCCGACAACCTGGACGCCCAGTTCATCACGCCCCCCGCCTTCGCGGAGCACCTGGCTCCCAGCTACCGCGCCACGGCCGATACGCTGCACGCCGCAGGCAAGCTCCTGGCCGTCCACGCCGGCGGCCCGGTGGCGAGCCTCCTGCCCGCGCTCTCTGCCTCGGGCGCGGACCTCGTCGAAGGGATCAGCGGCCCGCCGCAGAGCGACGCAGCCTTGAGCGAAGCCCGGGCCCTGTGCGGCGAGAGGGTCACTCTCTGGGGAGGGATCCCACAGGACCTGCTCCTGCCGGCCACCGCCCAGGGGGAGTTCGAGGAGGCCGCCCGCCGCGCCGTTGCGGAGGTCCGCGGCGATCCCCGCGCCCTGCTCGGCGTGGCGGACCGGGTGCCGGTCGGGGCGCTGCCCGGACGGCTGGAGCTGCTCGCTCGCCTCGCCGCGCAGGGTTGAAGCCCTTCGGCTTCGGGCGCCTACCCCTGCTTCGGCCGCAGCCGGAAGATCGTCGGGGAATCCGGGTCGACCTCGCCGTGGATCAGGAAAATCAGGATCTCCTCGGTGAAGCCCAGGTAGTAGATGGCCAGGATCACGGTGACGAAAATCGTGGTGTTCACAAAGGTGGACAGGATCACCAGCAGGTACACCAGCACGCCGTTCAACTTCAATAAAAAGGTGTGCATCATGATGGGCTTGCGGCACCTGATGGCCGACACGACGAAGGACAGCCCGAAGATGCCAAAGAAGATGTACAGCAGGATCATGTTGGGCCGCAGGTACTCCGGGTACAGCCGGGCCATGAAGTAGGCGGAGGACAGGTAGAACGGGATGTCGACGATCGAGTCCAGGGCCTTGCCCAGCTCCGTGCGCTGGTTGAGGCGGCGGGCGGCCAGCCCGTCGAAGTAGTCGGTCGCCCCGAGCACCGCGTAGCCGATCACGAAGGCGGTCTCCATCCCCCGCAGTGCGAACACGTACAGCAATGGTAGGAGAACGAGGCGCGAGAGGGAGAGCGCGTTGGGAACCGTGAAATACCTTTGTCCGGTCATCGTCACCCCCTGACGGAAGCCTAACACAACGCAGGCCGCCGCGCCACAATATTGGGCGATTCCCAACAGCCCGCCCCTGCGGTATAGTGGGCTTGGGCAAACCAATCCATGCGCCAGAACGAAGACCCCGGGGCCGCCCCTCGGGGCGCGGGACCCTCCACGCCGCGCCGCATCGCCGTCGTCGGCCTGCCCAACACGGGCAAGAGCCAGTTGTACAACGAGCTCACCGGCCAGTATACCCTGGTGTCCAACTACCCTCTCACCACCGTGGAGCCGAAGAGCGGGGCGATGAGCTTCCGCGGCGAGCGCTACCTGATCATCGACACGCCCGGCCTGCACAGCGCCTACATCCACTCGGAGGAGGAGATCGCCGTCCGCGAGCTGCTTTTCGGGGATCCGCCCGACGGCCTGGTCCAATGCATCGACGCCAACCGCCTCAAGCAGTCCCTGCTGCTCACCCTGGACCTGCTGGAGCTGGGGCTGCCCCTGGTGCTCTGCCTGAATGCCGTGGACGAAACGCAGCGGCAGGGCCTGAGAATTGACGCCCGCAAGCTGGCCCGCCTGCTGGGGGTGGAGCTGGTGGAGCACAACGCCACCCTCAACCGCGGCGTGGAGGAGCTCAAGGCGGCCATGGCCCGCCTGCGCCCCGCGGCCTGGAAGCCTGATTACGGCGAGGAGGTGGAGCGGGCGCTGGCCCAGGTCCGGGACGCCCTGCCCCAGCGGGTGCGCTTTCCGCGTCTGAAGGCCCTGCTCCTGCTGGACGGGGACCCGCAGATCGTAGAGGAGCTCGCCGGGGAAGGCGGGGATGCCCCCGACCTGGAGGAGCGCCTCAACCGCCTCCGCAGGGAGAGCCGCGGCGGCCTGAGCCGCCTGCTCGGGCGCAGGCGGGCGGAGCTGGCGGAAGGCATCATGGGGGAGGTCACCACCCGCGAGCCGGCCAGCGGCGGGCGGGCGGCCGCGACGGTTGCCCGCCTGTGCCGGCACCCCGTGTTCGGCGTTCCCATCCTGGCGGCCATCGTGGCCGTGCTGTACTTCCTGGTGGTCCAGGTGGCCGGGCTGATCCAGTCGCAGCTGTCGGCCTGGATCGTGGACCCGACGGTCCGGGCAGTGGGCCGCGCCGTGCCCGCCGGTTTCTGGCGTGAGCTGTTGATCGGGGATTTCGGCCTGCTCACCCTGGGGGTGTTCAACGCCCTGGTGACGGTCCTGCCCATCCTCTCGGTCTTCTTCCTGACCCTGGGCTTCCTGGAGGACAGCGGCTACCTGCCGAACCTGATCGTGCTCACCCAGCGCCTGCTCAAGGGGATCGGCCTTTCGGGGCGCTCCGTGCTGAGCCTGGTGCTGGGCTTCGGCTGTAAGACCATGGCCACCCTCACGGTCCGCGGCATCCCCTCGCGCAAGGAGCGGCTGATCACCGTCTACCTGATCGCCTTCGCCATCCCCTGCTCCGCCCAGCTGGCCATCAGCATGGCCATCCTGGGCCGGGTGGGGCTGCCGGCCTTCCTCATCGCCTTCGCCACCCTAGCCCTGGTGGAGATCGCCGCCGGCTGGGTTTTGAACCGCCTCTTGCCTGAGGACGAACACGGCGACTTCATCCAGGAGCTGCCCCCCATCCGGGTGCCCAACCTCGGGGCCGTATTACGGAAAACCGGCTTCCGCCTGTACTGGTTCCTCAAGGAGGCGCTGCCGATCTTCCTGGTGGCCGCCCTGGCGCTTTTCCTGGTGGAGAAAAGCGGGCTGCTCGGCCTATTACAGAAGGGCCTCAAGCCGGTGGTGGTAAGCTGGCTGGGGCTGCCGCTGAACATGATCGAGGTGCTGATCCTGACCATGGCCCGCCACGAAGCGGCCGCGGGGCTGATCTATTCCCTGGTGAACCAGGGGGCGTTGAACTATATTCAGTCCATCGTGGCGGTCACCATCACGATCATGTTCGTGCCCTGCTTCGCCAACATCGTGGCCATGTGCCGCCAGGTGGGGTTGCGGGCCGGGATCCTCATCACCCTGGCCATCAACCTCTCCTCCTTCATCCTGGCGGGAGCGCTGAACTGGCTGCTGGTCTTCCTGAGGGTAAGCTGATGGAAAGCGACCGGATCAAAGAGGAGTACCTGGAGGTCCTCTGGTACATGAAGGAGGACCGCAACATGTCGCTGGCCTCCTTCCGCGAGGAGCTGCGGGAGGAGTTCCGCCCGGAGCTGCTGGCGGAGCTGGCCGAGGCGGGCATCGTGCAGGTGGAGGGCGAGCGCATCCAGCTCACCGCCTGCGGCAGGGAGCACACCCGCAAGCTGATCCGTTCCCACCGTCTGGCCGAGCGGCTGGTGCACGACGTGCTGGGCGTGGAGTACGAAAAGGGAGCCTGCGAGTTCGAGCACATCCTCAACCCGGACCTGGTGGACAGCATCTGCACCCTGCTGGGACACCCCCGGGAATGCCCGCACGGCATGCCGATCCCGGAGGGAGAGTGCTGCCGGCAGGGGACGCAGGCGGTGGAGAGCTCCGTGATGCCGCTACCCGAATTGCGGGTGGGGGAAGCCGCGCGCGTCGCCTACGTCTATGCTGCCAGCGACCAGCAGCTGCACCGCTTGGACAACCTGCTCCTCCGCCCCGGGGTCCGCGTCAAGCTGCACCAGCGCCACCCCTCCTTCGTGCTGGAGTGCGAAGGCTCGCTCATCGCCGTCGACGACCGGGTGGCCGCCAGCATCCACGTGTGGGTCAACCCGGAAACCCCCCGCGCGCTTGCCCCCCACGGCAGGCGGGGGCCGCGCCGCGGCTTCCGGCACTCCCGGTAGCGCCTGCCGGCCTTCTAGTGCTATAGTCGGGTGCCGCCATGAAACGCATCCTGGTCGCCTACACCACCAACGCGGGCTCCACGGCCGAGGTCGCCCAGGCTCTGGGCAAAGCGCTGGAAGCACCAACTGCCGCCGTCGAGGTGCGGAGCCTCGGGGAGGTCGGGGACCTGGGCGGGTATTCGGCCGTCGTCCTGGGCGGCCCGATGATCGTCGGCTGGCACCGCCGGGCTGCCCGCTTCCTGCGCCGCCGCCGCCGGGAGCTGGCGCGGCTGCCCGTGGCGCTGTTCTTCACGGCCATGCAGGTCACCCGCAGCGGTACGGAGCAGGGTTTCGGCTTCCCGGTCCTGCTGGACCCCCGCCTGGTGCGCGAGCCGGCCCGCCCGGGGAGGCTGTCCTTCAAGGAGCGGCACACCACCGTGGCCTCGTACCTGAGGCCCGTGCGCGCGGCCCTCGCCGCGGTTAGGCCGGTGAGCGCGGCCTTTTTCGCCGGCAAGCTGGACTACGGCAGGCTGCCCTTCCCGCAGATGCTGTTCGTCATGCTGGTCATCGGCGCCCGCCCGGGGGATTCCCGGGACTGGGAGCTGATCGGCTCGTGGGCCCGCTGGATTCGCAAGGAGTTAATATGAACACGAAGAAAGCCGTCGAGGAGTTTCTGGGTCACAAGCACCTGGCCGTAGTCGGGGTGTCCCGTTCCGGCAAGGACTTCAGCAACCTGGCCTACCGGGAGCTGAAAAAGAAGGGCTACCGCCTGGTCCCGGTCAACCCCAACACCGACACCCTGGAGGGGGAGCGCTGCTTCCACCGCCTGTCCGATATACCGGACAAGCCCGAGGGGGCCCTGGTGCTCACCAACTCGCTGCAAACCGAGGGCGTGGTGCGGGACGCGGCCGAGGCCGGGATCCGCAGCCTGTGGATCCAGCAGGGCTGCGAATCCGCAGGCGCCCTGGAGCTGGCCCGGCAGAAGGGCCTCGCGGTGGTCAGCGGCGACTGCATCCTGATGTTCGCCGAGCCGGTGGCTTCCTTCCACCGGTTCCACCGCTGGGTCTGGAAGCTGCTGGGAAAGCTGCCGAAGTAACCCGCCGGAGAGTCTAGACCGGCAGGCTGCGCCGGCGCAGCAGCAGCGGCCCGAGCCGGTCCAGGATCCAGCCGAAACTCGCCTCCACCCAGGGCATGATCCTCAACCCCCCGGGGACCCAGGCGGCATGGCGCGGCCGGGCGAGCAGGCGCAGGATCGCGTCGGCCACGGCAGCGGGCTTCACGGCCAGCCGCTCGCCGGGGACCGGCCCGCCGAAGGGGAGGCGCTCCGCGGTGCGGTAGAACTCCGTGAGTACCGGGCCGGGCTTCACCACGCTCACGTGCACGCCGCTACCCCGCAGCTCGCGGTACAGCGCCGTGGTCAAGGCGTCCACGAAGGACTTGGTCGCCGAGTACAGCGCCACGCCCTGGCTGGGGAGGCTGCCGGCCACCGAGCTCACGTTGATCACGTGCCCGCGGCCCGCGCGGCGCATGACCGGCAGGAACAGCACGATGAGCTGGGTCAGGGCGGCGTTGTTGACCTGGAGCATGTCCTGGGCGGTGGCCCACGGCATGTCGGAGCACCAGCCATACCAGCCGAAGCCGGCGTTATTTACCAGCACGTCGATCCCGCCGTAGCGCTCCATGACCTGGTCGAACACGGCCCGCGGGCCTTCGCTTTGGGCGAGGTCCGCGACCAGCACCTCCGCCGCCCCGCCCCCGGCGCGGATCTCCGCGGCCAACTCCTCCAGGCGGTCCTGGCGGCGGGCGACCAGCACCAGGTTGTAGCCGGCCGCCGCCAGGCGGCGGGCGGTCTCCCCACCGATGCCGCCGGAAGCCCCCGTGACCAGCGCGAGCCGCTCCCGCGGGCTGCTGGGCAGCTTAACCCTGCTGCGGGGGCGGGGGGCCGGACGGACGGCGATCTCCCCGTGCTCCCGCCACCAGTGCACCGTGTCGGCCACCGTTTCGGCGACACCGCGCGCCGTGTAGCCCAGCTCCCGCTCGGCCTTGGCGTGGCTCACTTCCGCGTTGCTCATGAGGGTCCGCAGGGAGTAGGAGGTGAACTGGGGCTTCCTGCCGGTCAGCCTGCCCGCCAGCGCGGCCAGCGGGGCGCCGGCCAGGGCCAGCCAGCGCGGCAGGGTAATGACCGCCAAGGGCCGCCCCAGGGCTTCGCTCACCAAGCGCCGCAGCTCGGCCAGCGACAGCAGCGTGCCGGAGAGGATGTAGGTCTCCCCGGGCCTTCCCCGCTCGCGGGCCAGGATCAGGCCGCGGGCCACGTCCCGCACGTCCACGAAGTCGAAGCGGCCGTCGACGATGGGGTGCACCCCGGGGCGCAGCCAGGAGCGGACCAGCCGGCCCATTTCGGACTCGAGGAAGTCGCAGGGGCCGATGATCCCGGTGGGGCAGGCGATCACCGCCTCCAGGCCGCGCGCGGCCTCCTGCTGCACGATCAGCGAGGCTTCCGCCTTGGTGCGGTCGTACTCCCCTTCGGCGCTGTGCGGGTCGAAGGGTACGGACTCGTCGATGCACACGCCCGCGGGAGGCCGCGCCAGGGCGTGGATCGAGCTCACGTAGACCAGACGGCGGGTCCCGGCGGCGCGCATCGCGCGCACCACGTTCCAGGTGCCCAGCACGTTGGCCTCGCGCAGGCGCTGGTCGCGCCCGGGCAAAATGGAGATGAGCCCCGCCAGGTGGAATACGGTGTCCACCCCGGCCAGCGCCTCCTCGAGGGACCGCGGCTCCAGGATGTTCCCTTCCACCCTCTCCAGCTCCAGGCCTTCCAGCGCGGCGGCGTTCTCCCCCGGGAGGATCAGCGCCCGTACGCGCTCCCCCCGCG
>CAZMWZ010000087.1:0-5347 GCA_964570045.1 uncultured Spirochaetaceae bacterium
GCAGCCAGTTCTTTCCGCTACCCATTTCTCCCTCCTATTTCCTGTAGTGGGTCGCGACCTTCTCCACGGCCCGCACCGCGTCGTCCAGGTCGCGTTCCTCGATCGAGGGGTGCACCAGCAGCACGAAGGCCTCCCGGCCAATGCGCTCAGCAATCGGCCAGGAGCCCTTCAGGAAAGCGGGCTCCCGCCCGTACATATGGCAGCTGTAGGGGCAGTCCGTTCCTCCGTAGCCGATCTTCTCCCGGAAAACTTTCTGCAATGGAAGAGGTGTGGGGTAGCGCGGGGTGGCGGCCACCCCCTCGGCCTTGATCGCCTCCACCGCCATGAGCGCGTCCACGTTCAGCACGCTCCGGTCGATGCGGCAGACGAACTTGTAGTAGGCGTGCCGGCAGCCCGGAACCTCCATAGGCGGGATGATCCCGGCCACGCCCTTCAACTGCTCCCGCAGGTAGCGCGCGTTGCGGCTGCGTTTCTCGATCATGTCCTCCAGCCTGGCGAGCTGGTTCAACCCTATAGCGGCGTTGAGCGCCCCCATGCGGTAGTTGAAGCCCAGGGCCACGTGTTCGTACTTGCGCTCCCCGATGCTGGTGACCAGCTCCTCGCCGTAGCTGCGTAAGCAGCGGGCCTTCTCGTACAGCTGCGGATCGTCGGTGATGAGCATCCCGCCTTCGCCGGTGGTGATCACCTTGTCCTCGAAGAAGCTGAAGCAGCCGATCTGGCCCATGGTCCCGGTGACCCGGCCCTTGTACAGCCCGCCGTGCGACTGGCAGGCGTCCTCCATCACGAACAGCTTGTGCTTCCTAGCCAGACTCATGATCGCGTCCATGTCGGCGGCCAAACCGTTGAGGTGCACAGGGACGATCGCCTTGGTTCGGTCGGTGATGACCGCCTCAATCTGGCCTGCGTCGATATTGAAGGTGTCCAACTCCACGTCTACGAACACCGGGATGGCGTTGGCCATCAGCACCGGCACCGCGGTGCCAATGAAAGTGTGCGCCGGGACGATCACCTCGTCCCCTGGGCCGATCCCCAGGGCGGCCAGGGCCAGGTGGATGGCCGTGACCCCGTTGCAGGTGGCCAGCGCGTACCTGGCTTCGAATTTCGCCGCAAAAGCCTCCTCGAACTCCTTCACCTTGGGTCCCGTGATCGAGGTCAGGCGGCCATCGCGTAGAACGGCGCCCACTTCCGCAACGTCCTGCTCGCTGAACAGCGGCCACTTGGGCCAGGGTGCGGTGCGCACGGGCCGGCCGCCCAGCATCGCCAGCTTCTCGCTCATCGTTTGCTCCTTGTCAGCGCTATTGTACCGCACTCACCGGCGGGTTTTTTCCCCTGCCCCCGCCTAGCGCAGGTACTCGGCGTCCAGGATGTCCAGCGAAACCCGGCGGGAGGGGGAGGTCATGTTCATCAACAGTATCGACCCCAGGCCGCTTTCCGAGTACAGCCGCACCTCGGCCACGTAACCCAGGCCGCCGCCGCGGTGCGAGTAGTAGCCCCTGCCGTCCAGCTCCCCGACGGACCAGGCCAGGGCGAAGGCGGTCCTGCCGGAGCGGACCTGCTCGGTGAACAGCAGCGTGCGAGCTGTCTCCCCCAGAAGCCGTGAACCGGGCCCAAGCAGCTCCCGGAATACCTCCGCGTAGCTTTCCGCATTGGTGATGATCCCCCCGTGGGCGGGGGCGTTGAAGTAGAAGCGGTTGTCCAGACCCACCCACGCTCCCTGCCGGCGCAGCCTGGCCCCCTTGAGCACGAAGCGGGCCAGGAAGCCGAGGAGCAACTCGGAGCGCTTGAAATAGGGCCGGGCATCCTCCCCGTAGTCCTGGGTGCCGAAGTGGATGTCCCTGGGGCCCAGCCCGAGAGGTTCGAACACATTGGTCTGAACGTACTGCTCGTAGGGCATGCCGGACACCCCCTCGATCACCTGGCCCAGGAGGGCGAAGCCCAGGTTGGAGTACGAGGCCCGCTGGCCGGGAGGGAAACGCAGCTTGGGGTTGCGGGACACGACCCGCTGAATCAGCGCGTCCCGGTCGAAGGCGGCGTGTTCCTCCTGCCAGTGGATAAAGAAGTTGCCCAGGACCGGGTTGGGCAAGCCCGCACTGTGGCTGGCGATCTGGCGAAGGGTGATGCCTTCATAGGGCAGGTAGTCTAGGTAGCGGCGGGCCTCATCCTCCAGCCGCAGCAGCCCGCGCTCCTCCAGCTGCAGGAGGCACACGGCGGTGAGGACCTTGGTCGTGGAGAACACGTTCATCCGGGTCCGCGCCGTCATGGGTCGCCCGGCGCCCACATCCGCCAGCCCGGTGGCGTGGCTGTCCACCACTCCGCCCTGGTCGAACACCACGTACTGCAACCCGGGAAACTCGCCGGCTACCTGAGCCCGCTCGAAAAAGTCAGCCACGAGCCGGACACCGCGGCTAGCTAGACTCGCAGAACAGGTCCCGGCGCCGCAGGCCGGCCGTGAGAAAGCGCCCCATGGCCCGGGCCCCGCTGAGCCAGGCAAAATGCGCTCTGTGCCGGCGGTTGGCCAGGATGCGCGGCACCAGGAAGCGGGCCACGGTCTGCGGGTGGTCGCCGAGGATATTGACGACCCGGCGCATGCGCCGTTCCTCGCCCTCGGCCATGCGCTGCATGGGGCGGGTAAGGAAATCGGTGAGCATCATCCCCGGGCTCAGCGTGCCCACCAGTACCGGGGTGCCGGCGGCCTCGTCGGCCAGGCCGCGGGTGAAGTAGCGGATGGCGCTCTTGCTGGTCCCGTAAACCGTGAGGCCATTGCGGCGGGCGCCGTTTGACCCCCAGCCCTCCAGGTTGTAGATCGCCCCCCCGCCTTGAGCGATCATTCCCCGCAGGGCCGCACGGGAACCGCAAATCGTTCCCAGCAGGTTCGTGCTGATGAGCCGGGCGATCGCCTCCGGCTCCAGCTCCCAGGCCGGGACGTACTCCTGCGGGATCCCGGCATTGTTGATCCAGATATCCACCCGTCCCCATTGCCCGACTGCCTCATCCCACAGCCCCTGGACCCGGCCGGGATCGGTGACGTCGCACACCCGGCCCTGTACCCGCTGCCCGTGGGAGCGCAGGCGTTCCAGGGCCGCCTGCACGGACTCGGGGGTACGGCCGCTGACCGTTACACGGCAGCCGTACCCCAGGAACTCCTCGGCCAGAGCGAACCCCAGCCCGCGGGTGCTGCCCGTGATCACTATGGCGTAGTCGCTCTTCCTGTTTTTGGTCCTCATCCTTACGCGGGCCTCCCTGCCCCGGTCTTCAGACGCAGCAGCAGCGGGAGCTGCGCGCAGAGCATGCCCGCGAACATCAGGGTGCATCCCGCCAGACCGCGCGCGCCCAGCCTCTCGCCCAGGATCCACCAGCCGCCCAGGGCCGCGAACACGGTCTCCAGGGACAGCAGGATGGCCGCGTGCGCCGGCGGGGCGCGGCGCTGGGCCACCACCTGCAGGGTGAAGGCCACGCCCACCGAAAGCAGCCCCCCGTACAGGATGGGCAGGGCCGCGGCGTGGAGCGCCCCCAGGCTCGGGCGCTCCACGAAGGGCAGCACCGCGCCGCTCAGCGCCGCGCACACGGCGAACTGCACGCAGGCCAGAGCCACCGCGTCGGTGCGCGGGGAAAGCCAGCCCAGCAGCAGCACGTGGCCTGTCCAGAACAGCGCCCCGAGCAGCACCAGCAGGTCGCCGCGCTCGATGGTGAACCGGCCGGTCACGCTCAGAAGGTACAGGCCGCCGGCGGCCAGCACCGCCCCGACCCACCGGGACCACCCGGCCCGTTGTCCCCAGAGCAGGCCGGCCAGCGGCACCAGCACCACGTACAGGCCCGTGACGAACCCGGCCTTGCCCGCGGTCGTGGTCACCAGGCCGGCCTGCTGCAGCAGGGCGCCGCCGGTGAGCACTGCGCCGGCCAGGAGGCCGGCCATCAGGGGGTGGATGCGCGGGGGGGCGGCCATGACAACGCCGGCCGCGGCCTCCCGGAGCGCAGCACGGCGGCGCGCCAGTACCAGCGGCAGGAGGGCCAGCGCGCCCAGGGCGAAGCGCACGGCCGTATAGGTGAACGGCCCCACGTGCTCCATGCCCGCGCGCTGCGCCACGAAGGCGAAGCCCCAGATGCCTGCAGTCAGCAGCAGGAGCGCGTCATTGGCCAAGACCTCCAACACCGGGAGCATGAACATGAGGAATGGATGATAGCTGTGCTGCGGGATCCTATCAAGCACATCGCGGTGCAGTCACCGCGGTCAACTCCTGCGGCGCATTCTCCGGGTCACTAGCGGCGATCGGCTACTTCTTCGGACTCACCTACGAACAGTTCCAGAAACGTGAACCGAGCACGAATGCTTCCCTTGTCGGACAGGAGCTGCAAGCGAGGTTCCGGGAAAAGTTCGGGATCGCGATCTGCCGGGACATCCTGAAAAAACTGCTCGGGTTCCAGACCCACTTCATGAGGAAAAAGACCTGTCCGCCATTAAAATACGGAACAGGTCCAGCCGGATGCCGGGCGGCTATCCTTTGGTGGGGTCGGCGGGTTCGGTGGGTTCGGTGGGTTTCTCGCCCTCGACGGGTTCTCCCGAAGCGGTGCCCTCCGCGTCGCTTTGCTCGGGGTTCACGGAACCGGCGGCCCCGCCGGCCTCGGAATCGCCCGAATAGGGCACCCCGAACAGATCGGCCAGTACTTCAGCCTCGGTGCGCTCCTCGTTCTTCTTGAGGCGCTTATCCCGCTTCTCCGCCTGCTTCTTCTGGCGTTCGAGCTCTTTGCGGCGCTTCTCGCTCTTGTAGGCGTCTCTGGCCATGGGCTTCTCCTTCGGGAAAAATGAATCGGGCCCCGACCCGTGCGAGCCGGGGCCCGGGGCAGGCGGCGGCGGGGCTTACGCCCCTCCGCTCACCCGGCGCACCGCGACGGACGTCTAGCGCCGCGGGCGATCCATCGCCATGTTGACGCGCAGGGTCCTGCTGTCCAGCTCCTTGCCGTTCAAGGCAGTGATGGCGGCCTGGGTGGCCGCGCTGTCGGTCATTTCCACGAAACCGAAGCCCTTGGACCGGCCGGTGTCGCGATCGGTGATGATGCTCACCGACTGGACCTGCCCGTGGGCGCTGAACAGCGCGCGCAGGTCAGACTCCTGGGTGTCGTAGTTGAGGTTTCCGACGTAGATCTTGTTTGCCATGGGAAAGTGCTCCTTTTTAGAAACGGGAATGGGCTTATCGACGATAAACCTTGAGTGTCTTTAGTGCGGCAGGTTCTTTAGGCTGGGATATCATCGGTGGGAGCGCGTAGCAAGCACTTTCGTACCCGGTAAAGAATCTGGTCGTCGGCAAAGACTCGTTGGGGAACCTATGGCTACGGCTCCCCTATTCCCTTC
>CAZMWZ010000087.1:5447-9610 GCA_964570045.1 uncultured Spirochaetaceae bacterium
GTCGTCGGCAAAGACTCGTTGGGGAACCTATGGCTACGGCTCCCCTATTCCCTTCGGCGTCAAGATACCCCATATCGACAATTGAGTCAACTAGGATAGGCGCGGAACTTCGGTTTGCTTCGGGGAACCCCGGTTTCGTGCAGCGCCGCGGCGATCTGGGGAATGTTCACGGCCTGCCTGCGCTTCGGCATCCTGAAGGTGGAGACCCGCGGTGTCGCTGCTGGCCGCCGCGCTGATCCAGCGCCCCCTGGCGCGAGGGCGGCGACACGCCGGCCGTGCACTTCCTCCTGCACCACTTCTTCCTGTACGCCCTCAGCCGGGGCTGAGGATCCCAGCGCCGGAACGCACGGCAGTTCAGCTTGCCCTCTGGAAACAAATCTTAGTAATTTGATAAGAAATCGCCTGCCCCATGGGTGGGCCGTGACCGGAGGTTTTTGCCATGTATTCATTATTTAATAGATTTCCTGTAAGAAGCTTTCTCTGGATGTCAGCGGGACTGTTCCTGCTCGGGGCCGCGGGGGTCGCCTTCGCCCAGGCGGCGCTGCCCCCGCTGGAGAAGGACGCCAAAGCGCGCCTAGAAGCCTCCCCGCGTCACGGGGAGTGGGTCAGCGTGGAGGCGCCCATGGGCGACAAGGTCGACGCCTGGGTCGTGTATCCGGAGCGCAAGGACCGCGCCCCGGTGGTGCTCGTGATCCACGAGATCTTCGGCCTCACCGACTGGGCTCGCGCCGTGGCGGACCAGCTCGCCGCCGAAGGCTTCATCGCGGTGGCCCCCGACTTCCTGAGCGGCAAGGGGCCCGGAGGCAAGGGCTCCAGCTCGCTTGCCCCTGATGCGGCCCGCCAGCTCAACAGCGCTCTGCAGCCGGCCGAGGTCGTGTCACGCTTAAACGCCGTGGCGGCCTACGCCACCAAGCTTCCGGCCGCCACCGCGGAGTTCGGCGTGGTCGGCTACTGCTGGGGGGGCGGGATCAGCTTCCTGTACGCCACTGAGCAGCCCGACCTGGACGCGGCCGTGGTGTATTACGGGGTGTCGCCGGCCACCTCGGCGCTCGCCCGCGTGCGCGCGCCGGTGCTGGGGCTGTACGGGGGGGACGACGCCCGGGTCAACACCACCATCCCGGCGGCCCAGGAGGAGCTCAAGCGCCTAGGCAAGAGCTACGAGGTGGAGATCTACGACGGGGCCGGGCATGCCTTCCTGCGCCAGCAGGACACCAGGGAGGGTGCCAACCTGCGCGCCGCCCAGAAGGCCTGGCCGCGGACGGTCCAGTTCCTGAAGACAGCGCTGGCCGCCAAGACGTCCCTCGCACCGGCCCAGGCGCTGCCGGCCGCGTTCGCCGATCCGCTGTGCGTGTGCGAGGAGGAGGAGCCGGCGGCCGGAGTCGTCGCCGCCCTGAAGTAGCCGCGCCCGGGTACGGGGCTCAGCCGTGCCCGGGTACGGGGCTCAGTCGTGCCCGAATACGGGGCTCAGTCGCCCCGGGCGAGCTTCGCGCCCAGCTCCCGGGCTTCCGCCAACTTTTCCGGGCACTCGCGCACGTGCCTCGCGTCGGAGGAGTAGCGCAGGTCCCCGGCGATGGTCATTTCCGTGTAGTCCGCAATCTCGTCGCACATCTTGCGGGCGAGCTCCGCGCCGGAGCAGGGGTGCTCCTCCTGGTGGGTGAACACCAGCGCCAGCCTCTTGGCCTTGTAGTACTCGGGATGCTTCTCGAAGTTCAAGCCGTACAGGCGGTCGATGAACAGCTTGAGCTGCGCGCTGATGCTCCACCAGTACACGGGGCTGGCCAGCACCACCAGGTCGGCCTCGATGAAGCGGCGGTACAGCGGCGACATGCCGTCGTCGAACACGCAGAAAGGACCGCCCTCCCGGCGGCAGGCGTCACAGTTGGTACAGGGGTGGATCTCCAGCTCGTCCAGGAACACCTCGCTCACCCGCTTCACCCCACCGGATTTCAGGCCCTCAAGGATTGCCCGCGCCAGGGTGACCGTGTTGCCTTCTTTTCTGGGACTCGCCTGCAATGCCAGTACGTTCATGCCGCCCATGATCGGGTGAACGCGCCCGAGCTGTCAAGCGCCGGCGGATACGCTATACTGCGCTGCGAGCGGCAAGAAATGAAAACCCTGGTGCTGGCCGAGAAGCCCAGCGTCGGCAAGGAGCTGGCCCGCGTGCTGGGCTGCCCGCAGGGGGGCAGGGGCTGGCTGGAGGGCGGGGCCTGGGTCGTGACCTGGGCCATGGGCCACCTGGTGGAGCTGGCCGACCCGGAGACCTACGATGAGCGCTGGAAGACCTGGAACCTCGAGAGCCTGCCCATGCTCCCGCGGGAGCTGCGGCTAGCGGTGATCCGCCGCAGCGCCCACCAGTTCAACACGGTCAAACAGCTCCTGCACCGCAATGACGTGGGCGAGCTGGTGATCGCCACCGACGCCGGGCGGGAGGGGGAGCTGGTGGCGCGCTGGACCCTGCGCCTGGCCGGCTGGAAGGGTCCCACGCGCCGGCTGTGGATCGGCTCCCAGACCGACGCGGCCATCAAGGAGGGCTTTCGCGCCCTGAAGCCCGCCGCGGCCTACGACAACCTGTTCCGCGCCGCGGAGTGCCGGGCCGAGGCGGACTGGGTGATCGGCCTCAACGTGACACGCGCCTTAAGCTGCCGGCACGACACGCGCCTTTCGGCCGGACGGGTGCAGACCCCCACCCTGGCCCTGGTGGCCGGCCGCGAAAAGGAGATCGGCAGCTTCCGCCCCGAGGCCTTCTGGACGGTCCAGGCCGATTTTGGGCCGTTCCGCGGCACCTGGCAGGGCCAGGGCGGGGCCACGCGCCTCAAGGATGCGGAGCGCGCCCGCGCGATCGCCGACAAGGTGCGGGGCGCCCGGGCGACGATCGTGGAATCCACCGAACAGGAAAAAAGCGACCCCCCGCCGCCCGCCTACGACCTGACCTTGTTGCAGAAGGAAGCCAGCGCCCTGCTGGGCTTCGGCGCGGCCAAGACCTTGAGCGTGCTGCAGGCCCTCTACGAGCGGCACAAGATCGTGACCTACCCGCGCACCGACTCGCGCCACATCACTTCCGACATGGTGCCTACGCTCAAGGACCGCCTGCGCGCCCTGCGCGGCACCCGCTTTCGGGCCCAGGCCGAGGAGCTCATCGGCAGCGAGCTAACACCAGGCAAGCGCTTCGTGGACGATGGCCAGGTGCGCGACCACCACGCCGTGATCCCGACCGAGGAGTCCGTGCGCCCCGAGCGCCTGGAGGCCGACGAGCGGGCGCTGTGGGAGCTGGTGGTAAGGCGCTTCCTGGCCGTGCTCTCCCAGCCCTGCCGGTTCACGGCGATCCGCCTGGTCACCGAGGCGGCCGGGGAGCGCTTCCTTACCCGCGGCACGCGGATGATCCAGGCCGGCTGGCGGGCCGTGGCCGGGCGCCTGGACGAGGAAGAGCTAGGCGCTGAGGAGCCGGCCGAGCAGAGCCTGGCGCTGCACCGTCGGGGCGAGGAGCTCACCGTCAAGGCCGTGGACCTCAAGCAGGGCTTCACCCGGCCGCCGCCGCGCTACACCGAGGGCACCCTGGTGGCGGCCATGGAGGCGGCGGGGCGCTTCGTGGAGGACAGGGAGCTGGCCCGCAGCATCGAGCGCGGCGGCATCGGCACCCCGGCCACCCGGGCGGAGATCATCGAGAAGCTGCTGGACAACTGGTACATAGAGCGGCGGGGCAAGGAGCTACACCCCACCCCCCGCGGCCTGGAGCTGCTGGAGCTGGTGCCCGAGCCGCTGCGCTCCCCGCAGCTCACGGCCCGCTGGGAGAGCCGGTTAGCTCGCGTCGCGGAGGGGCTGGAGCCGGCCGAGGGCTTCCGGGCCGACATCCGGGACAATGCCCGCGAGCTGGTGGCGCAAATCAAAGCCGGCACGGCCGAGTACCGGCCCCGCAACCCCGGCGCCGCCCCCTGCCCGGTGTGCGGGCGCCCGCTGCTCTCCGTGCAGGACCGCCGGGGACGCAAGATCCTGGCCTGCCAGGCCCTTTCCTGCGGTTACGAGCAGAGCGCGCAGGCCGGCGATGGTCCGCACCGCCCCTCGCCCCGGGAAAAGGCCATCACCCGCCGCATGCTCAGTGAGTACAGCGATGATACGAAGGAAACCTCCAGCTTCGCGGACCTGATCCGCGCCGCGCAGGAAAATAA
>CAZMWZ010000087.1:9710-11789 GCA_964570045.1 uncultured Spirochaetaceae bacterium
CCCGAAAGGCGCGGGCCGCGGAGCGCGCGGCCTTCAGTTCAGCTTCTCTATCCCCGGCTGGATGGGAATCCGCTCGATCAGTTCGGCCAGGTCCTGCTTGGTGATCTCCTCCTGAGGCTTGTCGATCAGGGCCAGGAGCGCGGCTTCTATCACGTTGGTCCCGAAGCTGCGCCCCTCCAAGCGCGGGGTGGTGGTCACCAGCAGGGACAGTCCGCGGCGGGCCAGCTCGGCCACGTCCTGCGCCGTGGTGGTATTGGTGAGCACGATCTTGCCGCGCAGGTCCTGCGGCATGTAGTCGCGGATCTGCAGGAAATCGCCGGCCACCAGCTCCGCTTCCTGGTAGTAGCGGTTCCAGCGCGTCTGCGGCTCCTTTTCCTGCTTCTCCCCCACGGGATAAAACCAGGTGAAGGGCAGGCGGCTCAACACCGGCAGGAGCACCGCCGCGACGAAGCGCAGGGTCCGCAGGGTGTGCATTGGGATGGGCAGGCCCAGGGCGAACATGAAGTCGCCGATCACCATCTTGCACCCCGCCCGGTCCAGGGCCTCGGCCATGGAGTAGCGGTCCACGGCCGCGGTCATGAGAGCCTTCATGCCGCGCAGCGTACGGCCTTCGGCCGCCAGGCGGGCCTCCAGGGCCTCCACGGCTTTGCGCGCCAGGATGCTCTTGACCCCGTTGCCGTCGCCAATCTTGGAGATGCGCACCGCTTCGCGGATGGGCTGGATGTCGCGCCAGTAGTAGCGGCGGCCGGCGATCTCCAGGAAGAACATGGTGCCGCCCACGCCGAAGGCGTCGACCTTCCCGTCATACTCTTTGTAAAGCGCGATGGCCTTCGCCAGGTCGCCATTAGTTCCCAGGCGGGTCAGGCGGCAGCGCTGGCCCAGGAAATCCACTTCGGTGACGTGGTCCCGGCTGGAGGCGCCGAGGCTGATGGAGAGGATCTGTTTCATGAACCGCCCTCCTCGAATCGGTATAAGGGACGGCGCGCGCCCCGTCAAGGCGAAGGGCGCGCGACCCCGGCGAGCATCTCAGGCAGCGTGACCTGCGGGTGATGGTAGCGCTCCACGCGAGCGGTGTTCTTCCCGTACTGGATGGCCCGGCGCGGGCACCATTGCAGGCAGGCGTAGCACTGCTCACAGCGGTGCAGCCACCGCGGGCGCCCGCCTTCCAGCGCGACGTTGGCGGCCGGGCACACCCGCGCGCACACCCCGCAGCCGTCGCAGCGCTCGACGCTCCAGAAGGAGCGGTCCATGCGGGGCACCAGCGGGAAGGTGAGCCGGTTGAGGGCCGTGAAGCCCAGGCTGGGGAACAGCGGGCCGGTCTCCAGCCTCACGGCGCGCCCATTGCGCAGCGCCGCGGCGATGTCCCGCAGCCGGGCGCGGGCTCCCGCGATCAGCCGCGCCTGCTCCTCGGCCGACCCCGGGCCGCCCACAGGGAATTGCCGGTGCCGGAGTACCAATACAGCAGGGGTTTCATCGTGGCTTCCACACTACCCCGAAGCCTGTCCCCATACAACCACAGGCGCCTCCGGCGGGAGCCACCTCAGGCCGGAGGCGCCCCGCGGCGAGCCGCCCGTTCGCGCAGGTGGCGGTAGATCTCCACCATGGCCCGGGTGTCCTGGCGGCAGTAGGCGCGCAGGGCCGCCTCCAGCCGGAGCTTCTCCGCCCCCCGCGGCAGGGCCAGTAGGCGTTCCCAGGCCGCCTGGGCCTCCTCGCCGCCGGCCACTTCCAGTCCTGCGTAGCTGAAAGCGGGCAGCAGCGCGGGCAGGACGCTCTTAAGGGAGTTGGAGCCGCCAAAGGCCGGGTCCAGGTAATGCTCCCGGAAGATGGCGAGCAGGTCCCACAGCCTGCCGGCTGCCGCGGCGAGCGCCGAGGCGAGCGGCCCCGGGCCCAGGAAGTCAGCCAGCTCCTCGAGTACGCTCCTCTCGAAGCCGGCGTTGTAGGCTACGACCGTGCCCTTGGCTCCCAGTACCCCGCCCAGAGTCCGCGCCAGGGGAGGACGGGGGTCGGAGGGCCCGTCGTGCAGGAACTCGCAGTGCTGGAGGCCGCCGTCGGCCTGCAGCACGTGGCAGCTGAACTGGA
>CAZMWZ010000088.1:0-8583 GCA_964570045.1 uncultured Spirochaetaceae bacterium
CCTAGTGCCCCACCGCGGACATGGCCATGCCCTTGATGAAGTACTTCTGCAGCAGCACGAACAGCAGGATGGTCGGCACCGAAGTGAAAATCACCCCGGTCATGATGTAGGGGATGTTGCCCCCGCCATACCCGGACATGGTGGCCAGCGCCACCATGATCGGCCGGATGTTCTGCGTCCGCGACAGGACCATGCCGAACAGCAGGTCGTTCCAGATCCAGGTCATCTGGAACAGGGCCACCACCGCGGTGGGCGGCAGGGACTGGGGCACGAAGATCGAAAAGTAGGTGCGGACCGGCCCGGCGCCGTCGATCTTGGCCGCGTCCTCCACGTCCTTGGGGATGGTGGTGTAGAAGCCGCGGTAGACGAACAAAGCGAAGGGGGTGCAGATGGCCGCGTAGATCAGGATCAGCCCAAGGCGGGTGTTGTACAAGCCCAGAGCGTTGAAGAACTTGTAGACCGGGATCAGGTACATCTGGAACGGGAACAGGGTCCCGCTGTAGACGACCAGGAACAGCAGGAAGAAGAAGCGCGGCTTCAGGCGCACGATGCTGAACCCGGCCATGGAGGAGACCGCGATGGCGATTCCAGCCCCGGCCAGGGCATAGAGCAGCGAATTGAGGAAGTGCTCGTGCAGACGGTAAATTTTCAGCACGTTGCGGAAGTTGTCGACGAGGGAGATCTTCGTCGGCAGCTGGTAAAACCTCTGGGACATGAAGTCCTGCGAGCTCTTGAAGCTGACCAGGAAGGTGGTCACGACCGGCAGCAGCCACAGCAGCACCAGAACGACCAGGATCAGATAGACAGGTATCTTGCGGGCTCCGTCTTTCATAAGCTTCAGTAGTACAGCAGGTCCTTCCTGGCCATGCGCTGGATGTACAGCGCCGACACGGCGATGACCACGATGGACAGGAAAATGGAAATCGCCGAACCGTAGCCCATCTTGAACAGGGTGAAGGTCTCCCGGAACATGGTCACCGCCAGCGTCTCCGATGAGTGATACGGCCCTCCCCGCGTCATCACGTAGATGATGTCGAAGGCCTTGAAGGAGTTGACCATGGCCATGGTGATGACCACCGTGGTGATCGGGCGCAGCATCGGGAACTTCACGTGGATGAAGGTTTCGAACTTCGTAGCCCCGTCGATGATCGAGGCCTCGATCGGCTCCACGGGGATCGTGCCCAGGCCCATGAGGAACATGACCATGTTCGTGCCCAGCTGCTGCCAGGTCCAGGCGATGAGCATGGAGAAGGTGTTCAGCGGCACCCCCGTGAGCCAGGAAGGCTTGAGGGGCAGCCGGAAGAGCGCAAACAGGTTGTTCAGAACACCGAGCTCTTTACCGAACATGTAGGTCCAGATCAAACCGGTGGCGACGAAGGAAATGGTCAGGGGGATGAAGAAAATGGACTTGAAGAAGCGTTCCCCGCGCACCCCATCGACGAACACCGCCACCAGCAGGCCGCCCAGCACCGGGAAGACCAGCGTGAAACCGACCCAGAGCACGGTGTTGCGCAGCGAGATCAGAAAGTCCCGGTCCACCAGGAGTTTCGCATAGTTGGCGAGACCCGCGAAAACCGGCTTGGCGATTCCGTCCCAGTCGAAGAAGCTGTAGTAGATGTTCTGCAGCATGGGCACCAGCAGCAGAACCACCACCAGGATGAAGGCCGGCAGGATGAAAAGATAGCTGATGACCCGTTCACCCGTTGTTTTCATGCGCCGCTCAGGTAACTTGTAAAACGCGTTCCGGGGCGCAGAGCCCCGGAACGCACTGACTATAATCCCTTACTTGTTCTTCGACCAGTACTCGTCGGCGATCTTGTCCAAGTCGCCCAGCACCTTGTCCACGGAGGCAGGGTTCAGGATGAACTCGGCGAACTTGTCCACCGCCTGCTCGCAGATCGGCGTGGGGGTAGCTTCCCAGAACCGGTTGAGGATCCTGTAGTTCTCGTCGACCAGGGTCTTGCGGTAGTTCACCCGCGCTTTGACCAGGTAGCTGGTGTCGGACTTGGAGTTGGCCGGGTACTGTCCGACCAGCTTGGCGTAGAAGGCGTTGCCCTCCGGGCCCATCCAGTAGTCCGCCACCTTCTTGGCAGCCGCCAGGTTGGGGGCGTTCTTGGCGATCAGGATGGGGCTGGCTTCCAAAATGGCCAGCTTGCCGGCCGAGGCGTTGTGCGGCGGCATGACGAAGATGTCGCACTTGCTCTCGGGCACGCCGTTACTGGTGAGCACCGTCATGTACCAGGAGCCGCAGGGCACCATGGCGATTTTGCCCTGGTTGAAAAGCTGCGGGGCTTCGGAGAAAAGGTCTGTAGAAGGATCGGTGAAGTAGCCCTTCTTGATCAGGTCGGCCCATACGCCAAAGGCCTTCTTGACTCGCGGATCGCTGTACTTGGCGCGGCCTTCGCACAGGTCGACATAAAGGTCCGGGCTCTGCCGGGCGATCATCTCCTCGAACAGGATGAAGGTCGGCCAGCGCTGCTGCACCGACTGCAGCATGGGTATTACGCCGTTGGCCTTCAGAGTGTCGCAGACCTTGAGGAACTCGGCCCAGGTCTTGGGCACCTTCAGGTTGTATTTGGCGAACACCTCGGTGTTGTACCAGATGCCCCAGTACTCCACGACATAGGCAAAGCCGTAGACCTTGCCGTTGAAAGTGAAGGCGTCCCGCAGGCCCTTGGAGTATTCCGCCTTGTGCTTGTCCCACAGATCGGTGGTCTCGGCCACCAGCCCCTGGTCGATCAGGTCCTTCATGCGGTAGGTGGACCACCAGGTGAACAGGTCCGGTGCATCCTTCGTCGGCAACGCCGCCCGCGTGGATGATACGAACATCGTGGTGTCCGGATACGGGGTCGGGGTGAAGCCCGTGCCGATGACCTGTTTGACCTGTTTGCCCATGGCTTCATAGAAGGGCTGGTAGTTGGGGTTGCCGCCCTTGTCGTGCATCATGACCAGGTCCTTGGCCTGGGCGAAGCCCACCAAGGCCAGGCCCAGCAGGGCCAGCGCGACGATGGCGATTCTTATTCCTTTCATATAAACCTCCTTGAAAAGATATCAGGCGCCGCGGGCGGCGCCGTGATTCACTTCATCCAGCATGGCCACGACGTTTTCGGGGGGGACGAAGTCCAGAATGTTGTGCACCTGCTGGAACACGAACCCCCCGCCGGGCGCGAGAATCCGGATCCGCTCCCGCACGTGCTCGCGGACCTGCTCGGCTGTGCTGTGCGGCAGTACGATTTGGGTGTCGCAGCCGCCGCCCCAGAACACCAGGTCCCTGCCGAACTCCCGCTTCAGCTCCGCGGGGTCCATGCCCGCGCAGCTGGTCTGTACGGGGTTTATGGCGTCCAGCCCCGCCTCGATCAGATCCGGAAGCAGGGGACGCACCCCGCCGCAGCAGTGCAGCTTGACTTTCACCGGGGCGAGCTCCTTGGCCCGTCCCCACATCCGGGCGTGGCGCGGCTTGAAAAACTCGCGGTACATCGCCGGGGAGATGAGGGGGCCGGTCTGCATGCCCAGGTCGTCGCCGAACACGATGATGTCGATCGAGCCGCCGACCCCCGCCAGGAAGCGCTCCAGGTTGGCCAGGTGGACCTCGACCAAGCGATCCAGGAAACGATGGACCTCGCGAGGCTCGGCGGCCAGCATGAACAGGAAGCGATCCATGCCGAAGAGGAATTCCCCCGCCTCCAGCAGGTTCCCGCCGAACAGCCCCAGGATGGCCCGCTCGGTGCCCCGGCGCAGCGCCCGGGACCCGTCCCGCAGCAGCCGTACTCCCTCCGTGCCGGCGGCCAGGGGCCCGGGGGGAGAGCCCACGGCGGTCCACAGGCACTCGGCGAGCGCATCGCGCACATCCATGCCGGGATCCTCCGCCAGGGGCGAATAGGTCTGTTCGAAGTACTGCGAGCCGTCGACCATCTGGCCGAGCACCCGCCCGCTCGCGGACTCCAGCACCCAGCGTCCTTCTTCCCGCCGGGGCAGCGCCCAGGACGGCATGAACGCGGGGGTGCCGTCGGGCAGCGGCCATTCGCGCCAGTAGCGGTCGTCTAGCGCAAACCCGCGCCCCAGCTCGAGGGCATCCACCCCGAAGCGGTCCAGCACGTCCGCATCCACGATGGCCAGCTGCTGGATCGGGTCGTAGACCCGCACCGGGGACGGCGGCAGTTCCAGCAGCTTTCTGAGCTTGGGGTAGAGAAGGGCGCTGATGCCCGAAGAGCGGTGAGCGGAGAAGTCGATGGGCACGCGATCCGGCTCCCGATGGTCCAGGGCAGCCAAGACCCTCTGTCGTGATGTCACCCCTCACCCCCGGTAGAAGAAGCTCCCATTTTAGCACGGCCTCGGCCGCTGTCAAGAAGAATCGGACAATTCACTTTATCAAAATTCAATGATTTTATCTTTTTTTACCAAACACGCCCCCTTTAAGCCCTTTTTCCCGGGCCGCACGGTGGTTTCCGGCCGTTGAATCAGGAAGAATTGTCTTGACAGATGAAATAGGGAATGATAAAAAAGATAAAATATTGATGAAAAAGCCTAAATTGTCGGACGTGGCCTGCAGGGCCGGGGTTTCCCTGGCAACCGCTTCCCTGGCGCTGGCCGGAAAAGGCCGCATTTCCACGGAAGTGCGGGAGCAGGTCATCGCAGCCGCGGAGACTCTTGGCTACCGCCAGCGCCGTCACCCCTCCACGGCAGCCCGCCCGGCAACACGTTGCATTGGCATCCTGCACCACCACGACAAGGACTACGAATGGAACTTCATCCGGCCGATCCTGTTCAACATCGAAACCTCGTTGCTCCAGCACAATTACACACCGGTTCTAATCCCCGTCAGCGCCAAGCTCGACGTGGAAGCGGTGTTCAGGCAACTGGTCGATACCGGCGTCGGGGCGGTGTTCTCGATCCACTTCCACGACGAGCAGCTGTTCGACAGGTTGGAGAAGCGCGGCACCTTGGTGATCATTGTAAACAACTCGAATCTGCAGAACCGCTTCGATTCTATTTGTGTCGATGACTTCCAGGGCGCCTACGAGGGCTGCCTGCATCTGCTCAAGTTGGGGCACCGCAACATCCTTTACCTGGAGTACGCCCGCCCGGACCTGCCGGCGGTCATCGCCGACCGCTTCATCGGCTTCCGCAAGGCGCTGGAGGAGAACGCCATCCCGTTCGCTGCGGATCAGCGCATCACCGTCCGGTTCATGGATCGCAAGGAACTCACCGCCAAACTGAAAAGCGCGTTCGCCCGCCAGCGGCGGCCAACGGCCGTTTTCGCGCACGACGACTACCTGGCAGCCTACATCTACGCCGCCCTGCAGGAATTGGGGCTCAAAGTTCCGGAACAGGTTTCCCTGATCGCCCCGGGGGACGTGCTGGACTACGGCGAGCCCTACACCCCTCCGATCACGACCATGCGCATCAACACCTCCTCCCTCGGGATCCTGGCCTGCCGCCTGCTGCTGGACCGGCTGAAAGGCCATATCGATGACGTGCACGTTCTGAAACTCAAGCAGCAGCTGGTCAAGCGGGGAACCTGCGCCAAGCCGGCCTTTTAGTTGTAGCGCAGCTTCAGCTCGGTGTAGGACTTCTCATCCAGCAGGTGCTCGAGCTGCCGGAGCGTGCCGGCCAGCTGCGAGCTCAATCGGGGCTCCTTGCCGAAGTGCAGGAAAACGGCGGGGTCCTGGAGCAGGTGTCCAGCCGTGAAACAGATCCGGACCACCTGCCCTAGCGCCTCCTCCACCGTGAGGCCGTGCAGGACACCGCGCGCCTGGATACGGCGCCCTGCCTGCGGCAGGCGGAAGGGCTTGCCCTGCAGCAGGGAGGGGTCCAGCGGCCGCTCCGCCTCCCCCTCCCGGAGCCCGACACCGTTCAAGGCCAGCACCCGGGCCAGCGTCTTGCCCAGAGTGAACAGAACGCTCAGCCCCTCGTCCACCAGCTGCAGCACCTCCAGTTCCTTGCCGATGGCGCCCATGCTGGAGCCGCGGATAGCCAGGTAGCGATTGTACGGGAAGTTGGCGAAGCCGAAGACGGCCTTCTCCAGCCTGTCGGTGGCGGTGGCCAGGCGGGTGAACTCCGTCTGGAAGAAGGAAGGATCGAAAAGGACAGCCTTGGGCGAGCCCTCCACGGCGATGCTTCCGGCCAGCAGCGGCTGGAAGGCGCGTTCGAACACGGTGAACAGGTGCGGCACCAGGAGCATGATGTTCTCCCGGTCCGTCTCCAGGCTGGCGCCGTACAATGCGGCCAGCGGGCGGGTGTCGGCCTGACCCTGCTCGTCCAAGGACAGGAAACCCGAGAGGCGCCTCACCTCGCTCAACTGCGCGTGCAGGGTCTGCAGAGTTTCCAGGGAGCTGGCCAGGTACTCCTCGATCCTGGCGCGGATCTCCGGCGGGCAGTCGAACTCGGCGGAGCTCACCGCCTCGCCGAAGTTGCCGCGGGTCAGGTCGGCCAGGGTGAGCAGCCTGCGGAACTTCACCATGTTGAAGGCCAGAAGGCAGTTGTACAGCGAGGGCAGGCTCACCTCGGGGGAGAGGATCCGGCGCACCAGGTCCGCCGCGGGCCCGTACTCGCTCTCCAGCCTGGTCTTCTTCTCGAACACCGTGCGCAGGCTGGCGAGCAGGTCCTGGATGTTGCCCTCCCGGCAGTGCAGGAGCAGGAACTGCGCCTCCAGGCGGCGCAGGGAGTCGATCAGGTTGCGGTCGCGCCAGGTGAGGTGGGCGAAGTCCGCGGCCAGGATCCGGTCGCAAAGCCGGGCGAGCACCGCGACCCAGTTGTACTGCCTCTTGGTCAGGTGCAGCCACCCCAGCTCCAGCACCGGCTTGAGGCGCTGGCTCAACTCCGCGGCCCAGGGCTGCAGGGACTGGGCCAGGAAGCCCTTCAGCGCGGGATCGGCCCGCACCGCGGGGGGCAACCAGGAGGCGAGCAGGGTGTGCGTGCGCCGGCCGAAGGCGCGGATGTGCGGCAGCTCGCGGAAGGCGAAGGCCCAGAAGGAGGCCGCTGGAGGGGTGAGCTTGACCGCCTGCGCGGCGCGGGTGGTGCGCTCGGTGCGCTCCGCCGGGCCGGGTTCTTCCGCAGGCGGCTGCCGGTCGCCCTCCTCCGCCGCCTCCGGCTCGGCGTCCAGACTCCGGATGCGCTCGATCTTCTGGCTCACGCTTTGAGGGCCGGCCAGGATGCGCTGCACTTCAGCTCGCCGGGCCGGGCTGCGGCGCTTGCGCAGCAGCCTTCCCAGCGCGATATGCTCTTCGGCTTCCTTCTCGATCTGCCGGCGATTCGTCTTCTCGGCCATAATCAGTCCCGTCTACATTGTCGGGTGGCGCATGGCGCTGTCAATGCGACGCCGGACGAGAGGAGGCCAGCATGGTCTCCCCGACCCAGACGAACTCCCAGGGCTCGGGATCCGGGCCCTGGGCGGAGGCCCCCGGCGGGTAGCTGGGAACGAATCCGAAGCGCTTGGCGTTGAGGTAGTTGTCTGCCGCCAGCCAGCGATAAGCGGGGCTTGACCCGAAGTCGGTGAATGGCCTGCCCGTGGAGGGGTCGTTGAGATCCAGGGCCAAACCGGTGTGATGGCGGGAGAACCCGGGCGGGGCGCTGGCGGCCAGGGTCGCCTCCAACGCCGCGTCCGCGGCCCCCGCCGCGATCTCCCCGGGGCTGTAGGCTCTGCCGATGCGCTCCCGGCCATTCTCCGCGAGCGCAGACAGGAAGATGGCCCGCTGCCGCGCCAAGGCGCGGAAGCCGGAAACCAGCTCCAGGCGGACCCCCTCCGCGGCGGCCCCCGCCACCAGGCGCCGAAAGTCCACCAGCGCCATTGGCTGCAAGGCGCGCCCCCCGCCCGCGTCGACCAACGCGACGGGGTCCGCCTCCGGGTGCAGCCGGTAGCCTCGGGCCCGGGCCAGCCGCACGATCCTCCCGTCGCTGGCCGCCTCGCCGGTTACCGCCGGCGCCGGAGCCTGAGGCGGGATGCGGCGGGCGGCCAGCGACTCGTACAGGTCGCGGAAACCATTGGGGCTGAACGTCTTGTAGCGCAGCAGCTCCTGCCAGCGCTCCCCGCCGGGCTTGCCGCCCGTGGCGCGCGCCACCGCGGACTCCTCCAGCTCCGCATGCAGCCGCCGGATCGCCGCGAGGGCCCTTGCCTGCCCCCGGGGGGCCAGACTGCGGTACTTCTCCAGCCTTCGCTTGGCGTCGGGGAAGGGGAAGTCCGGGTGGCGGGATAGGAGGTCCTGAACTTCCGCCAGAACAGCCTCCGCCTGCCGGCCGGCCTCCTCCAGCTCCAGCGCCTGTTGCCCCCGGCGGGAGGCCAAGCCGGTGACCAGGACGGCGAGCGATGCGACGAGCAGCAGGCCGACCAGGGTACGCAGGACCCAAAGCCTGCCGTGTGGGGCGCGCGCATGGTCACCTTCCATGTGTTGCGACAATTGTACCGCCAGCTGCGGGAAGGGGTCAATTGGACGCGGTCCCCCGGAGTACCCTATTCGGGGGACCGAGAAACCGCAGGCTGCCGATTTGCGCTGCGGCGCCGGCGAGGATAAAATAGGAACGCATGAACGCTTTCTGGGCAGTTCCGGCTGACACGCTCCTGGAGCGTCTGGCCACCGCTCCCGGGGG
>CAZMWZ010000088.1:8683-11678 GCA_964570045.1 uncultured Spirochaetaceae bacterium
TCCTGCTCCTGCTCCTGGCCGCCGGCTTGTCCCTGTTTCTGCGCGAAGCCACGGACGCGGCGATCGTGCTGGCCATCGTGCTGGCCAGCGGCCTGCTGGGATTCTGGCAGGAGCACGGTGCGGCGCGCGCGGTGGATAAGCTGCTGGCCCTGGTGCGGGTCGGGGTGCGGGTGCTCCGCGACGGCGTCCAGAGGCAGGCGCCGGCCGAGGAGGTGGTCAGCGGCGACATCGTGCTCCTCTCGGCCGGGAGCACGGTGCCCGGGGACTGCCGCATCCTGGAGTCCAGGGACCTGTCGGTCGACGAGGCGACCCTGACCGGGGAGAGCTTCCCTGCGGCCAAGGGCGCCGGCGAGGCGGAGCAGGAAGCGCCCGTGGCAGCCAGGACGAACTGCCTAATCATGGGCACCCACGTAGTGAGCGGCTCGGCCACCGCCTTGGTGGCGCTCACGGGACGGGAGACCGAGTTCGGGAAGGTCTCCGAGCGGCTGCGGCTGCGCCCTGCGGAGACCGAGTTCGAGCGGGGGGTGCGCCGTTTCGGCTACTTCCTCATGGAGCTCACCCTGGTGATGATCCTGGCCATCTTCGCCTTTAACCTGTTTTTCCACCGCCACCTGCTGGATTCCGTGCTGTTCTCCCTGGCCCTGGCGGTGGGGTTGACCCCACAACTCCTGCCGACCATCATCAGCGTCAACCTGGCCCGCGGCGCAGCCCGGATGGTCAAGGCCCATGTGATCGTGAAGCGCCTGGCCTCGATCGAGAACTTCGGCTCCATGGATGTGCTGTGCTCCGACAAGACCGGCACCCTCACCCAGGGAAAAGCCAGCATCCACTCCGCCTGCGACGCCCGGGGGGAGCCGAGCGGCAAGGTATTGAAATTCGCTTTCCTGAACGCCTTCCACGAGACGGGCTTCGCCAACCCCATCGACGAGGCCCTCCGCGCTACCGCAGCCTGCGACCCTGCGGCTTACGTGAAAAAGGACGAGCTGCCCTACGACTTCGTACGCAAACGGCTGAGCATCCTGGTGGCCGGGGAGGGCCGGAGCATCCTGATCACCAAAGGCGCCTTCCTCTCGGTGCTCGGGATCTGCAGCCGCGCCGAGGACGCCGCCGGGGCCCACCTGCCCATCGAAGAGGCACGCGTCGCAGCGGAGCGCCATTATGCCGAGCTGAGCGCCCGGGGCCTGCGGGTCCTGGGGGTGGCGTACAGGGAGGTCGACGCGCTGTCCGAGGCGGACCTGACCTTCCTCGGTTTCCTGGTGCTCCACGATCCTCTGAAGCCGGACACGGCCCAGACCGTGGCCGAGCTGCGTCATCTGGGCGTAGCCCTCAAGGTCATCACCGGGGACAACCGCCTGGTGGCGGCCGCGGTGGCCCGCGAGGTGGGCCTGGACCCGGACCGCCTGCTCACCGGGCCGGAGCTCGGGCGGATGAAGGACGAGGCCCTGCTCGCCCGGGTGAGCAAAGTGGATCTGTTCGCCGAGGTGGAGCCCAACCAGAAGGAGCGGATCATCCTGGCCTTTAAGAAAGCCGGCCACGTGGTCGGCTACCTGGGCGACGGGATCAATGACGCCTCGGCCCTGCACGCGGCGGACGTGGGCATCTCGGTGGACGCGGCGGCGGACGTGGCCAAGAGCGCCGCGGACATCGTGCTGCTGAAAAAGGACCTGTCCGTCCTGGCGCGCGGGGTGCTGGAAGGGCGCAGGACCTTCGCGAACACTTTGAAATACGTGTACATGGCCACCAGCGCCAACTTCGGCAACATGTTCAGCATGGCCGCCGCCTCCCTGGTCTTGCCCTTCCTGCCGCTTTTGCCCAAGCAGATCCTGCTGACCAACCTGCTGACCGATTTCCCGGAGATGGCCATCGCCACCGACAGCGTGGACCAGCCCATGCTCGATAAACCGCGGCGCTGGGACGTGCGGGCCATCCGCCGCTTCATGCTGGCTTTCGGGCCCTTGAGCTCCGTGTTCGACCTGGCCACCTTCGCCGTGCTGCTTTTGGTGTTGCATGCCTCCCCGCAGCAATTCCGCACCGGCTGGTTCCTGGAGTCGGTGATTTCCGCCTGCCTGATCGTGCTGGTGCTGCGCAGCCGCAGGAGCTTCCTGGCGAGCCGCCCGGGCAAATGGCTCGTGGCGGCCACCCTGGCAGTCATCGCCGTCACCCTGGCCTTGCCCTTCACCCCGCTGGCGGCCTTGTTCGATTTCGCGCCGCTGCCGTTGCTGTTCTTCCCGGTCTTGATCGGGATCGTGACCATGTATATGCTGAGCGCGGAGCTCGCCAAAAGGCGCCTGTGAAGAGCCGGTTGCTGAAAATCCTCGCGCCCATTTTCGGTCTGGCCATCTTCTCCCTGGCCATCTGGGTGCTGTACCGGGAGCTGCGCGCCTATCACCTGCGCGAAATCATGCAGGAGCTGCGGGCCCTGCCCGCGGCGCGGCTGGCCCTGGCCGTGCTGTGCGCTGTCTTGAGCTACCTGTCGGCCACCGGGTACGACACTCTCGGGTCGCGCTACATTCGCCACCCGCTCCCCTACCGGCGCAGCGCCCTGGCCTCCTTCATCGGGACGACCTTCAGCAACAACCTGGGCTTCGGGCTGCTCACGGGAGGGTCCATCCGCCTGCGCCTTTACTCCGCCTGGGGGCTGTCGGTTGTGGAGACCAGCCAGCTGGTGGCTTTCTACACCCTGAGCCTGTGGCTGGGCTTCCTGGCCCTGGGTGGTGTGGTCTTCTCGGTGGAGCCTGTGGCGATACCCACGGCGCTGCACCTGCCCTTCCTTTCGGTGCGGCCGCTGGGCATCGTGTTTCTGGCCATCGTGATCTGCTATTTCGTTCTCACCCTGACGCTGCGCCGCCCCCTGCAGGTACGCTCCGTGGAGCTGAGCCTGCCCAGGCCCGCCTTCGTACCTCTGCAGCTCGTAGTGGGGCTCCTGGACTGGTCGTTCGCTTCCGCCACGCTATTCGTGCTCCTGCCTCCCTCGGCTGGGTTGTCCTACCCGGCC
>CAZMWZ010000089.1:0-7991 GCA_964570045.1 uncultured Spirochaetaceae bacterium
CTCCTCCCGCGGCACCAGCAGCAGCACCTCCGGCACGGGCCCGTGCCCGGAGGCTAGCTCAGCGGCCAGCGCGGCCAGGAGCGGCTCCAGCTCCTCGGGGGAGGCGGCGGCGATCACCGTCTCCACGCTGCCCGCCTCCCCCAGGCTGCGGCAGCGGTAGAGGGGGGTCTCCCCCAGGGGCAGCAGGACGCCGCTTTCGAACTCGCGGTCGCGCGTGAAGCGGCGGGCCAGCACCTCCATGGCCAGGACCTGCTCGCCGCTGGCCACGGCGGCGATGCGCACGATCTGCGGGAGCACGTGCTGGCCGGTGCCGACCAGGTGGTCCCGCAGGCGGCGGAAGATGCGGCTGTCGGGGTGATGACGGGCCAGCAGGCGGAAGGTTTTGCCCACGTGCTGTCGCTTCTGGGTCTGCCAGCCCGCGAGCAGGCCCCGGTCCACCAGCAGGTAGCGGGCGTGGATCGCCGCGTCGCTCAAGGAGGGCCGCTGCGGCTGGCTGAGGAAGGCCACTTCGTCCAGGCGGTCGGCGAGCGGCCGCAGGAGCTCGGCGGGTACGGGCAGGCTCCCCAATGCCGCCAGCGAAGCCTGCAGCAGCACCTGCTTGTCCTCCAGCCCGGCGTGGGACTTGTAGAGGGCGAGCAGGGTCTCGTCCTGCCCCCCCGAGGCGGCCTCGCCGGAGGCGTACCAGCGCAGGGCCTGGCGCAGCGCGCGCATGAACGCCTCCGGCAGGCCGCGCTCCCGGTCGGCGGTGCGCCGCACGAAGTGCGACAGCAGCTCCCGGTAGGAGGCGGGGCGGGCAAGCGGCTCTGACGGGATGGCCGGGCCCGCGAACAGCTTTTCCACGTCCGCGAAGATTTCCACGGCGCTGGCCAGAAGGCGCGCCAGCTCCTCCCGGGTTTCCGGGTAGGCGCGGGTGAAGCTCAGGAGGCGATCCAGGGTGCGTACTCCCGAGCCTTCCCGGTCATAGCCGAGAAAGTAGGCCAGGTACTCCTGGCGCCAGGCGAGCCAGGCCTCCTCCCGGGAAGGTTCGCCCTGCAGCGCCAGCAGCCCGGCGAGATCCGGACCCTGGAACCGCTCGGCGGCGGGCCCCGCAGAGGCCTCGACCCGGCGCTCCAGCGCGAGCAGGGGCTGGCCGGCGGCCACCTGTTCGCCCCTGGCCACCAGCACCTCCCGGACCGCCCCGGCCTCGCTGGCCGAAACGGTCATCTCCATCTTCATGGCTTCCAGCACGGCCAGCACGGTTCCCGGGCCCACCTCCTGCCCGCTGGCCACGGGGACCGACAGGACGATGGCGGGGGACGGGGCCCGCACCAGACCGCCGGACTCCAGGGCGATGAGGTAGGGCCGCCCGTCGACCTCCACCTGCAGGGTGTCCCCGCGCGTCACGGTCTGGACCACGTGGCGCTGCCCTCCCCAGGCGAGCAGGGCGTCGTGCAGCCGCGGCAGATACTCCACGGCCAGCACCCTGCCGCCGCCGGAGGCGGCCAGCTGATAGCGCTGCGGCGATACCGCCCGGACCGTAAGTTCGAGCGCGGCGCCGAGGTAGCGCAGGCTGACCTTCTGGCCCGCGGATACGCCGATGCGGCGCGGGGAGCCCCCGGCGGCCAGCTGCTGGCGGAAGTTGGCCAGCTCGCCGGCCTGCGAGCTGCGATACTGCTGGACGGCGGCGGTGACCAGGGCAGCGGAGAGCCGGCGGGGGTCCTCGGGGCTCACGATCCCCGGGTGGGCCGCCAGGAGCTCTTCCACGAAGCGGGTGTGCACCCCACCTTGAGCCAGCTCGGGGCGGCGCAGCAGTTCCGCCAGGAAGGCGCGGTTGCTCGTGCCCCCTTCGATCTTGAGCTCCAGCTCCTCCAGGGCCCGCTGGAGGCGGGCCAGGCACAGCTCGCGGGTGGGAGCCGAGGAGATGATCTTGGCGATCATGGAGTCAAACTCCGCCGGGATGAGGTTCCCCTCCTCCACCCCCGCGTCCACCCGGATGCCGGGGCCGGCCGGCAGCCGCAGGCGCAAGACCCGCCCCGGTGCGGGGGAGAAGTCACTTTGGGGGTCCTCGGCGTTGAGGCGCACCTCCATGGCGAAGGCCTGCCGGGAGGGGGCCTCGGGCGAAAGCCGCTCGCCGAGGGCCACCTCGATCTGGGCGTGCACCAGGTCCACGCCGTAGGCCTGCTCGGTGACCGGGTGCTCTACCTGCAGGCGGGTGTTCACCTCCATGAAGAAGAAGCGCTCCCCGTCGTACAGGAACTCCACGGTTCCGGCGCTCTCGTAGCCCGCGGCCGCCAGCAGGGTCACCGCCGCAGCCTCCATGTCCCTGGCGACGCCGCCGGCCAGGCCGGGGGGAGGGGTCTCCTCCAGGATCTTCTGGTTGCGGCGCTGTACCGAGCAGTCCCGCACCCCGTAGGTCCGCACACCCCCGTAGCGGTCGGCCATGGCCTGCACCTCCAGGTGGCGTGCCCTCTGGACCAGGCGCTCCAGGAAGAGGCGCCCGTCACCCGTGACCCGCTGGGCTTCCTCCCGGGCCGAGGCGAACTGGCGCTCCAACTCCTCCTCGCGGCGCACGACCCGGATCCCCCGCCCGCCCCCGGCCGCCGGGGCCTTCAGGATGCAGGGGTAGCCGACCGCGGCGGCGGCGGCCCGGGCTTCCTCCGCGTCGGCCAGGGCGCGCCGGCTCCACGGGAGAATGGGCACCCCGCTGCCTTCAGCCAGCTGCTTGGCGGCAATTTTGTCCCCCAGCAGGGACATGGCCCTGGAGGGGGGACCCAGGAAGACCAAAGCGCCCTCCTCCAGGAGGCGCACCATGGCGGGGTCCTCCGATAGGAAGCCCCACCCCGCCCAGGCCGCGGAGCAGCCGGCCTCGGCCAGGGCCCGCAGCATTCGCCCGCGGTCCAGGTAGGCGCGAGCGCCGGGAGAGCCCAGGGGGACGGCCAGGTCGGCCTGCTGCACGAAGGGGGCTTCGCGGTCGCAGTCCTGGTAGAACACCGCGGTGGCCAGGCGGGTTCCGCGCAGTGCGTTGAACTCGCGCACCGCGCGCAGGAAGCGGCGGGCCGCCTCGCCGCGGTTCAGGATGCCGATTCTGGCGCCAGGGGCCAGCAGCGGTCTTTCCATAATCACTCTCCCCCGAGCAGGCGCTCCAGAAGGCGCACGTGCGTCTCTTCCTGCTCCGTGAGGAAGCGGAAAGCGCGTTTCACGAAGGGGATCCGGCTCTTCTCGTAGAGGCTGCGGAAAAACTCGTAGATCGCCCGCTCGCGCCTGGCGATGTGCCGGAGCTTGTCCAGGATCGGGGCGTAGCGGGGCTCCAGGGGCCGGACCTGGTGCAGGTGATGGACGTGCCGGGCCCCCAGGGAAGCCTCGATCTGCTCGTCGCTCAGGCGGCCTTCGATCATCTGCGTCAGGAGGCGGCGGTGCTCGCGCTCCTCTTCCACGATGGCCGTGAGCGAGGACGGCAGCTCCAGGCCGGCCATCTCCTCCGGGAGGTCCAGAAAATGCGCGTAGATCTCCTCCTCCATCACCAGAGCGTTGTGGAGGATCAGCCGCAGCGCGATCCTCCGGAACAGGTCGAAGATCCCCATGCGCTCACTTCCGAAAGGTCTCGACCAGGGTCAGCACCCCGAAGCCGATGAACACGGCCGCGGACACCACCCTGATCAGCTTTTCGGGAACGAAGCGGCCGATCACCCCCCCCAGCACCACGGCGATCAGGGTGGTCAGCACGAGCGCCCCGGAGGCGCCGAGGAACACCGAGAGCATCGAGCGGCTGTTGGTGGCCAGGGCGAAGGTGGAGAGCTGGGTCTTGTCCCCCAGTTCGGCGAGGAAGATCATCACGAAGGTGGAAACGATCAGCCTGACGTTCAGCAGCATGTTTACCCCCACCTCAGCCCAGGGCCACGTCCAAGACCATCATCACGGCGAAGCCCAGCATGGCCCCGCCGGTGGCCACATCGGAGTGCTTCTCCTGCTGGCTCTCGGGGATGAGTTGCTCCACCACCACGAAGATCATGGCCCCGGCGGCAAAAGCCAGGGCGAAGGGCAGGATCGGCTTCATGAGGATCACCAGGGCGGCGCCCAGCACACCGGCCACCGGCTCCACGATTCCGGACAGCTGTCCGTACCAGAAGCTCTTCAACCGCGAAAGGCCTTCCCGGCGCAGCGGCACCGACACCGCAGTGCCCTCCGGGAAGTTCTGGATGCCGATGCCCAGCGCCAGGGCCAAGGCCCCGGCCAGATTGGCCGAGCCCAAGCCGTACTTCAAGGCGCCGAAAGCCACGCCCACGGCCAGGCCCTCCGGAATGTTGTGCAGGGTGATGGCCAGCACCAGCAGCACGCTGCGCCGCCAGGTGGTAGGCAGCCCCTCGGCCTCGGTCGCCGGCAGCCCCAGGTGCAGGTGCGGCAGCAGCTTGTCCACCCCCCAGAGGAACAGCCCGCCGGCCAGGAAGCCGCCGGCCGCCGGGATCCAGGGGTTCATGCCGCTCGCCTCGGCCATCTCGATGGCCGGCGCGAGCAGGGACCAGTAGCTGGCCGCGATCATCACCCCGGCGGCGAAGCCGAGCATGCCGTCCAGGACGCGGCGGTTGATGGACTTGAAGAAGAACACCAGAGCGGCGCCCAGGGCCGTCACCAGCCAAGTGAAGGTGGTGGCCAACAGCGCCTGCCATACCGGACTCAGGGTCTTGAACCAGACGATCATTCGTCTACCCCCGCTGGGAAGCTTTCCGTGCGCCGAGTATAGCGGATATTGCGGCTTCTTGACCACCGCCGCCTCTTCGTGGAACAGTGGCCGGCATGGCCCGCCCGCCCGCCTCCTTCCGCTTCTTGAGCTCGCTGGGGCACGGCGTCAATGACCTGTATTTTTTCGTCCTGCCCCTGGTGCTGCCCCTGCTGCTGCGCGAGTTCGCCCTGTCCTACCGGCTGGCCGGGCTGGTGCTGGCCTCCTACCTGGGCATCGTGTCCCTGGTGTCCTACTTCTTCGGCCGCACCTCCGACCGCTTCTCCCCCTGGATCCTGGTCGGCGGCGGGTTCCTGCTGGCCTCCGCCGGATTTCTCGGCGCCGGCTGGAGCCCTGCCCTGGGGGGGGTGGTAGCCTTCCTGGCGGCGGCGGCGGTCGGGGCCGGCACCTTCCACCCGGTGATCTACGCCCTTATCGACCGGCTGACCCCGGAGCGGCCCGGCAGGGCGCTGGGCTCCTTCGAGTTCTGGGGCGGCCTGGCCATCCTGGCCATGTACCTGGCCGGCGGCTACCTGTCGCGCTGGCTGGGCTGGCGGGGGGTGCTGGCCGCGGTCGGCGTCCCGGGGCTGGGGATGGGCACCCTGTTTCTGCTCCAGGCCCCCGTCGCCCCCTCCCTCGAACGGCGGGAACCCTCCGCCCTGCCGGCGGGGCCCCCCGGGCGGCCAGGCGCCCTGGTGTTCTTCCTGGCCTCCTGCGCCTTGCGCTTCCTCAGCGTGACGGCGGTGATCAACTTCATGCCCACCTACTTGAGCATGGGCCGGCGGCTGCCGCCGAGCCTGGCTGCCTACGTTTCCGGCTTCCTGTTCGTCGGCGGCGCCGCGGTGGTCCTGTGGGGCCGCGTTGCGGACCGCGCCCCGCCGCTTGCCGTGCTGCTCCTGGCCTCCGGCACCATCGCCCCGCTGATTCTCGTGTTCAGCCTGGATCTCCCCCTGTGGGCCGTCCTGCCGGTGCTGTTCCTGTTCGGCGCCTTCCAGTCCGGCTGCGGCCCGGCCCAGAACCTGGTGCTGTCGGCGCTGGGCGCGCGCTTCGGCCGGGGCGCCGTGTTCGGGCTGCTGCTGGCCATCATCGCCTTTATTGGGGCCCTGAGCCCTGCGCTGTTCGGCCTGCTGGCCGATCGCCTGGGCCTGGCGGCGACCATGAGGCTGTTCGCCCTCCCGGCGCTGGCAGGCTGGTTCGTTCTGATTGCCTTCCGGCGAACCGCTTGGAGCCTGTCCCTGCGGCGTTGAGGGGCTCGCTGCGCGGCCCTCCCCGAAAAAACCCTCCCCCATCCCCGGCGTTTTCGCTATACTATAACTATGGAAGAACAGACGGGTAGGATCGGGGACGCGGCAGGTTTGGTGTGGAAGGCCCTGGAGGACAAGAGCGAGGGCCTGAGCCCGACGCAGCTGAAGAACAAGACGGAGCTCGGCGTCGATCTCCTGCACCAGGCCATCGGCTGGCTGGCGCGGGAGGACAAGATCGTAATCCTGGGCGCGGGCAAATCCCTGAAGATCGCCCTGAAATAGGAGCGGCGCTCTATTCCTTCAGCCAGAGCGTGAAGAACTTCCGGAAGCTCCGCTTGCCGGCCAGCGCCGCGTAGCTCACCACGCAGAACAGCAGGTAGGCGGCCAGCCCCCCCAGGGTGAGCCAGAGGTACAGCGGGTTGCCGTTCTGGTACCAGTAGCCCGGCAGGTTGAGCATCAGGATGTAAGGAATGCACAGCACAAAGGTAATGCCCGTGGAGTACATGTAGTCCGTGGCCACGGGGGACTCGAAGTCCGGGTCAATGATGCGCAGGAAGGCCAGGCCCGTGGACAGCGTCCCGGTCATGTTCCCGTAGATCATCAGGGTCCAGTCGAACTTGTGGTCGCGGTAGACCCGCGAGCAGGTCCAGATCACGGTGACCGAGGTGATGAGACCGCCGATGATCGCCACCGTGAGCACCGGCAGCCAGTAGGTGCTCAGAGGCACGATCGTGATGGCCGCGACGGCCGAGGTGACCATCAGGTCCACCGAGGCCCCGGTGATGCGCGTCAGGCTGCCGGAATCCATGGCGTGGTTCACCTTCAGCACCTGCATGAGCTTCTTCACGATCAGCGCCACCAGGGCGGCGAAAATGAAGGCGATGCCCCAGAGGTTGCCGGCCAGCTGATCGCCGGTCGGGCCCGCCAGGTGCAGGAGCCCGGTCAGTCCCTTCAGCAGCAGGAAGGCCAGCAGGTACACCCCGAGGATCATGGCCAGGTTGAAGGACATGGTGTCGATGGCCTCGGTCTCGGTGGTGAGCAGGCTGCCCACCGGCTTCTTTTCCCCTGCGCCGTACACCCCCAGGCGGATGCGCTTCTGGTTGATGGAGTCGATCTTCTTCACGTCCATCCAGCCGCGTTTGCGCGCCAGCCAGATCAGGTAGATCCCTCCGAAGCAGCCCCACAGGTAGCCCAGGGCGGCGAACACCAGCCCCAGGTTGCCGCCCCCTTTGAAGCCCATGGCCTCCCAGCCGTGACCGATGGCGTAGGCCTGGCCCGGTCCCAACCCGTAGCCCAGCGCCAGCAGGAACCCGAAGCTGGGGAACAGGCGCGGCAGGATGGTGGCGATGAACAGGAAGGTCAAGCCGAAGCCGATGATCGCCTGGAAGGTGTACTGGGTGATGGTCATGACCGCCGAGGAGAAGATGCGCTTGCCCGCCCCTTTGGCCGAGCCCTCCCGCAGGCTCATGGCCACGAAGGAGATGTTCAGCAGGTGGAACACCACGTTGCCCAGGCCGGCGTTGGTCCAGCCCAGCAGGGGCAGTACCCAGTTGTACAGGGGAAGCAGAATGAACCCGGCGGTGAGGGCGTTAGGGATCAGGAAACGCTGGAAGAAGGGCACCCTGGCCCGGATGTAGGTGGCCACCAGGAGGGCCGCGGCGATCAGCCCCAGATCGATGAAGATGGACCATGAGAAGTTCATCGGCAGGCCTCCAGGGGGTCAAAGCTGGATAGGTGGCAGAGTATAACAGCAAGACTCAAGGCTGTCGAGGCGGCCCGGCGCGCCTCAATAGAACTTACCGAAAACGAAGCGCACCCCGATGACCGGCGTGTAGGAGAAGAAGTCCTGGAAGGGCTTCCCCGGCCCCACGTTACCCATGACCTGATAGCCGTCGTAGAACACCGGCATGAACCAGGGCAGCACGGGGAGGCCGATCTCCAGATCGATCTCCTCGGTCACGATCAGGTAGCCCATCGTCTCGCTGCTGGCCGCCTCAGTGAACTGGATCCCGCCGATGCCGGTCCAGCTCAGGACCATGAGGTTGACGGGCCCC